>CAMTVM010000001.1:0-17666 GCA_947085195.1 uncultured Chloroflexota bacterium
GGGTCCTGAACGCCGGCATGTCGTAGGCGATCTGCTCGGTCGCCTCGGGTGCGGCGGCGCGGATCGTCTCGCGGAGCGCCTGGAGCACCGTGCGCTGGTCAGCCGGTAGCGCGGCGAGGTACGCCTCGACGCTGCTGTGGGTGGCCATGCCGGTCTCCTCCAGGGTGCAGCAGGAGCGCACGTCCGAGGATCATGCCGCATTTGAGGCAGGGCGGGGCCGGCCATTGCCTGCGCCGTCACGTCGACTGGGCGTCGCTCGGGCGCCCGCGGGTACCCGAGCGACGCCCTTCCGCTGGACCCGCCTACCTGAACTGGAACAGGGCCGATTGCCGTGAGCCGTCCCCAAACGACAGGGTCAGCACGCGGCAGGTCGCAGTCCACGCCGGATTCGTCTTCCACACGTACGTGTACGTGTCTGTGCCGGCAACATAGACAAGTGACGATGCGCCAGCGGAGACGGTCTCCTCGATGGGGTCGATCGGGCTGGACGTGTTGCAGGCGACCCGCTGCGAGGCGGGGGACCCGGCGGTGAGGATGGCCAGCCCGCGGTTGCCGCCCAGGCTGAACTTGACCGGGATGGCGCTGCCCGCCTTGGCGAGGTTGCGCACCGCACCTCCGTTGACGGGCGGCCGGAAGCCGCCGAATGCATACGGCGCCACGATGCCGACATTCCAGCGGCTCGCGGCAACGGTGTTGACGGTGATCTGGATGTCGCCACCGCCAATCTCGTCCCGATCGGCGACGCACGGAGACGGATCGGCCCAGCCTGTGGGTCCCGTGCAGTTGCCGATCGGGACGTCGTTGCGGAACACCACGATCGACATCGCGTTCTGACCCGTCGGCACGAGGGTTGCGTCGATCTTGAACACCAGGACCAGCGGGTCGTTCGCGCTTGCCTCCGGGGCGGTGATCTGGACCTGCTGGCCGAAGAAGGTGTACCCGACCGGCGATGGGCCGGGCGCCGTCTCGTCGATCCTCACCTGCCCGGCGTTCGGGCTGGTGACTGCGGTCGTGAGCGGGTCCGCGGGGGACGGGGCTCCGACCCCGGTCGTGACCGTCTCACCGGCGGCCACGGTCGCTGACGCGTGGGTCGGCGGGACGAACAGGACGACGTCCAGTGTCGGGATCGGATCCAGCACGAGGCCGCCGTTGCGCGCCCTGAACGGGTTCGTGCCGGGGACGTACGCCATGGTGGCACTCGCCCCGTACGGGACGGACGCTGCGAGGACGAGGTCGACGAACCCGAGCCCGAGGTCCGGCATTCGCGGTTCAACGGCGACGATGCCGACCTGCGATCCGTTGACGATGATATCGAAGTCGGCGGGCGCCGGGATCGACCCGAGGTCGACCTGCCCGGTGAAGACGAGCGTCAGGCGGTTGGTCGCATTGCCGGAGTCCACGACCCCGACCAGGAACGCGAAATCACCAGCATCCTCGACGTGGGCGGTCACGGTCTCGGACACCGCCGCGGTCAGGGACGGGTCGCGCAGCGGCGCAGGACCGGGGACATAGCGGACCGCGACACTCGAAGCCGCTCCGACCGTCACCCCCGCCGGCAGGTTGAGCCGGATGAACGTCGTCCCGCTCTCGCCGAACCCACCATCGATCCCCGCCAGGCCCGACAGCAGATAACTGGCCGAGACCGGCGTGTGAGGCGCGCCGTCGACGGTGACGCTGAAGTCCCCGAGCGGGATCGGGACCGTCTCGTCGAGGCGGGTGCTGTAGATGAGCACGACGTGATCGTACGAGGCGGCGCTCAGCACCTCGCCCGCGTACTCGATTCGGGGCGGGTCACCGCTCGCGCCGAGGGCGGCACCGGTGGGCCCGCCGGTCAGGCCGACGAGGAGCCCACTCACGACGAGCAACGCCACCACGCGGCGTGATCGGACGGATCTCCGCATGGCACGACCCTCATTCGTCCCCGGGTGTGCGGGCCAGGACGCTGGCACTCCCCTGAGGGCGCGATCTTGCGCGCTGGCGAGGCTCGTGTCTACAGGCAGGTGCCTCGGAGGTGTGCGACAAGAGCGTAGGCCGAGCCGGCAGCGAACCTCAAGCCGTCAGGCCGGGGATGGGACCTCAAGCAGCCGCCCACCCTGCTCCGCGAAGTCCCAGGCGTCGATCGCCGGCGGCTCCACCCCGAGCATCGTGAGCGCGGTGCAGACCTGGCTCCGGTGGTCGGTCCCGTGGTACAGCGCCTGCGCGAGCTGGATGCCCAGGGGCGCGTGGCTCTCGGACCCGTCTTCCCGGTGCCGCACGACGACCGCGTCCGGATCAAGGTCCTGGGCCAGGAGCAAGGACCAGGCGGGACCGTTGCGCTCCATCACGATCCGGAGCTCGGCGAGACCCATCTGCGCCTCCTCGATCTCGGCGGTGCGCCCGCCGGTCAGGACGAACAGGTACGAGGCGTCGGCGCCGACGAGGTGGCGCATCGTCTCGAGGATCGAGCCGTACGTTCCCGGGGCACCGGTCTCCAGCTGCTCCGGACCCAGCACCAGACACGTATCGAGAGACACGTATCGGGCAACCGGAGGGTGGCCCAGACGTGGTGCGCGAGCGGGTCTTCCAGCAAGGGTCTGCTCATCGGCGCACCGTACCAGCCGCGCGAGACCGGCTCAGGGGGTCAGCTCGACGGGAACCGGCCGTCCCTGCTTCACCTCGAGCACGGCACGCTCCCCGGGCGGCGCGGCCAGTTCTACCGACGCCGTGCGCGCGCCCCGGCGGCCGGGCAGGCGCCGAACCCCAGGCGGGGATGACGCGTCACGATGACGACGACGGCCAGATCGGACTCGACCGCCTGGGCCGTGTAGTCCTCGCCACAGGCCTGATCACCCGGCAACGGCGCACCGATGAAGGCGACCGTGAGCTCGCGCCCTCCAGCCGTCCCGCTGGCCGAGTCGATCGCGAGGCCGACGGGCGGATCGTTGGGGTCCCAGGGAGGAAGCGTGACGGTGACGGGAATCAGCGACGGGAGGCGCGGTCCGGGGCGTCGCGGGGCGAGGGCATGGATCGGTGGCGCCCTGAATCAGTCCCCGCGCGGCGACTCCGCCAGCCGCAGCTCCGCGACCACGTTCCGCGTCGCCACGTACAGCTCGTGCGCCGCACCCGCCGCACCCGCCGCGGGATCGCGCGCCTCGGCCTCCGGCACCTCCAGGCGCCGCATCCCGTCGTACGTGAGCACCAGGAACGCCAGCGAGCCCGCCGCCGGGAGCGCGATCCGGTCCGCCGCCGGCAGCGCATCGAGCACCTGCTCCGCCGCCTCCAGCAATTGCCCCGCGGCCGCGGCCACCGCAGCCTGCGTCCCCGCCCCCAGGATGGCGCCGCCGGTTCCCGTGTACAGGCTCGTGGTCCCGTCCGCGACGCACGCGACCGTGACCGCCTCCGCATCGACCTCAAGGTCCACGAGCACCGCCCAGACCCGCGGCAGCCGCTCGCTCGGGGCGAGGCCCAGCGCGGCAGGCGACGTCGCGAGGATGCCGCGCCGCAGCGCGACGTACGCCCGGGACACGCGGACCGGATCCCGGCCCTCCTTCGGCCCGGCGGGCTGCACCCACTTCCGCAGGCTGTCGAAGTAGGGTCTCATCCGGATGCCGCCTCGATGCCCGCGGCCGCCACCAGCCGCGCCACCACCGCCTGCGTCAGCACCCAGCCCTTCAGCACGTCCTTCGGCAGCCGGATCCGCACCTGGTTCGAGGCGAACGTCATGTCCCCCGCCCGCACGCCCGGCAGCGGCGCCCCGAAGGACGGCGAGAGCAGCTGCATCGCGGTCGCCCGGGACAGGAACGCCCCGAACCGCACGACCAGCCACCCCTCCTCGCGCGCCAGCGAGGCCACGCCCGCCGACTCCGCCGACAGCCGCAGCTCGGCGACCTCGGCCAGGCGAAGCACGGGCGCGGGCATCGGCCCGTAGCGGTCCAGCACCTCCTGTCGGAACTCGGCCACATCGCCGATCGTCCGCGCCCGCGCCAGCCGCCGGTACAGCTCCAGCTTCTGCGCGACCTCGGGCACGTAGTCGTCGGGCAGGTGGGCATCGACTGGCAGGTCCACCACGGCCTGGACGGCCTCGCGGACCGGCTCGCGGAACTCCCGTCGCGCCTTCGCCTCCTCCACGGCCTCCGCCAGCAGCCGGGAATACAGGTCGAACCCGACCGCCGCCATGTGCCCGGACTGCTCACCGCCGAGGATGTTGCCCGCCCCGCGGATCTCGAGGTCCGCCAGCGCGATCTGGAACCCGGCGCCCAGTTCCGACGCGTTGAAGATCGCCTGGAGCCGCTTCCGCGCCTCCTCGCTCATGCGCTCGCGCCGCCGGTAGAGCAGGTACGCGTAGGCGCGTCGCGAGGACCGGCCCACGCGCCCGCGGAGCTGGTACAGCTGCGCCAGGCCCAGGGTGTCCGCGCGGTCGATGACGATGGTGTTCGCGTTCGGGATGTCCAGGCCGGACTCGATGATCGTGGTGCAGACGAGGACGTCCGCGGCACCGTCGGCGAAGGCGAGCATCACCCTCTCGAGCCGGTCCGCGCCCATCTGCCCGTGGCCGACGACGATCCGCGCCGCCGGCAGGAGCCGCCGCAGCTGCTCGGCCTGGGCCTCGATCGTCTCGACCCGGTTGTGGACGTAGAATACCTGGCCGCCACGGTCGAGCTCGCGCAGGATCGCGTCCCGGACGAGGCCGGCGGATGCCTCCGCGACGCGGGTCTGGATCGGCAGCCGGTCCTCGGGTGGGGTCTCGATGACCGACATGTCCCGGATCCCGGCGAGGGCCAGGTTGAGGGTCCGGGGGATCGGCGTGGCCGACAGCGTCAGCACGTCCACGGCGGACCGCAGGTGCTTGAGCCGCTCCTTCGCCGCAACCCCGAACCGCTGCTCCTCGTCCACCACGACCAAGCCCAGGTCCCGGAACGCCACGTCCTTGCTCAGCAGCCGGTGCGTCCCGATGACGATGTCCACGCCCCCGCTGGCCAGTCCGGCGATGGCGGCGTCCTGCTCGCGTGCGCCCACGAAGCGCGACAGCAGCTTCACCGTGATCGGGAAGGCCGCGAACCGCTGCGAGAACGTGGTGAAGTGCTGCCCTGCTAACACGGTAGTAGGAACGAGCACGGCGACCTGCTTCCCGTCCTGGGTCGCCTTGAACGCGGCCCGCAGCGCCACCTCGGTCTTGCCGTAGCCCACGTCGCCCACGACCAGGCGATCCATCGGGCGCCGCGTCTCCATGTCCACCTTGACCTCGACCGCGGCCCGCAACTGGTCTGGCGTCTCCTCGTACGGGAACGACGCCTCCATCTCCGCCTGCCATGGCGAGTCCGGCGCATACGCGAACCCGTCCGCCGCCTCGCGCTTCGCGTACAGCTGAAGCAGCTCCTCCGCGAGGTCCGTGACCGCCTTGCGGACCCGCTGCTTCGTTCGCAGCCAGTCCGTCCCGCCCAGGCGCGACAGCTGCGGCGATTCCCCGCCCGAGTAGCGCGAGATCCGGTTGATCTGCTCCACCGGCACGAAGATCCGATCCCCTGCCGCGAACGAGAGCTCCAGGTAGTCCCGCTCCTGGCCGGCATCCCCACGCCTGAGCATCTGCTCGTAGCGCGCGATGCCGTGGTCGATGTGGACGACAAGGTCGCCGGCCGTCAGCCGTTCCAGGATGTCCCGCGGGACCACGCGCCGCATCGCCTTCGGCCGGCGGACGCGGACGCTGCCGAACAGCTCCCGATCCGTGACCACCGCCAGCCCGTCCGGGCCGCCCTCGAAACCGCCGTTGAGGCTCCGCTCCACCAGCGCGATCGCCCCCGGCGGCGGCGCCTCCGCGATCCGGCTGACGATCCCGACGGGGTGCCCGGCTTCGCCCAGCAGCTCCGCGAGGCGCGCCGCCTGGTCGCTCACGAGCACGACGCGGGCCCGCTCACCCAGCCAGTGCTCCACGCCGTCGACCAGTCGCTCCGTGCGGCCCGGCGGGAGGACGGGATCGCGCCAGCCGAACAGGTCGCCCGAGGTGAGGCCCTTCGACGCGTACGCCATGCCGTCCGCCGTACCGGCCTCGGACTGCCAGGTGAGCTCCAGGGTCCGCGCGCCGTGGAGGCGCGCCTTCCAGTCGCGTGGCGGGAGGTAGGCCGCGGGCCAGTCCCTGGGCAGCTCCCCGCTCTCCACCAGCTCCGCGTGCCGTTCCTCGGCCTGGCGCCACAGGAAGTCAGCGGCCTCCGCGAGATCACCGGGCTCATCCAGGACGAACAGCGTGGAGGGATCGAGGTGGTCGAGGCCGGTGTGCGGCGCCACGACCCGGCACCAGACCTCGGCGGCATCCCCGGCCGGGAGCGCGCGACCGGCGGTCGCCCCGATCGCGCCTTCCGGCACCGCGTCGCCCGCGAACCGCTCCAGATCCAGCGCCAGGCGCTCCGGCAGCCTCGCGACCATCCGTCCCAGTCGCGCCCGGATCTCGTCCGCCCCACCGGGCGGGAGCAGGAACTCCGTCGCCGGGAGCAGGGCGATCTCCCTGACCGGCTCCACGCTCCGCTGGTCCGTCGGGTCGAAGCCGCGGAGCGAGTCGATCTCGTCGCCGAACAGCTCGATGCGGACGGGGAGCGCGGCCGACGGCGGGAACACGTCGAGGATGCCGCCCCGCCGGGCGAACTCGCCCCGGCCCGCGACCTCCAGGACGGGCGTGTAGCCACGGTCGAGGAGCTCTGCGAGGAGCGCGTCGAGATGAACGCGAGAGCCGGGCTTGAGCGTGCGGGTCTGCGCCGGCAGGTCGTCTGGGGCCAGCGTCGCCTGGAGCAGCGCCTGGACGCTGGCGACCAGGACCTTCGCCCGGCCGCCGCGCCACGCCGCCAGCGCCGCCACGCGCGCGGCGGTCTCGTCGGGGACCAGCTCGGAGCGTTCGTAGGCCAGCGAGGAGCGCGGCTCCAGCACCGCGACCAGCGACGGGTCGCCCAGCCAGGCGCCAAGCTCCTCCGCCACGCGATCGCCGATCTCCGCGTCCCGGGCCACCCAGCAGACCCGCTCCCCGCCCTCCGCCAGGGCGATCGCGGCCGCGAGGTAGGACTTTGCCCCGTGCGGGACCGTCGTCAGGCCGACGTGGCGGCCGTGGATCCCGGCTGGCGGCGTCGCCGCCGGCCCCAGCCGCTCCCGCAGCGTCCCGAACGAGCCCGTCTGGTGGAGAAGCCGCGGCAGGACCGCGAGATCCGGCACCCGCCGCCCGCCACCGCCACGGGACGGGGTGCCGGCGCGGTCCCTGGGGGCATGGGCGGCGCCTGCCCGTCGAACATGCGCGAAACCGCCCATAGCGCCCGACCCCCCGGCCTTTGGCTCTGCCCGCCTCGCGGCGGGATCCGGCAACTCCACCTCGGCTTCGACCGAGGCGCGGTCGAGGTCAACTCCCTGCTCGCCGACCTCCGCGGCCGCGCGCCGCTCCGCCCACTCGCGCGCGACCTTGTCGGCGAGCTTCCGTTCCCGCGTGGTCCGCCCGCGGCACCGGTCCGTCACCGCCGCCCGCCGCCATCGCGTCCGCCTCCGTTGCGTCCGCCGCCCTCGCGTCCGCCGCCATCGCGTCCGCCACCGCTCTCCTCCCCCTCGCCGCGATCCCCGCCCAGGATCCGGCGCCAGCCCGTCTTCGTCCGGCGCACGCCCGACTCGTCGGCGGGTCCGCCCACCTCACCCGGCTTCGGCGCGGGTCCGTCGCCATCGCCAGCTGCCGCAGGCGCCTGCAGCTCGAAGGGGTTGAAGCGGTTCGCCGCCCTGGACGTCCCGTCGCGCGCCCAGGCCTCCACCGCATCGGCCGCCGCATCGAGGAGGATCGGCAGGCGCGTCCGCTCGTCGGCCGCGAACTTCGAGAGCACGTGGTCGACCGCCCCGCGCCCGGGCTCCCCGATCCCCAGCCGGAGCCGGCTGAACTTCTCGGACTCCAGCTCCTCGATGATCGAGCGCAGCCCGTTGTGCCCGCCGTGCGACCCCGCCTCCCGGAACCGCAGCTTCCCGAACGGCAGCGCGAAGTCGTCCGCCACCACCAGCACCTCGGCCAGCGGCACGCGCTCCCGGGCCAGCAGCTTGCGCACCGCGATCCCTGACTCGTTCATGTAGGTCAGCGGCTTGGCGAGCACCAGGTCCATGCCCTTGTACCGGATCTGGATGCTCTCGGACGCGTCACGCTGGCGACCACGCCCGGACCGCCCGGCCCGGTCCGCGAGCCGGTCCAGGACCATCCAGCCGATGTTGTGCCGCGTCTCCGCGTACTGGCTGCCCGGGTTTCCCAGGCCGATGACGAGCTTCACGTTCCGGATCCCACCTCGACGGCTGTGGCCCGGACACCACGTCCGGACACGGCGAACGGCCCCGGGACCGGGTCCGACGGGGCTCGCGCTCCATGGTACCGCCCACCCGTCGGGACGCGGTCCCCTCGCCCGTCAGGGCTCGACGCGCGCCCGCGGGAGCGTGCTCGCGAGCTCGTCGTTGCGGGTGATCTCCATCGTCAGGACCTGTTCGTTCAGCGCCCGCCCAGCAGGCGCGTCTCGAGGGCGCGCATCGCCGCCTCCTCGTCCGGTTCAGCGTGGTCCCATCCGCAGACGTGGAGCGTGCCGTGGATCACGAGCAGGCGCAGCTCGTCCCGGGCGTCCCAGCGCACGTCGCCGGTCTGGCCGCCGCGGCCCGCCTCGGCCTGGTCGATCGCGCGCTCCACGGACACGACGATGTCGCCCAGGTGCCGGCGGGCGCCCGGCGGGAGGGCGAAGGCGCCGACCCCCCCGACCTCCTCATCGGCCGTGCCGCCCGCGGCATCAGCCGCGGCCTTGCCCGGGTGCGGCGGGTAGGTTCCGGGCGGAAGGAGCGGGAACGAGAGGACGTCCGTGGGGCCGTCCTTGCCCATGTGGGTCTCGTTGAGGCCGGCAAGCTCCGGGTCATTCGACAGGATCACGCCCAGCGAGGCGGGCGATGGCGCGCCGGCGGCATCCAGCGCGGCAGCCGCGACGCGCGCCAGGGCGGTCGCGGGGAGGAGCCGCGGGACACCGCCCCGCCACTCCACGTCGATCCGCCACGGGCCGAGGTACAGGCTTCGCATCGGATGATCGTAGCCCGTTGTGGCGCCCCTTCACCTACGCCTGGAGGTGGTGCTCAGGGGGCGGCTGCGACCGAAGCGCCTCCACTCACCACCCCTGGGCATAGGCAGGGGAAGCACGGGACGGCCGCCCGAGGGCAGAAACGACCTACCTCTCCCCGCCCGAGGAGCGCCGCGACTCCAGCTCCACCACCTTGTTCTGCGGGTACGCCACCCGCTGGTGGTACATGCCCAGGAGCTGCTCCACGAACGCCTCCCGGATCCGCTCGATGTCGCGCAACGTGAGGTCGCACTCGTCGAACTGGTCGTCGCTGATCCGCTCCTCGAAGATCCGCGCCACCATCGCGCGGATCGCCGCCTCATCGCGGGACGCGAGGGACCGCACCGACGCCTCGACCGAGTCGGCCAGCATGATGATCGCCGCCTCGCGGGTCTGGGGCTTCGGGCCGCCGTGGCGGAACTTGCGCGGATCCACGGCCTCCGCCGCCTTCCGTCCTTCGGCCGTCCCCAGGCCACCGAACGGCGCCGCGGCCGCCCCCCTGGCGCGGGCGAAGAAGTAGGACATCACCGCCGTCCCATGGTGCTGGGGGATGAAGGCGATCAGCGCCTTCGGCAGCCCGGACTTGTACGCGATGTCGATGCCCGCGCTGACGTGGCTCTTGAGGAGCTGCGCTGATGTCTCGGGGTCCAGCTCGTCGTGGAGGTTGTCACCGCCCGCCTGGTTCTCGATGAACGCGACGGGATTGGAGAGCTTGCCGATGTCGTGGTAGTAGGCGGCGACGCGGGCGAGGAGCGGATCGCCGCCGATGGACTCCGCGGCGCGCTCGGCCAGGTTGCCGACCATCAGCGAGTGGTGGTACGTGCCCGGCGTCTCCACCAGGAGCCGGCGCAGCAGGGGCTGGGACGGGTTCGCCAGCTCCAGCAGCTGGAACGCGGTGAGGATCCCGAACAGGCTCCCGATCACCGCGAAGCTGCCCACCGCCGCCACCGTCGCGCCGCCGGCCGCCACCGCGGCCGCACCCAATAGCTCCAGGACCCCGCGGATGTCCTGGTCCCCCAGCAGCGCGAACGTCGCGACGACCAGCGCGCTGACGACGAACACGGCGAACCCGGCCTGGACGAAGACGATCAGCCGGTCGCCGCGCCGGACGGCGACGATGCCGGCGATCCCGCTCAGCATCACGTACGCGGCGAGGTCCAGGGCCGCGCCGTTGACCGCGGCCGCGAGCACCGCGACCAGCGCGGTCAGGATCGTCGCGGCTCCCTCGTCCAGGAGGACCGCGACCAGCATCCCGACCGCGGCCAGCGGGAGCGCGTAGGGCACCCACGTGCGCCCGGCTGTCAGCTTGAGGGCCAGCACCGCCACCAGGAGCAGCAGGCTGAGCAGCAGCATCACGTTGTTGCGGTGCCAGAACTCGCGGCGGAACCGCCAGGTCCACGTCAGGAGCAGGCCGATGACGAGGATCGACAGCACCACGAACCCGGCCAGCCGGGCCATGTCCAGGCCGCCCTTGTTGAGCGCGAAGTACTCGATCGCCTCGAAGGCCTCGGGCGTCACCCGGTCACCGGACCGGACGATGATGTCGTTCTTCTCCCAGACCTTCTTGACCGGTTCCACGCTGGCTGCGGCCTGCTGCCGGCGGGTCTCCGTCAGCGCGGGGTCATAGGAGGAGTTGGCGACCACCAGCGGCTCGATCAGGGCGGCGGCCACCTGCCGCTCGTCCACGTTCAGGTCGCCCGCCATCCGTCCCGGCAGGTTGTCCCGCACCAGGGGGACCTGCGTCTCCTTGAGCTCCGTGCGCTGGAGCGTGTCCAGGACGCGCGCGGCCTCGGTGCGGGTCGCCGCCCAGCGCTCGGGCGTGAGCCCCTGGAGGGTGGCGATCTGGTCGGCTGTCAGCACCGGGATGGCGACGGCGAGGAGGGCCGCGCGGTCTTCCGGCGTCATGTCCTTGGCGAACGCGGCATCGACGGGCCTCACGAGACGCTCGAACGCCTGCGCCTGATGGACGGCGATCGCCTCGGCCTGCGCTGCGGTGAAGTCGTACTGGAGCCCGATCCCGGTGCGGGCGGCCTCCTTCGCCGCGTTGGTCAGGACGTCGCTGTCGTACTGGCCTGCGCGCGGCGCGAAGACGTTCGCCGGGGCGGGCCTGCCCACCTCGAGCTGCGTCTGGGCGGGCAGGAACTCCAGGCCCAGGATGACGGACATCGCCACGACCAGCATGACGGAGGCTGCGATGAGGCGGCCCGCGTCCCGGCGGGTGAAGTTGACCATCGGCTCGGAGGACCGGGCAAGCATCGGGCTGGTACCGCGCCTGGGGCTAGTGCCCCGCCTCGTGCGCGGACAGGTCTGCGCGGGCGAGCGCCTGGGCCACGAGGCCCGAGGCGACCTTGCCGTCCGCCCGACCGCGGGTCCTCGGGGAGAGCCAGCCCATGACCTTGCCCAGGTCGCGGGCGGAGGTGGCGCCGGTCGCGGCCACGGCCTCGTCCACGAGGGCGCGCAGCTCGTCGTCGGTCAGGGCCTGGGGGAGATAGTCGGCGAGGACGGCGATCTCGGCCTCCTCCTTGCTCGCAAGGTCCTCGCGACCGCCCTTGCGGAAGGCCTCGATGCTCTCGCGGCGGGTCTTCACCTCGCGCGTGATGACGCCCGTGATGTCGTCCTCGGAGAGGATGATGCGCTTCGACTTCTCGACGTTGTAGATGGCGCTCTGGACCATCCGCAGCACGTCACGGCGCAGCACGTCACCCGACCGCATGGCGGCGGTCGTATCGTCGCGGAGTCGTTCGCGAAGGGTCACCGGATGGCTCCTCGGGTTGCACGGCTTCGTCGTCGTCTGACGGTTCGCCGTGCCCGCGAGCTGCGCCGATGGCGGGGGTCCGGGACGGGATCCCGGTCGACGCTGCGGGTGGGCCGTGGGAACCGCGGCGCGGTCAGTGCGACCGTCCGCGGGACCAGGCATGCTCAGCCGTTGCTCGCGCGCGCGTTCTTCTTGCGCTTCGCTTCCTTCCGCTTCCGCTTCACAGAGGGCTTCTCGTAATGCTCGCGTCGGCGAGCCTCGGCGAGGATGCCACTCTGCTGGATCTTCTTGTTGAAGCGGCGGAGCGCGCTCTCGAACGTCTCGTTCTCACCCACTCGGACTTCGGCCAATCCCGGTTCACCTCCTCGGGCAGGGGTCTCGCACCCGCCTCCCGCGCGCGATGCCCGACGGCGCAGGGGGCGTCCCGGCGACCATGCGCACACGAGGCACGCCAAGCCAGCCGGCAGGCTGCCGGAGTGTACGCGCGGCCCGGGTAGGGGTCAAACGAGAAGGGGTCAGACGGGGGTGCGATGCGCTGCTTCGGCCCTGGGAGGCGGTGCGCCGGTGGCTTCGCTCCCGCAGGCGTCGGCAACGAAGGCTGGGCGCCGGTCGGCAGCGGCCATGTCATCGGCCCGCCGGGCGGCGTGGTGATGCTGCGCATCGTGCTCGCCCCGGGAGCCCCGTTCAAACCCTGACCCCGAACGTGGCCTCCGGCACTTCCCCCGTGTCGCAGCGCCCGCTAGGATCGGACGACCATGAAGACTCTGCTCGATCTCCTCGAAGGAAGTGCCGCGCGCTACGGGGACCGTGACGCGCTGGGCCTCCGCGGTGACGACGGCACCGCGTTCGCCTGGAGCTATCGCGAGGTGCTGCGCCGCAGCCGGATCGCCGCGTGGCGGCTCCGCGCGCTGGGCCTGCAGCCGGGCGACCGGGTCCTCACCTGGTCCCCGTCCACGCCGGCGCTGCCGGCCGCCTACTACGGCGCGATGGCGGCGCGCCTGATCTACGTGCCGCTGGACTCGCGCATGTCCACCGACGCGATCACCAACATCATCTCGGCCTCGGGTGCCGTGCACCTCCTGCTGGGGTCCGGACGCGACGCCCCGGACCCAGGTGATGTGGGCCTGGAGCGCTTCCCCACCACGGTCGTCGAGGCGCTGTCCGAGGAGCCGGACGAGAGCTTCCCGCCCGACTGGGAGGCGCAGGTCGCCGCCTGGGAGCGGCCGACACCCGACGACACCTTCGAGCTGGCGTTCACGTCCGGCACGACGGGCAACCCCAAGGGCGTGATGCTCACCCACGGCAGCGTCCTGGCCGGCGTGGCGTCCTTCCACCGGATCGTCAACCCGATGACGCATCGGATGGTCTCGCTGCTCCCGTTGTCGCACTCGCTGGAGCAGGCGGTCTCGCTGTTCTACGCGATGGACGTTGGCGCGGACATCCTCTACGTCCGGAGCCGGAACCCGCGCGTGATCTTCGACTCGCTGCGCGAGCACCGCGTCACGACGATGCTCCTGGTCCCGCAGCTGCTGCAGCTGTTCTGGAACGCGATGGAGCGCGAGGTGGAGAAACGCGGCCGGACGGCGATGTTCAACCGCCTGCGGGCCGTGGCGCGCCGGCTCCCCTACGCGGCACGGCGCCTGCTGTTCCGGAGCGTCCACGCGCAGCTTGGCGGCGGCCTCCGGCTGTTCGTCACGGCCGGCGCGTTCCTGCCACCCGCGCTCCAGCAGGCGTGGGAGGACATGGGCGTCATCGTCCTCCAGGGGTACGGCGCCACCGAGACTGCCGCAGGCTGCTGCACCACGATGGACGACCATCCGCCCGGCTGCGTGGGCTGGCCTCCGAAGCCCGTCGAGATGCGCATCGCCGACGACGGCGAGATCCAGTTCAGCGGCCCCACCGTGTTCAAGGCCTACTGGAACAACCCCGAGGCCACGGCGGCCACCTTCACCCCCGACGGCTGGTACATGACCGGGGATCTCGGCCAGCTGGACGAGAAGCGCCGGCTCCACCTCCACGGGCGCAAGAAGGACATCATCGTCCTGCCCAACGGGTTCAACGTGTACCCGGAGGACCTCGAGAACGCGCTGCGCGTCGCCGGGATCCGGGAATCGGTGGTGATCGAGACGCGCCCGGGCCGGATCGAGGCGGTGGTGCTCGCGCCGGAGACCCTCGGAGCACCGGGGGATCCGCGGGCCGCGACGGCGATCGAAGGGACGGCGCCCGAGGAGGTCCGCGCTGCCATCGAGGCGACCGTCAAGCGCGCCAACGCGGCCCTGGGACCGAACCAGCGGATCGCCGGCTGGCGGCTCTGGCCCGAGGTGGACTTCCCGCGCACGCACACGTTGAAGGTGAAGCGGGACCGGGTGCGAGCCTGGGCGGCGATCGAGGCCCCGTTGCCGGTGAGCGACGAGCAGGCGTAGCGGGCGCGGGGGCGGACGGTAGCTGGGCAGGGACGGGGACGGGGACCGGGGCGGGCTGAGCCGCACCGAGGGCGCCGGCCGCCATCCCCTCCTACGATTGGAGGGAGTGGGACGCGTCGTCCGGGGCCGGTTCCTCCCCCGGCACGCCCCGGGAGAGTAGGTGGGCACGATCCGCGGCGGGAACGGGGGTCGTAGGCGCATGCGCTGGATCGTGGGGATCGTGGGGCTGGTGCTCGTCGGGGTGCTCATGGCCGCATCGCTGCGCTCGGAGCCTCCCTCCCTCGCCGACCGGATGCTGATGCTGGACCTCGCGGAGCGGTACGCCGAGCCTGTGGGCGGCACCTGTGCCATCGATGACAGGCCGTTCACGCCCCAGGCCCGGACAACCTTCGATCGCCTTGCCGACGCCGTGGCCGGCGTTGTCCCCAGAGCCCGCGTCCGGATGGTCTCACTCGCAGAGGACCACAGCGACGCCGCGGACGACCCGGGGGCCGTGCGCCGGAGCGTCACCTTCGAGGTCGCGCCACAGGTGCTCGGTGCCTTCGACTCCCCGTTGGACACCTGGCAGTGGACCTGGAGCGCGGATCCGCGACCTGGCGAGGCCGGCAACCTGTCCGACCACTGGTCCTTCTTCGAGCGGCGCCGCAACGAGGGATAGCGCGCCCTCAGCGGGCGACCGGCGTCCCGATCGTCTCCAGCACGGCCGCCAGCTCCGCCACCCGTGGGTCCGGCGAGACGGACGGCGACCAGGCGAAGAACACGAGCGTGGGGCCGACTCGCCGGATCACGAACTGCGAATCCCGCGGGTACTGGACGGCACCCGTGCCGCCCCGCAGATAGGCGGCGAACTCGCGGCCTGCCCGGTCGGCCTCGCCCGCGGAGGTGAACTCGTAGATCACCACGTGCTCGCCCTGCGGCTCCGACGGGATGATCACCTGGACCAGGCCCCGCGGGACGGAGTACAGCTCGGGGCTCTCGCCGGGGCGGTAGTCGCTCGGGGAGTCCTGGACCACGAACGACGCGTTGCCGAGCGCCCTGACGACGAGAGCGTGCGTCCGCCGGGCGTCCTGCCCGGTGGGCGTCTGGGTCGGCTCGGCGCCCGGTCCGGCGCCCGGTCCGGCGCCGACGCCCAGCACCTGGGCGAGGATCAGGAGCCCACCCAGCACGAGGCTGCCGATGGCGAGGCCGGCGAGCAGGAGCGGCGGGCCGCCGCGGACCGGTGTGGGGGTGTCGGAACCGGTCTGGCCGGCCGAGGCGGTGGACCCGGTGGGGCCGGTCATCCGGGCGGCCAGCCCATCGCGCGCCCGCCCAGCAGGTGGACATGCAGGTGAGCCACGGACTGACCACCGTCCGAACCCACGTTGCTGACCAGCCGCCAGCCGCCGTCGAGGCCCTCGCGCCGGGCGATGTCGGCCGCCACCGCGAACAGCCGGCCCAGCAGCGGCCCGAATTCGTCCGTGAGCTCCGCCGCCGAGGCGATGTGCTCCCTGGGCATGACGAGGATGTGGGTGGGGGCCTGCGGGTTGAGGTCGCGGATGGCGAACACGAGGTCGTCGTCATGGACGCGGGCGGCCGGGATCTCCCCCGCCGCGATCCGGCAGAACAGGCAGTCAGCGCTCATGCGTCTCCTCCGATGTGGGCCGGCGATCCGGCGAGCACGGGCAGCGCGGCTCGCAACGTGCGCGGCGCCGGGTCGACGTGGAGGATCTCACCGGTGACGCGTTCGGCCGCGCCGGCACCGCCGGCATCGATCGCCGTCCGGCGCACCGTCAGGATCGCATTCTCGAGGCCGTCGGGATCGCCCGCCCGCGGCGTCATCGCCACCGGAACGTTATCCTCGGCATGGCCTGCCCATCGGCCGTCGGGCAGCCGGGTCTCGACGAGGACGCGGGTCTCGGTCCCCAGCCCCCGCCGCGCGAACCCCGAGCGCGCGTCCGCCGCCACCGCCAGCAGCTCGCCCGCGCGCGCCTTCCTCGTCCGCTCGTCCACCTGGCCCGCCATGCGGGTCGCGGGCGTCCCCGGCCGGGCCGAGTACCGGAACACGTGCAGGCCGGCGGGTTGCAGGCCGCGGATGAAGGCCACGGACCGCGCGAACGCCTCGTCGTCCTCGGCAGGGAAGCCCGCGATCACGTCAGCGTGGATCGCGACACCCGGAATGGCGGCACGGGCGCGCTCCACCACCCGCGCGTAGTCGGCGGCGGCGTACCGGCGGCCCATGCGGCGGAGCACGCCGTCGTCGCCGGACTGGAGCGGCAGGTGGAGGTGGGGCAGCGTGCGCGGCGCGCCCTCGCCCCAGGTTGCCAGCAATTCGTCGTCAACGTGCTGCGGCTCGATCGAGCTGAGGCGGATCCGTTCCACAGGTGTCTCGGCCAGGATCCGCCGCACCAGGCCGGCCAGCGTCAGGGCGCTCCGGACGTGCGAGCCGCGGGCGCCCCGCTCCGACCAGCCCCCGTCGTACGTGCCGATGTTGATCCCGGTCAGCACGATCTCGCGGTGGCCGGCGGCCAGTGCGCGGCGCACGTCCGCCAGGACGACGTCCGGGGTGAGCGACCGCTCGGCCCCGCGGGCCCGCGGGATGATGCAGTACGTGCAGTGGAACGAGCAGCCGTCCTGGACCTTGACGAAGGCGCGGGTGCGCTCGACCGAGGCGCGGCCGTCGGCGATCCCGTCGATGGGGCCGGGGGCGACGGCCGCGGCGTCGGCTGCCCCGACCGCCTCGACGCCCGACAGCGTGGGCAGCGCGGCATCGAGCGGCGGGTGCGGACCCGCGTCCTCGTCGGCGCCGTTGCCCCCGCCCCCGATCCGGAGCAGCGCCTCCAGCTCCGCGAGGAACGCGGCCTTGTCCTCGTTCCCCACGAGGCGCGCGGCGGCGTCCACGGCCGTGAACATCGCCGGGTCGACCGCAACGGAGCAGCCCGTCACGACGACCTGCGCGGCGGGGTTCGCGCGGCGGGCGCGGCGGACGGCGGCCCGGGACTTCTCGTCCGCGGTGGACGTGACCGTGCAGGTGTTGACGAGGACCATGTCCGCGGCCGTGTCGGGGTCCACCAGCGGGACACCGGCCTGGCGGAGCAGCCGGGCCGCGGCCTCCATCTCGGACTGGTTGACCTTGCAGCCGAGGTTGACGATGGCGGCAGATCGGGGACGGGGCGGGACGGCGGCGGGACGATCCGAGGCGACGGCGGAGCCCGCCCGGGGAGGGGCGGCTTCGATGCTCACCACGGGACAGGCTTCGGGGACATCAGGAACGCGATGGACGTGAGGAGCGGGGACAGGTCCGGCATCTGCCCCGGATCGTAGCGCAGCGGGCGCGGAGGACCCTCCGGCGCGACCGTCAGGCCGGTGGCCGCCCCTTCGAATCGAGCAGGACGACGACCGGATGCCCCTCCGCCCGCGCGGCGCCGATCAGGGCGGCGTCAC
>CAMTVM010000002.1:0-18048 GCA_947085195.1 uncultured Chloroflexota bacterium
GAGACCCCACCGTGAGCGTTCAGCCCCTGCGCGTCGGCGTCATCGGCGCCGGAACCGTCGGCCGCGAGGTCGTACGGGCCTTCCTGGACCGATCGCCTCGCCTGGCGCCCTCCGACGGCCGCCCTCTGGTCCTGACCGCGGTCGCGGAGAAGTTCACCGAGCGGGCCATCGCGTCCGGCATCCCGGAGGCGCTCCTGACGGATGCGCCGGCGCACATGATTGCGAGCGGCGACGTGGACGTCGTCGTGGAGACGATGGGCGGCGCCGAACCGGCCCGCACGTTCGTCAGCGCCGCCCTGGCCGCCGGCCTCTCGGTGGTGACCGCGAACAAGCACGTGATCGCCCATTTCGGCCCGGAGCTTGAGCGCCTGGCGCGCGAGACCGGGGCGGCGCTCCGGTTCGAGGCGGCCGTCGGCGGCGGGATCCCGCTGCTCGGGCCCATCGCCCTGGACCTGGCGGCGAACCGCATCAGCCGGGTTCGGGGCATCGTCAACGGCACCACCAACTACATGCTCACCGCGATGGCCCGCGAGGGGCGCGACTACGCGGAGGTCCTCGCGGAGGCGCAGGCGCGGGGCTACGCGGAGGCGGACCCGACCGCGGACGTCGAGGGCCTCGACGCGCTCAACAAGCTGGTGATTCTCGCCCGGCTGGCGTTCGGTGCGTGGATCGACCCGGCCGCGGTGGGCAATCGGCCGGGCACGACGACGGGTGCGCCGGACGCCCCGGGAATCACCGGCGTCACGGCCGAGGACGTGGCCGCGCTGGCGGCGGAGGGCCGGATCCTGCGGCTCATCGCCACGACCCGCCTCGCCGAGGACGGGTCCATCGAGGCGTCCGTGGTGCCCACGGCCGTCCCGGCGAACTCGCCGTTCGGGCGCTGTGACGGCGTGCTGAACCGGGTGGAGGTCGATGGCGTGCCCGTGGGCCGCGTTGCCTTCGAGGGGCCGGGTGCCGGCGGACCCGCGGCGGCGGCGGCGGTGCTCTCCGACCTCGTCGCCATCGCGCGCGGCGTCGGCTCCACCTGGGCCGGCTCGCCGGCCGCCATCGAGCGGTCGACCATCCCCGTGCGCCCCGTGGCCGCAGAGTGCGTGGCGGCACCTTCAGGCGCCTGTTACCCCGTCGGAGACTAGAAGGCCCGCATGCCCGCCCTGAACCCCGCCCTGAACCCCGCCCGCCCGCTCCTCGTCGAGCGCTACCGCAATTTCCTCCCCGTCACCGACGCCACGCCGGTCGTCTCGCTGGGCGAGGGCGCCACGCCGCTCGTCCACGCGAAGCGCCTGGGCGAGTCCATCGGCCTCGCGAACCTGCACCTCAAGATCGAAGGGCAGAACCCCACCGGCAGCTTCAAGGACCGGGGCATGGTCCTGGCCGTGGCCAAGGCCCTGGAAGCGGGGGCGGAGAGCGTCATCTGCGCCTCGACCGGCAACACCTCGGCCTCCGCCGCCGCCTACGCCGCCGCGGCCGGGCTCGAGTGCATCGTCGTCCTGCCGGCCGGCAAGATCGCGATCGGGAAGCTCCTCCAGGCGCTCGTGTTCGGGGCACGGGTCATCTCGGTCAGCGGCAACTTCGACGAGGCGCTCAACGTGGTCCGCGCCCTGTCCGAGCAGGATGACCACCCGATCACGCTCGTCAACTCCCTCAACCCGTTCCGCCTCGAGGGCCAGAAGACCGCCGCCTTCGAGGTCTGCGACGACCTGGGCCGGACGCCCGACATCCTGTCGATCCCGGTGGGCAACGCGGGCAACATCAGCGCCTATTGGCGCGGCTTCCGCGAGTACCGCGACGCCGGCCGCGTGACGGGCGTCCCCCGGATGTGGGGCTTCCAGGCCGCGGGCGCCGCGCCGCTCGTCCTCGGCCATCCCATCGAGCACCCGGAGACCGTTGCGACTGCGATCCGCATCGGCAACCCGGCGTCCTGGGACCTGGCCGTGGCCGCGCGCGAGGACTCCGGCGGGCGGATCTCGGCCGTCTCCGACGACCAGATCCTCCACGCCTACCGCGAGCTGTCGCGCCTGGAGGGCATCTTCTGCGAGCCGTCGTCCGCGGCCTCCGTGGCGGGGATCATCCAGGCCGCGCGGGCCGGCGAAGTGGACGCCGACGCGCTGGTGGTCTGCGTCCTGACCGGCAACGGCCTCAAGGATCCGACGACGGCGGAGGCGGGCCTGACCGTCGACGTGACCGAGGCCGAGCCGACCGTGGCGAGCGTCGCGCACGCGCTGGGCTGGACCTGATGACGGCGCCCGCGTCCCCGGCCCCGGGCGCCTGGGACGCCGTCGTCGGGCGGCGCCTGGTCATCGACATCCCGGCCTCCTCGGCCAACCTGGGTGCCGGGTACGACTGCCTGGGCCTCGCGCTGGAGCTGCTGAACCGGGTCACGGTGGAGGCCGTGGCGGGCGACGGGTCGATCGAGCTGGAGGTCACCGGCGAGGGCGCCGGCGAGCTCCCCGCGACGCGGTCGAACCGGTTCGTGGCGGGCCTGGAGGCGGCGCTGGAGCTGGTCCTGGGGCCGCGCCCGGCGTCGATCGGCTGGCGGATCGCGATGGACAACCGGATCCCGCTGTCCCGCGGCCTGGGCTCGTCGGCGGCAGCGACGGTGGGTGGCGTGGTGGCGGGCAACGCCCTTGTTGGCGGCACGCTGCCGATGGCGACGCTGCTGGGGCTGGCGACGGAGATCGAGACCCACCCGGACAACGCTGCGGCCGTGCTCCTGGGCGGGTTCGTCGTGTCGGCGCACCTGGGCGAGCGCGTGGAGGCGGTCCGCTTCGACGCCCCGGACGGGCTGCGCGCGGTGCTGTTCATCCCCGAGCGCCGGCTGTCGACCGCGGACATGCGCCGCGTGCTGCCGCTGGAGGTGCCGCTCCGGGACGCGGTGAGCAACCTGAGCCGCGTCGCGATCGGCGTCGCCGGCATCGCGTCGGGCCGCTTCGAGCTGCTGGCGGACCTGACGGTGGACCGGATCCACGAGCCGTACCGCTCCGTCGCCTACCCGCAGCTGCCGCGCCTCACCGGTGCCGCGCGCGCGGCAGGGGCCCTGGGCGCCTTCCTCTCGGGCGCCGGGTCCACGGTGCTGGCGTTCGTGGCGCCGGGGGCCGATGCCGAGCCGGTTGAAGCCGCGCTGCGCGAGGCAGCGGCTGACGTCGGCCTGGACGGGCGGACCGCGATCGTGTCGCCGCGCAACCGCGGGCCGGAGATCGTCGAGGGCCCCTGACCGACGGGCTGGCACGGGCGATCGGAGATGGCATCACGGGGCTCGTGGGCGGCACGATGGACGCGGTCGGATCAGCCATCTCTGGTGTCTTCGCTGCGGTCAGCGCGGCCCTGCCGGCCGCGGCGCTGCCGGTGATCGGGATCGCGGCTGCGCTGCTCCTGCTCTGGCTGATCCTCAAGCGCTGAGGTTTTGTTGCGTCGCCCGCTCAGCCTTCCAGGCGGACCTCCGGCGGGGCCATCCCGTCCGGCGTGAAAGGGTCCGGCTCGGGTTCACCCAGGACGGTCCGGAGCGGGATCACGCCGCCCCAGGCGGGCCACGTCTCGTCGCCCTCGTCGTCGTGGTTGACATCGGCGCGGACCTTCGCGGAGGCCTCGGACAGGTCCACCCAGGCCACAGCGGTCGCCTTCCGCTCCTTCGCCGTCATCGGGCGCAGCTCCGGCCAGCGGCCCGGGTAGAGGCGCTCGAAGAACGCCTCGAGCGACGCGTCCTTCTCGGCATCGTCTGTCACCAGGTGGGCCGTTCCCAGGACCATCGCCGAGCGGTAGTTCACGGAGTGGTTGAACCCGGACCGGGCCATGACCAGGCCGTCGAGGTGGGTGACGGTCACGCAGACCGGCTGGCCGTCGACGGCCCGGAGCATGCGGCTGGCGCTGGAGCCGTGCCAGTAGAGGCGGTCGCCCTCGCGCCAGACCAGGGTGGGCGTGGCGTAGGGCTGCCCGTCCGCCACCCAGGCCACGTGTCCGGTCACGGCCGCGTCCAGGATCGCGTCCACGGTCGCCCGGTCGTAGTGGCCGCGGCCGGGAACCCGCCGGACACGCGTCCGGTCGCTGGGAGCCTTGGCGCGACCCGGCTCTTCGCCCGGTCCGCCGCCCTGTTCGCCGTCCGACTCGTACTCGCTCACCGGCGGTACAGGATCCACAGCGCGACGCCCGTCGGGGCGGGCGCTCCGTAGCCGTAGGCCGGGTTGACCGGGGCCGCCGCCGTCGGCACCGCGCCGATGTTCGCGATCCGCCAGCCGTCCGGCGCCCGCCGGGCCGCGTCCGCGGCGATCCAGTCCCACAGCGGGTCGCCCATGGTGGTGTCGGCCGTGACCAGCAACTGGTCGTCGCCGATGAGCCGTTCCTTCATCGCGCCTCCTCGGATGCGTGTTCGGCCCAGCCTACAAGTCCCGGGACCGGCGCGGGAGCCGCCCTGCGCCGGCCCTTCACCGGCCGACCGATACCATGGCCCGCGTGACCTCCCCCGGACCCGACCTCCTGGTGCCCATGCGCGGCTCTGCGCCGTCGGGGCGCGCGCTCCAAGCCGGGATCGTGGGCGGGATCGCCTACGGGATGATCGGATGGCGGAGCATGCTGGTGCCAGCGCTGATCCGCTCGATCCAGTCGACCTACGGGCAGACGGACGCCGGTCTGGGGATGTACTTCCTGGCGACGGCGCTGGGGTACGCGGTCGGGTCGCTCATGGGCGGGACCCTGCTGCGAAGCCTGGGGTCGCGGGTCACGCTGAGCGCGGCGGCATTCGCGATGGGCGTGGCGCTGATCGTCCAGGGGCTCGCCCCTTCGTGGCTCGTGTTCCTCCCGGCCGGCGTGGTGGCGGGGATCGCGGGCTCCATCTCCGACGTGGGGATCAACACGCTCTACCTGGACCTGTTCCCACGGACCCGCGGCCGGGCGCTCAACCTGCTCCACCTGACCTGGAGCGTGGCGGCCTTCATCGCGCCCGTGACGATTGCGCTGCTCATCGGCGTGGGGCTGCCGTGGCCGTGGGTCATGCTCGGGAGCGGCGTCGTCTGGATGGGGGTCTGCGTCGCCCTCGTGGCCACGGTCCCGGCCGATGCGCGGCACCACGTGCACGGCGGCCGTGAGGACCACCCCACGGCCGATGTGACCGGGCGCGAGCCCGACGGCCGCCGGCACGGCCTGCCGCTCTCGCTGATCGTCATGGCCGTGGCCATCGGCTGCTATGTCGCTTCCGAGGCCGCGGTGTCCGACTGGATGGTCCGGGTGCTGGAGGACCTCCCGCTCGCTGTGGCCAGCCTGGCGCTGACGCTGTTCTGGGGTGGGCTGACGGTCGGTCGCGCAGTCTTCGCGAAGATCGGGAACCGCGTGGAGCCGCTGGGGGCGGCGGCGGCGATGGTGGCCGTGGCCTCCGTCCTGCTCGTGGCCGCGCTGACGGTTCCGGTACCGGCCCTGTCCCTGCTCCTGTTCGGGGCCGTCGGCGTGGCGTTCGGGCCGGTCTTCCCGCTCATCGTGGCCGCGGCGGGGTCCCGGATGCCGGGTCGGACTGCGACGGTATCGACCGTGCTGACGTTCTCGGCGGTGCTCGGGGCGGCCAGCTTCCCGCCCAGCGTCGGGTTCCTGTCGGAGGCGATCGGGCTGCAGACCGCGATGCTCGGGACCGCCGTGCTGGCGCTGGCGGCGGCGGTCGCGCTGCTCGTGGCGCGGCGGATGCCGGTGGACCGGGGTCGTGGCGCGGCCGGGCCGGATCCGGTCTCCGGGCTCAGAGTGCCCCGGATCGAATGAAGCCGAGCGTCTCGTCCCACGCGCGCGCCGAGGCGTCGGCGAAGTCCGCGGCCTTCCGGTCGAAGAAGCTGTGCGGCGCATCCGCATAGGTCGTCACGCGGTGTGCGACGCCCGCTGCCGCGAGCGCGGTCTCGAACGCCACGACCGCCTCCGGCCCGATCCCCTCGTCCGCCCCGCCAAAGATCGCCAGCACCGGGCAGGCGAAGGTTCCGGCCACCTCGGCAGGCGCCGGCGTCCCGTTCCGTGACGGCCCCGTCGGCCATCCGTAGAACCCGATCACGCCCGCCAGGTCCAGCCCGAACGCCGCGGCGAGGAACGTCAGCCGTCCGCCCATGCAGAACCCCGTGGCGAACAGCCGCTCCACGCCGGCCGCTTCCCGGAGGTGGGCGGCCGCGGCCGTGACGTCCGCCCGCAGCCCTTCGTAGGTGGTCCGCTCGACGTGCGGCTGCCACGCGAAGGCGGGTCCCCGGTCGCCGATGCCGGCGGTGCGGCCGAAGTAGTCGATCGCCATCGCGTCCACGCCGTGCTCCGCGAACCGCAGCGCGAGCTCGCGGTAGTAGGCGTGCAGGCCGCGCACGTCAGGGAGGATGACGATGCCGGCGCCCGTGGGCTGCGCGGCCCGGGCCAGGTAGGCCGCGAACCGGTTGCCGTCCGCGGCTTGCAGGACGATGTCCCGGGCGTCCAGCGCTCCGCCGGCGATCGGCATGATCGGGGGCCGGGAGTCGTGGTCGAAGCACATGCGGTCCATCTCCTGGGGCGCGCCCGTGGGGTCGTGACGACGATTGTGCGCGACGGGAGCGGATCGCGGGTCCGGGATAAGCGGCAGGTGAGAGGTCGCCGCCATGCTTCCGGGATGGATCTCGGTCGGTTCGGGCGGGCGACCAGGACGCTCCGCATGAGGCGCGGATGGCGGCAGGAGGATCTCGCCACCGCGGCAGGCGTGTCGCGATCGCAGGTCGGGCGCATCGAGCGCGGCGAGAGCGGCAACATGCCGGTCGATGCGCTGGACCGGGTCGCGGGCGCGCTCGGAGCCCGGGCGGAGCTGCGGCTGTTCTGGCAGGGCGAGGGGCTGGACCGCCTGCTCGACGAGGCCCACGCACGCCTGGTCGAGTGGGTCGTTCGACGGCTCGCGGCGTTGGGCTGGGACGTGGCCGTCGAGGTGTCGTTTGCCCGGAACGGGGAGCGCGGGTCGATCGACGTGCTGGCGTTCCACCCCGGGCGGCGGGCGCTGCTGGTGATCGAGGTGAAGTCGGTGACGCCGGACATGCAGGCGATGCTGGGAGGCCTGGACCGCAAGGCACGGCTCGGGCCTGCGATCGCCCGGGAGCGTGGCTGGGATCCGGTGACCGTCGGTCGAGCCCTGGTGCTCGGCGATACGAGGACGAACCGGCGCCGGCTGGAGAGGTACGGCGCGACGATCCGGGCGGTGCTGCCTGCGGGGACGCGGGAGATGACGCGCTGGGGGGCGGACCCGGTCGCTCCGGCGCCGGCAGGGGTCTGGTTCGTGTCGGATGTCCGGGGGGCGGACGGTAACCCGGTCCGGCGGCACCGGGTACGAGCCCGGAGCGCCCGTCCGAGCGTGAATGGGTCCTCCAATTCCGGCAGCGGTCCACAGGGCGGGCGCAAGGCAGAAGCGTCGTGACTACGGCTCGGGGGGTGGACTTCTGGCGAGCGTAGCCGTCCCGTGAGGCGATACGGGCCGCCGGGTGGGCGCCTGACAGGAACGCTGCGGGTCGCACCAGATACTGCCCTGGTCCTGGGCATCTGCCGGAACGAGGTCGCGGCGTGGCCGGATGGCGCGGGGGAGAACGGGTTCGTGGCGGCCGGACGGCGCGGCCGGACGGCGCGGGCGAGAACGAATTCGCGGGCACCCCGCGGCCCTCCGCTAGAATTGCCGCCATGTCCAGCCCCCTCGTCGTCATGAAGTTCGGCGGCTCGTCCGTGGCCGGCGCGGAGCGCATCAGGCGCGTCGCCCGGCGCATCGCGCGGGAGCGCGCCAACGGGTCGCAGCTCGTGGTCATCGTCTCGGCGATGGGGGACACCACGGACGAGCTCCTCGCCCTCGCGGCCGCGATCACCGACGACCCGGATCCGCGTGAACTCGACGTCCTCCTGGCCACCGGCGAGCACCAGAGCGCCACCCTCGTGTCGATGGCGCTGCATGCGCTCGGCACCCCGGCGATCAGCCTGACCGGTCCGCAGGCCGGCATCACCACGGACGGCCGCTACGGCAGGGCCCGGATCGCGGGCATCGACCCGCGCCGCATCCAGGCGGAGCTGGACGCAGGGAAGGTCGTCATCGTCGCGGGTTTCCAGGGCATGAGCGTCGCCGACCTGGACGGCCTCGACGACACCCCCGGCGGCAGCGACGTCCACGCCGCCGAGATCACGACCCTCGGTCGCGGCGGCTCGGACACATCGGCGGTCGCCCTCGCGGCCCAGCTCAAGGCGGACCGCTGCCAGATCTTTACCGACGTCAAGGGCATCTATTCCGCCGATCCCCGGATCGTGCCGGATGCCCACCAGCTCTCCGTCGTCGGCTACGAGGAGATGATGGAGCTCGCCCACCAGGGCGCCCAGGTGATGCAGGTTCGTGCCGTCGAGCTCGGCTGGGTCAACCACGTCGTCATCGAGGTGCTCAGCTCGTTCGAGGACGCGCCCGGCACGCAGATCAGGGAGGACCCCCAGGTGGAGCAGCGGAACAAGGTCCGGGGGATTGCCCACGACCGGAACGTCGCCAAGGTCACGCTGGTCGAGGTGCCCGACAGGCCGGGCGTCGCGACCGCCGTGTTCGGGCCGCTCGCCGAGGCGGGCATCAACGTGGACATGATCGTGCAGAACGTGGGCCACGGCGCTGCCACGGACCTGTCGTTCACCATTCCACGCATCGAGCTCGCCAAGGCCAAGCGCATCCTGGAGCCGCTGGTCCGGGAGCTCGGGTGTCGTGACCTGACCACGGACTCCTCGGTCGCCAAAGTGTCGATCGTCGGGGCGGGCATCCACAACGCGCCGGGCTACGCGGCCCGGATGTTCGGCACCCTCGCGGAGGCCGGGATCAACATCGAGATGATCAGCACCTCCGAGATCCGGATCACCACGATCATCGCCGAGGACCGCGTTGAGGACGCCGTGCGCGCGCTCCACGCCCAGTTCCAGCTCGAGCAGCCAGAGGCCGCCGAGGCGGCCCCCACCGGCTGACGGGCCGGTGCACGGAGCGGATCCCACGTCCACCATCCGCCGTCGCGTCGAACGGTTCGAGCGCGCCGGTTCCACCAACGACATCGTCCGTGCCTGGCTGGCCGCCGGCGAGCCGGAGATCTGCGTGGCCGTCGCCGGCGAGCAGACGGCAGGCCGCGGACGCCTGGGCAGGACGTGGACCGCGCCGCAGGGAGCCGCCCTCCTGGTCTCGCTGGGCTTCCGGCCGGCCTGGCTGGCGCCCGGGCGAACCTGGCGGCTGGCGGCGACGGTGGCGCTGGCGATGGCCGATGCGGCCGAGGACGCCGCGGGGCTTCCGGTCGGGTCGATCCGCTGCAAGTGGCCGAACGACCTGGTGGTCGAGACCAGAGGGCCCAACGCGTTGCTGACGGGTGTCGACGATGCCGCAGATGCCGCCGCCCGCCTGGCCGCGCCGCTCCAGCTGCGCAAGCTGGGCGGCCTCCTGGGCGAGAGCGACGGCCTGGGCACGGACGACCCGCGGGTGGTGGTAGGGATCGGGATCAACGCAGACTGGGCGGCCGCCGACTTCCCGCCGGACCTGGCGACGACGATGACGAGCCTGCGCGAGGCCTCCGCCGGCCGCCCGATCGACCGGGACGCGCTGCTGGACGGGTTCCTGGAGCGGCTGGACGGGCGGATCGCGGCGCTTCGTTCCGGGTTCTTCGACCTGGACTCGTGGGCCGGCCGCCAGTCCGTGACCGGGCGCCTGGTCACTCTCGAAGGCACCGGCGACGGGCCGGCGGGCGGCGCTTTCGGCCTGGACGCCACTGCGGGCCTGGACGTTACTGCGGGTCTGGACGCCACTGCGGGTCTGGACGCCACGAACGACCCCGTCCGGGCGCTGGGCGTGGACGCCGAGACGGGGGGCCTGGTCGTCGAGGATCCGGCCGCGCCCTCGGGCGAGCGCCTCGTTCACGCGGGCCAGGTCGTCCGCGTGCGCCTTGCGCCAGGACAGGTGTAACGCCGTGACGCGTCCGGTGTTGGGTAGACGGGAGGGGATGACGACCGGAGCGGTCGTCGTTCTCGACCGCGACCGTACCCTCGTGGAGGCGGCCCGCCGGGATCCTGCCCAGTTCGACGCCCTGTACCGGAAGTACCTCGCCCAGGTGTATGCCTACGCTCTCTATGAGCTCGCCGACCACCACGCCGCGGAAGACGCAACGGAGCGGACGTTCCTGCGCGCCCTGGCCGCGCTGCCGCGGTTCCGCGAGCAGGCCCGCCCGGAGGACGGTCCCGAGGCCTCCACGTTCCGCGTCTGGTTGTTCCGCATCGCGCGCAACGTGGTCGCCAACGAGCGGCGCTCCCGCCGCCGACGATCGGCCGCGTCGCTTGACCTTGCGCTGGGCGCCGGCCTGGCCATCCCGGACGGTACCGACCTGGAGGCGGATGCCGTGACCCGGGACGAGGCCGCCGAGGCGCTGCGGGCCGTCCGCACGCTCCCCGACGATCGGCGACGGGCCCTGCTGCTGCGGTTCGTCGACGAGATGAGCACGGCGGAGATTGCCGGGGTGCTCGGCCGCTCCGAGGGTGCCGTGCGGGTCCTGATCCACCGGGCCCTGGGCAGCGTCGCCACCGAGCTCGGACGAGACCGCAGGCCTGGGGGCCGTGGGCGCGGGGGGGACCGCGGGCCCGGGGCGCGCGCGTGAACGCCCCTGCCCTCCCGTCCCGGGAGCACGACGGCGTGGACGCCCTGGTCACGGACCGCTACCTCGAGACGCTCCTCGCCGCCGCGGACCGCCAGGCGGACGACACCCCGGCCGATGCCGGGCTGGACCCCGACCTGCGCCACGCCGCCCGGGTGTTGCGCCGGTCCATGCTCCGGATCCACCCGTCGTTCCGCTTCGAGGAGCGCCTGGCCGAGCGCCTCGCCGGGATGGCCGCCCAGTCACGCCCGATGGCGGCCACCGGGGGCCGGAGCGGGACGGTCGTCGTCTTCCCGGACGCCCGCCGCGCCGGCGGCTCCCCCGGCGGTTCCCACGGAGCGCCGCACGGAGCGCCGCCGGACCCGTTGCTCGATGCCATCCTCCGTGGCGACCTGGATCCGTCCGATGCGGCCGCCATGGAGCGCGCGGCTCGCCCGTCCCTGGCCCGTCGTCCGCTGATCGTGGGCGGGGCCATCACGTCTGCCGCGATCTCCATCATCGGTGTCGCGTGGGTCGCCTGGCGCGCTGCTCACCCTGCCGAGGGGGCGATGACGCGCGCCGCCCGGACCGCCCACGCTCGCCGGGGCCCGGCGACGGTGCTGCCCGGCGGCGGCCTGGGAGGTCCAGCCTGATGCCGATGAAGTTTCCCTCGTTCCGGACGCGGCGCGAGGCGTTCCCCGAGAAGCTGTGGACCCGCTGCCCATCCTGCGAGGAGCAGCTGTTCAACAAGCAGCTCGAGAAGGCGATGAGCGTGTGCCCGTCCTGCGGGCACCATTTCCGCCTTCCCGCACCAGTCCGCCTGGGCCAGCTCCTGGACGCGGGGACGTTCGAGGAGCACGACACCGGCCTGGTATCGGAGGACCCGCTGGGGTTCGTCGACCAGAAGGCGTACCCGGAACGGCTGGCGGCGGCGCAGCTGGCGACCGGCTTGCGGGACGCCGCCGTCTGGGGCTTCGGGCGGATCGAGGGGCAGCGCGTCGCCATCCTCGTCATGGACTTCGGGTTCATGGGCGGGTCGATGGGGGCCGTGGTGGGCGAGAAGGTCGCCCGGGCGGCCGAGGGCGCCCGGGCCGAGCGCGTACCCCTGGTGATCGTGTCCGCCTCGGGAGGTGCGCGGATGCAGGAGGGGACGCTCGCACTCATGCAGCTCGCCAAGACGATGGCCGCCATCGAGCGCCTGCGCGCCGCGTGCGTGCCCTACGTCTCCGTGATGTCCGATCCGACGACCGGCGGCGTCTTCGCCTCCTACGCGGCGATGGGCGACATCAACCTCGCGGAGCCCAACGCGATGATCGGGTTCGCCGGGGCCCGCGTGGGTGCGGGCACGATCGGCCAGGAGCTGCCGCCGGGCTTCCAGCGCACCGAGTTCCTGTTCCGCCACGGTTTCGTGGACCGCATCGTGGCCCGGCCGGACCTGCGGCGGGAGCTGGCCCAGATCCTGCGCTTCCTGGTGCCGCAGCAGGGGGAGGCCGCCCGTGGTTGACCGGATCCTCGGCCGCGGCCGCGACGGCCACGACGGCAGGGACGCCGGCAAGGGACGGGACGGGACGCCGTCCCAGCCGACCTCGGCGGAGGCCAGGGCCGCCGTCTGGAACCGCGTCCAGCTGGCCCGGAACCTGCGCCGCCCCCGCATCCTGGAGCTGCTGGCCGTCATCGCCGACGAGTTCGTGGAACTCCACGGCGACCGCCTGTTCGGCGACGACGAGGCCATCGTGGCGGGGTTCGCCCGGATCGAGGGACGCCGCGTCGCGGTCATCGGCCAGCAGAAGGGCGCGGACACGGAGGAGAACGTGCGGCGCAGCTTCGGCATGCCGCACCCCGAGGGCTACCGCAAGGCGATGCGGGTCATGGAGCTCGCGGAGCGCTGCGGGCTGCCGGTCGTGACGTTCGTGGACGTCCCCGGCGCCCACCCCGGCCCCGAGTCCGAGGAGCGCGGCATCGCCGAGGCGATCGCCCGATCCGTCGGCCTGATGACCCGCCTCCGTACGCCGATCGTGACCGTGATCACCGGCGAGGGGGGTTCCGGCGGCGCGCTCGCGATCGCCGTGGGCGACGTCGTCCTGGCGCTGGAGAACGCGGTCTACTCCGTCATCTCGCCGGAGGGCTGCGCGAGCATCCTGTGGCGGACCACGGACGAGGCGGCGACCGCCGCGCTTGCGATGAGGATGACCGCCGCGGACCAGCAGGCGCTGGGCGTCGTGGACCAGGTCATCGCCGAGCCGGCGGAGGGCGCCCACACGGACCCCGAGGAGACCGGGCGGCGCCTCAAGGCCGCGATCATCGGTGAGCTGGACCGCCTGGCGAGCATCCCGACCGATCTGCTGGTGGAGCAGCGCTATCGCCGGTACCGTTCGCTCGGCGCGTACACCGAGGTCACCAGCCCGGCACCCACGCCGACCGTGCCGCCCCGGAGCGGTCTCGCAGACCGCCTGCGCGGCCTCCTCGAGGCCGGACAGCGCGCCATCCCGGCGCCGCTCCAGGTGGGGCGTCGCGACGAGCCACCCGCCCGCGAGGACGTCTGACCGATGCCCGAACCGAACCGCCCCGGCGAGCGCAGCGCCGCGCGCACCGCCGCGCGGCGCCAGGCCGATCACCTGGGCCTCGCGCGCCTGTCGGACACGCTTGTCCCGGCGCTGGTCGCGAAGCTGAACGCCAGCGGCCTGGGCGAGATCGAGGTCCGCGAGGACGACTGGCGGATCCGCCTGCGCCGGCCCTCGGGCGCGCCGACCGGTGCACGCCGCGCCGACCGGCCCCGCCTCGCGAGTCATGGTCCCACGGCCGCCCCCGCCACGGCTCGGGCATCCGCCAAGGCACCGGCCGAGGCGCCCGCCCGCTTGGAGCAGGCGCCCGCTGGTGCGGAGCCTGCGGCGTCACCCGCCGCGTCGCCCGCGCTGTCCCCCGCGGTCGGCGTGTTCCGTCCCGTGTCTGCCGTCGGCGCCCGGGTCCGCGCCGGCGACCGCGTCGCCGTCGTTGACCTGCTCGGCATCCCGCAGGACGTGGTGTCTCCCATCGACGGCACCGTGGCCGAGGTCCTGGTCCAGGCCGGCGATCCGGTCGAGTACGGCGAGGAGGTCCTCCTGGTCGAGGCGGATGCCGAAGAGCCCGCCGGGGAGCCCGCGGGGGAGCCCGCCGGGGAGCTCGCCGGGGAGCCCGCCACGGGCGATGCCGCGGACGGGGAGGCCTGAGCGTGGTCAGCCGGATCCTGATCGCCAACCGCGGCGAGATCGCGCTGCGCGTCTTGCGGGCGTGCCGCACGCTCGGGATCGAGGCGGTGGTCGCATACTCCGAGGCGGATCGCGCATCGCTGCCGGCGATGCTCGCCGACGAGGCCATCTGCATCGGCCCCGCGGACGCCCGGCGCTCGTACCTCTCGGCCCCGGCGGTCATCTCCGCCGCCCTCGTGACCGGCTGCGACGCCATTCATCCCGGCTACGGGTTCCTGTCCGAGGACGATGCCTTCGCGGAGGTCGTCCGCGCCCACGGCCTGACGTTCATCGGCCCGCCCGCCGACGTGCTGGAGCGGTTCGCGTCCAAGGAGGAGACCCGCCGTCTGCTCGCGGCCCACGGCCTGCCGACCATCCCCGGCTCCGGCCTCCTCCTCGACGAGGCGCAGGCCCTCGAGGAGGCGGAGCGCGTCGGTTATCCGGTGCTGGTCAAGCCGTCCGCGGGCGGTGGCGGCAAGGGCATGCGCATGGTCCGCTCGCCGCGCGAGCTCGCGGCGGTCCTGCCGATCTGCCGCTCCGAGGCGAAGGCGGCGTTCGGCGACGACTCCCTCTACCTGGAGCGCTGGCTGGAGGACAACCGCCACGTGGAGGTCCAGGTGGCGGTGGACCGGTTCGGCCACGGCGTCCACCTCTGGGAGCGGGACTGCTCGGTGCAGCGCCGCCACCAGAAGATCCTCGAGGAGTCACCGTCCCCGGCGATGACCCCTGCCGGTCGCCGGGAGCTGGCCGAGCGCGCCATCAAGGCCGTGGTCGAGGCCGGGTACGAGAACGTGGGCACCCTCGAGTTCCTCGTGGACAACAACGGCAACGCCTACTTCATCGAGATCAACTGCCGCATCCAGGTGGAGCACCCGATCACGGAGATGCTGACCGGCATCGACCTCGTGGCTACGCAGATCCGGATCGCGTCAGGGGAACCGCTGGGGTTCAACCAGGCCGACGTCCCGCAGCGCGGGCACGCGATCGAGTTCCGGATCAATGCGGAGGACCCGGCCCACGACTTCCGTCCCGGCGCCGGCACCATCGAGCGCCTCAACACCCCTGGCGGTCCCGGGGTCCGGTTCGACTCGCACGCCTACACCGGCTACGAGGTCCCGCCCTACTACGACTCGCTGCTGGGCAAGCTCATCGTCTGGGGCCCGACCCGTGAAGCGGCCATCGCCCGCGGCCGCGCCGCGTTGAGCGAGCTCGTCATCGAGGGCATCGTCACCAACGTCGCCATCCACCGGGCGCTGCTGAGCTCGGAGCCGTTCCTGGAGGGCAAGTTCACCACCAACCTGCTGGATCGCGTCGGGAGTGCGGCGTTCCTCGCGGCCGCGGAGCGTGCCGGATGATGCCCATTCCCGTCCCCGTCCCCGTCTGCGCCGCCCATCCCCGGTGCAGCCCTGCATCGACCGCCGCGCACGCGCCCCTCGTGTCCCCCCACACTGCCGCCGAAGCCAACCGGAGTTACCCGTGACCGACGCCGATCCCGCCCCCACCCCTGCCACCGGCGCCCCCGAGGCGGCGGACGCCGAGCCTTCCATGGCCGCGCCGTTCTCGGTCAAGATGATCGAGAGCCTGATCCCGCATCGCTGGCCGTTCCTGCTCGTGGACCGGATCATCGAGTACGACCCGGACGCGAAGCGGATCGTGGGCCTCAAGGCCGTCACCGCCACCGAATGGTTCTTCGGGGGCCATTTCCCGGGCCTGCCGGTGATGCCGGGCGTGCTCCAAGTGGAGGCGCTCGCCCAGACGATGGGCATCTACGTGGCCATGCAGCCGGGCTTCGGGGACCGGATCGGGCTGTTCGCGGGGATCGACGAGGTCCGCTTCAAGCGCGTGGTCGTCCCGGGCGACGTCCTCCGCCTCGAGATCACGATGGAGAAGCTGGGCAGCCGATTCGGCAAGGGCCGCGGCGTGGCCAGGGTCAATGGCGAGACCGCGTGCGAGGGCCTGCTGTCGTTCGTCATCCCGCCGGCCGGGGTCCTGCGTTGACCCGCATCGCCGTCCTGTCGGACATCCACGGCAACCTCCACGCCCTGGAGGCGGTCCGGGCGGAGCTTCGCCGCGAGAAGCCGGACGCGGTGCTGGTCGCTGGCGACCTGGTGCTCAACGGCCCGGACCCGAACGCCACCGTGGACGCGCTCCGCCTCCTGGAGTCGGAAGGCGCGCTGATCGTCTCGGGCAACACGGACATCGCGGTGGGCGACTTCGACTACGGGGCGGCGTTCCCGCAGTACCAGGACGACGTGCCCGACACGATCATCGCCGCCGTCGAGTGGGCCCACGACCAGCTGGGCGACGAGCAGCTCGAGTGGCTGCGCCGCCTGCCGTCCGAGCGCCGGCTGCGCGCCGAGGGCGACACGCTGGTCCTCGCGGTCCATGCCTCACCGGGCTCCCAGACCCGCGGCTTCGACCGGGCGCTGGATGCCAACGTCATCCTCGAGCGGGCCGCCGCCACCGACGCCCGCGTCATCTGCGTGGGCCACACGCACGTGCCCGAGGTCCGGGACCTCGGCTGGAAGACGATCGTGAACGCCGGGAGCGCGGGCTACGTCTTCGACGGCGACCCGACCGCGTCATGGGCGATGGTCACGATCACCGACGGCGAGGTGGCCGCGGAGATCCGGCGGACCGAATTCGACGTCCTGGCCGTCGCCAACGCCATCTCCGCCCGGGGGCTTCCGGGCGACGTCTATCGCGCCGCCACGGTCCGCACGGGCAAGCTGGTCCGATGAGCTGGGCGTGGCCGGAGCGGCCGCGGCGCGTGGTCGTGACCGGGACGGGCATGGTCAGCGCGCTCGGCAACGACGTCGCCTCGACCTGGGAGGGTCTCACCGCCGGGCGGTCCGGCGTGCGGACCATCGCGAACATCGATCCGTCCCGGCTGTCTGTACGGATCGCCGCCGAAGTCCGCGACTTCGACCCGTCAGACGTGCTGGACCGCAAGGAGATCCGGCGGACGGACCGCTACATCCAGTTCGCACTCGTCTGCGCGAGCCAGGCCCTGGTCCAGGCCGGTCTCCCGGGTCGCCTTGACGACGGGACGGCCGCCCGCACCGGCGTCATCATCGGCTCCGGGCTGGGCGGCGTGGCCACCCTGTTCGAGAACGTGCTGGTGATGGCGGAGCGGGGTCCGGACCGGATCTCGCCGTTCTTCGTGCCGATGGGGATCGCGAACGTCGGGGCCGGCCAGGTTGCGATCGCGACCGGCGCCATCGGCCCCAACTTCGCCACCGTCTCGGCCTGCGCCAGCGGCGGCCACGCCCTGGGCGAGGCCTGGGAGACGATCCGCCGGGGCGACGCGGACCTGATGATCGCGGGCGGCGTCGAGGCCGCCATCCACGAGGCGACGGTCGGCGGCTTTGCGTCGATGAGGGCGCTGTCCACGCGGAACGACGATCCCGAGGTGGCTTCGCGGCCTTTCGACCGGGGGCGGGACGGCTTCGTCATGGGCGAGGGCGGCGGAGTCCTGATCCTGGAGGCGCTGGAGCACGCCGAGGCGCGCGGGGCCACGCCGCTCGCGGAGCTGGTCGGCTACGGCGCCACGGCCGATGCCTCGCACATCACGCTGCCGGCCCCGGGCGGGATGGGCGCGGTCCGGGCCACCCGACGTGCGCTGGAGAAAGCGGGCCTGGTCCCCGGGGACATCGACCACGTCAATGCCCACGCCACGTCCACGCCGGAGGGTGACAAGGCGGAGATCCAGGCGATCCGCACGGTCTTCGGCGATCATGCCCCGCGCGTCTCGATCACGGCCAACAAGTCGATGCTGGGGCACACGCTGGGCGCTGCCGGCGCGATCGAGGCGATTGCCACGATCATGTCGCTGCGCGAGGGGTGCGTGCCGCCCACCATCAACCTGGACAACCCCGACGACCACGCCGCCGGGCTGGACCTGACCCCGCTGGTCGCGACGCGCCGCCAGCTGCGGACCGCCGTGTCCAACTCGTTTGGGTTCGGCGGCCAGAACACGTCGCTCGTGTTCCGGAGGTGGGACGCATGAGCGCCGGCCACGAGGGAGCGCGGGAGGAGCCGCCGATGACCGAGACGGAACGCGCCCCCGCCGCGGTCGCACCCGCCGCCCCCGCCGCCCCCGCGGACCACGGGGACGCGTCCCTGCTGGCGCTCGTGGACCGGCTGACCGGGATGCTCGAGCGGAGCGACCTCGGCGAGCTGGAGGTCAGCTCCGGGGGCACCACGATCATCCTGCGCGCCCCGTCCGCCGTCGAGCGACCCGTGGCGATCGC
>CAMTVM010000003.1:0-13553 GCA_947085195.1 uncultured Chloroflexota bacterium
AGCCGAGGATGACCCGGACCCGGTGCGTGGCGCCGTCGTCGGCGAGCGGGATCGCGGCGCCGCCCGCGAGAGCCTCGCCGTCGAGCTCGGTCGAGGCCACCCCGCGACTGACCCCCTGCGGGTTCTCCACGACGATCTCGTACCTGGCGGAGTGATAGCGGAAGTCGATCTCGTAGGCCGGCCAGGCGCGGGGGATGCAGGGATCGATCAGGAGCGTCGTTCCGCGCAGGCGGAATCCCAGGATCCACTCGACGCCCGCCTGGTACATCCAGCCCGCCGACCCCGTGTACCAGGTCCAGCCGCCGCGGCCGACGTGCGGCGGTTCGGTGTAGACGTCGGCCGCCATGACATACGGCTCCACCTTGTAGCGATGGACCCCGGCCCGAGTGCTGGCATGGTTGATGGGGTTCAGGATGGAGAACAGCTCGCCGGCCTTGTCGCCGTCGCCCAGCGCCGCGAAGGCGAGGACCGACCAGATGGCCCCATGGGTGTACTGGCCGCCGTTCTCCCGGATGCCCGGCAGATACCCCTTGACGTAGCCCGGGTCGGCGTCGGACTGGTCGAATGGTGGGGTGAACAGCAGGACCAGACCGTCACCGCGTCGGACGAGGTACTCCTCCACCGCGGCCATCGCCCGCTCCGCGTGGGGAGGATTGGCGGCTCCCGACAGGACGGCCCACGATTGGGCGATCGAGTCGATCCGGCACTCGGGGTTGAGGGCGGAGCCGAGCGGGGTGCCGTCGTCGAAGAAGGCTCGGCGGTACCAGTCGCCGTCCCAGCCGTGGCGCTCGAGCGCCCGCCGGAGTGCCTTCATGTGGGCTCGCCAGCGCTCCGCGCGGGGACGCGCACCGCGGGCCTCCGCGATCGGCGCGAAGGCGGCCATGACGGTGTGCAGGAACCAGCCCAGCCAGACGCTCTCGCCCCGGCCCTCATGACCCACCCGGTTCATGCCGTCGTTCCAGTCGCCCGACCCGATGAGCGGCAGCCCGTGCGCGCCGACCCCGAGGCTCCGGTCGAGAGCGGCCGCGCAGTGGTCGAACAGCGAAGCCGACTCCGCTGAGCGTTCCGGCTGGAAGTAGGCATCCGTCTGGTCCGGCCGCAGGGCCGGTCCCTCGAGGTATGGGACGGTCTCGTCGAGGACCGCCGTGTCGCCCGTGACCGCGAGGTACCGATCGACCGCGTACGGCAGCCAGAGGCGGTCGTCCGAGATGCGCGTCCGGACACCGCGGCCGGTGGGGGGATGCCACCAGTGCTGGACGTCGCCCTCGGTGAACTGCTGCGCCGCGGCCCGCAGGAGATGCTCCCGGGCGAGCTCGCGCCTCGAGGTCACGAGGGCGATGACGTCCTGGAGCTGGTCGCGGAACCCGAAGGCGCCCCCGGCCTGGTAGAACGCCGTCCTCGCCCACAGCCGGCACGCGAGCGTCTGGTAGATGAGCCAGCCGTTGAGCATGATGTCCATCGAGCGGTCGGGTGTCCGCACAGCGATGGTGCCCTGGGTATCGTCCCAGTGGCTCCTCACGTCGCGCAGGACTGCCTCGTGGTCGGCCATTCGCCCGCGCCGGATGAGATCGGCCGCCGCCGTGGCCCCGTCCGCCTCGCCGAGCAGCACCCGGACCTGGGTCCGCGCTCCGCTGGCGAGCTCGAAGCTGGTCTGCAGGGCGGCGCACGGATCCATGCCGGCGCCGGCGGCTCCCTGCAGCCGGTAGCCGCGGTCCAGGCCGGCGGGCTGGTCCGGAGCGCCATTGCGGCCCAGGAACTCGGTCCGATCGGCCGTCCACGCCGTCTGCCGCCCGCCGAGGTCGAGGAAGGCGACCCGGCCGCCGAATTCGGTATTCCACGGGTTGCGCACCAGCAGCGCCTGCGTCTCCGGCTCCAGGGCCGTGACGATCCGGGGGGCGCTGGCCCCGCGCGAGGTGCCCAGCGCCCACTCGGCGTAGGCGGTCACGGACAGGCGCCTGGAGCGCCCGGATCGGTTCTCGATGGTCAGCACCGAGATCTTCAGGGGGTCGTCGAGCGGGACGAACTGGACGAGGTTGAGCTCGATGCCGTCGTGCAGGTGCTCGAACCGGCTGTAACCGGCACCGTGACGGGCGACGTACGTCGAATCCTCGCAGCGGATCGGCTGGGTCGTGGGACCCCAGAGCTCGCCGCTGTCGTCATCCCGGACGTAGATCGCCTCGCTCACCGGGTCGCTCACCGGGTCGTTGGACCATGGGGTGAGCTGGTTCTCGCGGCTGTTCCCGGACCACGTATAGCCCGACCCGGACTCGGAGACCTGGAAGCCGAACGACGCGTTGGCGATCACGTTCAACCAGGGCGCCGGGGTGGATTGTCCCGGGCCCAGGATGGCGACGTACTCACGCCCGCCATCGGCAAAGCCACCCAGCCCGTTGAAGAACTCCAGCTCCGGGCGCGGCGCGGCCGCCTCGCTCCTGGTCCGCCTCGCGGCGGGCGGCGCGGCGGGCGGAGTGATCCTCTCGGCGGGACGCTCCAGGCGGATGACCTGATCGGCAAGACTGCCCCGGCGGCTCAGCAGGACGGCCCGGGCGGCCGCCTGGAGGAGCGTGCGGTCCTCGGGGGAGAGCCGCTCGCCGCGCAGGATGTAGACCCCACCGCGGCCCGGATGGCCATCGCGGACAAGGGTGGACTGGCTCGTCCGCACGAGGGTCTCGAGCGTATCGTGGAGGTCCTGGGCGTAGGTGGCGCCATGCTCGTTGAGGATCACGAGGTCAACGTCGAGGAGCTTGAGCCGCCAGTACTCGTGCGCGCGGAGCAGCTGCCGGACGATGTCGAGGTCCTCGGCCTCGTCGATCCGCACCATCACGATGGGCAGGTCGCCCGAGATGCCGTGGGCCCACAGGCCCGGCGCGCCGCGGTCGTTGTGCGCCAGCAGCCCGGAGGACGGCCGCAGCGACGGGTCCGAGTAGAGGATCCGGTTCGCGAGGCGCTGGAACAGATGGGCCTCGTCCGTCTCGATCCCGAGGTGATGGAGCTGGACCTGGGCGTGCGTCCAGGCGAGGGTTGCCGCCCGTTCGAAGGTGGCCGACTCACGGTACTTGTCGGCCAGGTCCAGGACCTGCTCGCGTGACTCGGCGACCACCGTGGAGAAGATCGCGTGGGCGGTCGCGCCGGGGGCGAGCCTGACCCGGCACCTGAGGCTGAAGATCGGATCGAGCACCGCGCCGACCGTGTTCGAGAGCGGACGCCCATCGATGACCGAGACCGGCGAGCGGACCGACCGGCCCCGGCCGAGGAAGCGGGCGCGATCCGTCTCGTACTGGATCACCCCGGCGGTCTCGTTCTCGACCGCCGCAACGTGGGCGGCCCAGATCGGCAGCTCGTCCCGGGACCGTGGACGGCGGGTCGCCAGGAGGGCACCGACATCGGGGACGAACTCGGTCTGTACGAACAGGTTCTGGAAGGCCGGGTGGGCCTCATCGGCCGCCTGCGGCGCGAGGGCGATCTCCGCGTAGGACGTCAGCTCGATCTGGCGATCGTGCGAGCCGAGATTGGTCAGCGTCACGCGGCGGATCTCCGCGTCGTGCTCCGCCGACACGACGATGGTCAAGCCGGTGGCGATCGAGCCGTCGCGACGGGAGAACTCGGCGTGATCCTCCGCGTAGGTGACCTCGTAGCTGTCGGCTTCCGTGCCGCTGGGCTGGTGGCCCGCCGACCACACCGCGCCGCTGTGCATGTCGCGCAGGAAGAGATAGCTGCCCCACGAGTCGCGGGTCGCGTCCTCGCGCCAGCGGGTCACGGCCACGTCGCGCCAGCGGCTGTAGCCGGATCCCGCGGCCGTCACCATGACCGCGTAGCGCCCGTTGGACAGGAGGTGCGTCCGCGGGATCGCGTCGTGCGGCGAGGTGAAACGGCGGAGGATCGGCGGCACGAGATCGCGCACGTCGGCGGCGCTCTTCACCTCTTCGGCGCGCGGCCGGGCCACGAGGACGTCGCGCGGCATCCGCTCCTGGAGCAGCAGCTCCGTTGCCTCGACGATCGGGTCGGCATGGAAGCGCTCGACCATCGCCCCCCCATTGAGCACGTTCCCGAGGGCGACCAGCGCCATCCCCTGGTGATGCGCCATGTAGCTCTTCACGATCGCGACCGACGCCCCTTCGGGGAGGCGGCGCGCCGTGTAGTCGAGCGCCTCCCGGAATCCGTACCGACCGTTCGCTCCGGCGGTGGTCAACCGGGCGAAGTTCCGGACCGCGGCCTCGGGCTGGATCATCGCTCCGAGGGCGGTCGCGTACGGGGCCACGACGACATCCTCGCTCAGGCCCCGCTTCAGGCCCAGGCCGGGGACGCCGAAGCCCGAGTACTGGTACACGTGCTCCAGGTCACGCGCGTTGAACGCCGACTCGGAGATTCCCCAGGGCACGCCGAGCTCGGCGGCATAGCTCATCTGGCGGGCCACGACCAGCCGGTACGTGTGGTCGAGCAGGCTCTGGGCGGGAGCACGCATCACGAGGGCGGGCATCAGGTACTCGAACATGGACCCCGACCACGAGATCAGGGCGGAGCCCCGACCGACGGGCGTCAGCGCCCGACCGAGGCGGAACCAGTGGTCCGGCGCGACATCGCCCTTGGCGATCGCCAGGAAGCTGGCGAGGCGGGCCTCGGAGGCGAGGAGGTCGTAGTAGCTCGGATCCAGCGTGCCGTCGCGGACCCGGAACCCGATCGAGAACAGCTTGCGGGTCGGGTCGAACAGGAAGCCGAAATCCATCTCCCGGAAGAGCTGCTGGGCCTGGTCGGCGATCGCCCCGAGTCGTCGAACGAGCAACGCTGCCACCCTCGATCCATCGCCGCCTTCGTGGACCGGCGGATCGGACAACTCGGCGATGGTCGGGAAAGCGGGCCCCTGAGGGGAGGGTTGGAGCAGTGCGAGGTCGCGCACGTGGCTGCCCACCGCCATCCGAGCCGCCTCGGCCCAGGTCACCAGCTCGCCGTCCGCACCCTCGCCGCGCTCTGCGGTGAGGGCCGCGGCGACGTCCGCCAGTGTCCGGACGTGGGTGGAGAGCTCGCCCAGGCGGGCCACCCAGGCCTCGGGCGATGCGGGGAGGACGGCGCCGGCACCTGCCGGCAGCTCCAGCGCCTCGGCGAGTTGGCGCCGGGTGAGCGTCTGGCTTCTCCGGTCGTCGCCGATCGCGCCGGCGGCGTCGCGGGTCAACGCGATCCCGTCACCGATCCCGGCCAGCGCGGCCGCGACTGGAAGCGGCTGGTCGATCATCTGGCGGCAGGCGTTGGACAGGGCGAGCAGGTGGCCGGCGAGATTGCCACTGTCGACCGACGACACGTACGCCGGCTCGAGCTGGCGCAGGTCGCGGGTGTCGTACCAGTTGTACAGGTGCCCCCGGAAGCGTTCGAGGCGACCGATGGTCGCGAGCGTCGCCTCCAGGCGCTCCACCATCTCCAGCGTCCCGATCCAGCCGAAGTCGCGAGCCGTCACCGTCGCCAGCAGGTACATCCCGATGTTCGTCGGCGAGGTGCGATGCGCGACGACCGGCGCGGGATCGTCCTGGAAGTTGTCGGGCGGCAGCGCATGGTCCTCGGGGCCCACGAAGGTCTCGAAGAACCGCCAGGTCCGGCGGGCCGTCAGGCGGAGGGTCCCGACGTCGGCGACCGACAGCTGCCCTGCGGCGGATTCGCGGGGCGGCAGGCTGACCCACCTGGCGACCAGGGGCGAGAGCAGCCACAGGACGACGAACGGCGCGGCGATCCAGACCGCACCCGGATTCGCGGCCAGGACGAGGACCGCAGTGGCCGCCGCGATCGCGACGCCGCCCGCCATCTGCCGGTAGAACCCCGCGAGGTCGAGGTCCGCGCTGGCCTTGGCCTGCGCGGCGGTCGTCCACTCGAGGAGGTTCCGCCGGGTGGCATACAGTCGGGCCAGGGTTCGCAGGATTGCGTCGCCCATCAGCCACGCCTGGTGCGCGAGGAACGTGAGGCCGAGGCCCACCTGGGCGCCGGCGAGGGCGACGTCCGCGCCCACGGCTCGCAGATGGCTGCGCTTGGAGATCCCCTGTCGTCGAGGCAGCAGTCCCGCCAGCACGGGCAGCGCCGCGGGGATGATCACCGAAGCCAGGACGAACGCGGTCCACAGGCCGGCCGAGACCGACGGGAGCGTCCAGGCCGCGACGAGCGTGGCCAGCGTGAGCGGGGCGGACATCGTCCGGCGCAGGTTGTCGACCATCTTCCAGCGGGCGATGCCGGGGATGGACCTCCCGCTCCGCCGGCCGGTGGCGTCGCGGGCCCGGCCAAGGATCCAGGGCAGGAGCTGCCAGTCGCCCCGCGCCCAGCGGTGCTGGCGGGCCGCCGAGACCAGGTAGTTCGAAGGGAATTCATCGAACAGCTCGACGTCGGTCACCAGCCCGGCCCGGGCGAAGACGCCCTCGAACAGGTCGTGGCTGAGGAGCGCGTTCTCGGGTACCCGGTCCGCCATGGCCGCGTCGAAGGCGTCAAGGTCGTAGATCCCCTTGCCGGTGAAGGTTCCCTCCCGGAACAGGTCCTGGTAGACGTCCGAGACGGCGAATGCGTACGGGTCGATCCCGGCCGATCCGGAGAAGATCCTCTGGAAGACCGATGCGTCGCGCCCGCTCGGGAGCGTCGAAGTGATCCGCGGCTGAAGCACGCCGTATCCCTGGGTCACCCGGCCGGCCCGAGGATCGAAGGCCGGCTGGTTGAGCGGATGGGCGATCGTCCCCACGAGACGACCCACCGCGCCTCGGGGCAGCCGCGTATCGGCGTCGAGCGTGACCACGTAGCGCACGTCCGTCGGTGGGGTCGACGCGGCCCGCCCGGTGGTCAGGATGCTGGTCGTCGCCGAGCCGCGCAGGAGGGCATTGAGCTCGTGGAGCTTGCCTCGCTTGCGCTCCCAGCCCATCCAGCAGCCCTCGGACTCGTTCCAGCGTCGCTTCCGGTGGAAGAGCAGGAACCGGGCGCCTCCTCCGGGGGCCTCGCCGTGGCGCTCGTTGAGCCGGTCGATGGCCGCCGCCGCGGCCGAGAGGAGCTCGTCGTCGCCGGGCACCTGCTCGGTCGGGGCGTCGAGCCAGTCCGACAGCAGGGCGAACCGGAGATCGCCCTCGCGGTTGCCGAGGTAGTGGATCTCCAGGCTGCTGACCTGGGCCTCGGCATCCGCTTTGCTGGTGAGGAGCATCGGCACGACGACGAGCGTCCGCAGCCGGGACGGCACGCCCTCGTCCAGGTCGAGCCGGGGCAGTGGTCTCGGGCCCAGCACGCTGGTGATCGCCCGGTTGACGAGGGCGATCGCGAGGTCGGAGGCCGGGGCGAGCGCGAGGATCGCGATGACGAGGATGCCGACACCCGCAGCGCCCCCATCCCCGGACAGCAGGAGTGGGACGGCGAGGATGAACGCCGTGACCAGCGCAAGCGTCCCGAGGTACCCACTCGCAGCGGCCCGGACATAGGCGCGCCGCAGCCGCCGCGCCAGCGGCACCCGTACGCCGACCGCACGCTCGAACGCATGGCGGCCGGCGGAGATGAGGTGGTAGCCGGGATCCCGGCGCCGAGCGGCCACGGACGATTCGACGCCATCCGGCGACGGCGCGGCATCGGCCATCTCGGCGGCCTTCCGGGCGACCTCGACCTCGGTCAGGCCCGCGCCCCGTGCCAGCTCTTCGACAGCGTGCCGGTAGCGATCTCGAGTCGAAAAGTCCATCTCCCGGAACGAACTTCGGGCACCAAGGACCTCGTCGACCAGGCTCACGCTTTCGACGAACTCGGCCCAGTCGAACCACGAGATGAGGCGCATGCTCGTGATCACGTTTCGGACCGTCACGTTCATCGTCGCCTGGCGCTGGTGCTCCAGGCGGACCATCTCCTCGGCGGTGGTCCCCTCCGCCGTGAGGAGTTCCTCCAGCCAGCGGAGGGCGGGGCTGACCGCCGGGTCCTGATCGCGCAGGCGCTGGAAGAGCTGGACGCGGGCCGCCGTCGGGAGCGCCGTCCGCGAGAGCCGGCGCAGGGCGGCCGCCGCAACCTCCGGGCTGGCCGTGCCGAGGCCGAGCATGTCGTCGGCGAGCTCGTCCGCCGTCTGCCGCGCTGCCCGGCCCCGGACGATCTGCTCCGCGAGGCGGCGGAGGTTCTCGACGAGGAGGATCCGGAGGCTGATCGCGATCGCCCACAGCTCGCCGATCGTCAGCGGCTCCACCCTCTGGTAGGCGCGCACCATACGCCGCAGGCTCTCCGGGTCGAAGCGGCTGTCCGTGTGCGCGATGTAGGCCCAGGCGAGACCCATGACCCGCGGGTAGCCCGCGAGATGGCCTCCGGCCAGTTTGGGGAGCTCGCGGTAGTAGTCGGGGGGCAGGTCGTCGCGGATCTCGCGGAGCTGCTCGTCGACGATCGGAAAGTTGTCGACGAGCCATTCGGCGGCCGGCGTGATCGAGCGCTCTTCCTTGATCGCACGGGCCAGGACGCGGTACGACTCCACCAGGACGCGGCCGTTCTCGGCGATGCGGGATGCGACGGCATGACCCCGGCGGGGCGCGTCGGTGACCGCCTGGGCGGCGGCAAGGGTCTCCGCGTGCTGCTCCAGCCGCTCCACGCTGAAGAGCTCCGCGAGGATCGGCTCTTCGAGCTCGGCCTGCGGGCGCGCTCGTCGGCGATCGCGACCGGGCGGGTCTCGGAGGGACTGGTGCGATGTCATCTTCCGCTCTCAGCGCCTGGCCTGATCCGGCCTACCGTCGCCTCCAGCTGGAGACGTGTCGATCATAGCGGCCAACCCCGGCGGCGCACCGCGGCCTGGCACGCCGTGGCGGGGAGACGCGACGCAGGCGGGATCCGATCTGACACAATGCCGCCGTGCGGGGATCCCCTCCCGCCGTGGCTGTCTTGGAGACGTGGATGACCGATCCGTCCCTCGAGGGACAGGAGGGCGTACCGGCAGTCCCGGGTGCGGCCGCTCCGGTCCCCGAACCGGCCGCACCGGCGGCTCCCGAACCGGCCGCACCGGCGGCTCCCGAACCGGCCGCCCCGGCGGCTCCCGCACCGGCGGCCCCGGCGGCCTGGGGGGCTCCCGCGGCACCAGCTCCCGCCCCGGCGGCCCCGGCGGCTTGGGGGGCTCCCGCGGCACCAGCTCCCGCCCCGGCTCCCGTTGCCTCAGCACCTCCTGCCTGGGGTGCCCCCGCGACCCCCGGAGGCGGCGTCCCCGGATGGGGCGCCCCGGCGTCGGCGCCGCTCCCGGTGCCCAGGCCCGGCGGCTCCAGCGGCATGCGGACCACGATCCTGTCCGCCGTGATCATGGTCGGCGTGGTGTTCGGCGTGAACGTCGTCAACGCCGCCGTCCCGCTTCCCTCGGATCCGGGCTTCGTGGACCCGGGGCCGGCCGTCCCCGTCGATCCCAACCAGCCATCGCAGGACCCGAACCTCCCCACCGTGGCACCGGTCGATCCCGGGCCCGTGGCCCCCGGAGCCGGGCTGCAGGTCGGGGCCGGCGTCGTCATCTACCCGCCCGGCGGCTGGACCGCGCTCGGGGCGGAGGAAGGCGTCACGGTGCTCCAGAAGGGCGGCGTGGTCCTGATCGCGGCCGGCATCGCGTGGGGCGGCACGCCGCTCGAGCTTGCCGCCGCGTACCGGGACAGCTGGTTCGAGGGCGGCCAGTTCGCCGCGAACGACCCGGAGTCCGGCAGCATCGGTAACGGCGTGCCGGGCGCCGCGCTCTCGTACTCGGGCATCCTCGAGGGCACCCAGGTGGAGGGCATCATCGTCACCGGGGCGACCGGTGGTGCCGGCGTGATCTTCAACATCTTCGGCGCCCAGGGATCGCTCAATGGCGTGTCCAGCGACATCAACACCGTGTTCGGCACGGTCCAGTTCACGGGAGACCCGGGTTGACCGCGCAGCAGGGCGCCCTTGACGGGGGCACCACGCCCCGCTGGGGCTATCAGACGTCGATCTGGCAGCGGAGACGGCCGGCCTTCTGGCTGTTCGTCATCACGCTGGGGATCACGGGCCTGGACTTCCTCGCCCAGCAGATGGACATGATCTCGGCCGTGCCGGGAGCCTGGTTCACGACCATCTTCCTCCTCCTGCCGTATGCGATCCCGGTGATCGCGATCATCTACTTCCTCGACCTCTACGAACGTGAGCCCATCAGCATCCTGGTGGCCGCCGTGCTGTGGGGCGGCATCGCGGCCACGACGCTCTCGATGTACACGAACACGCCCCTGTCGGAGCTGATCTTCAAGTTCACCGGGGACGCTAAGTTCACCGGGGAGTGGAGTGCAGCCCTCACCGCACCCTTCGTCGAGGAAGGGTTCAAGGCCCTGGGCATCATCCTCCTCGTATCGATCGCACGGGCCGAACTGGACGACATCCTCGACGGCTTCATCTGGGGCGCGATGGTGGGCATCGGCTTCCTGCTGGTCGAGAACGTTTTCTACTTCGTCCGCGCCTTCGCGGAGACCGGCTCCATCGACAGCCTGTTCGGCATGTTCATGATCCGGATCCTGGGCGCGGGACCGTACAGCCACTTCCTGTACACCGGCCTTGCCGGCATGGGTATCGCCTACTACGTCACCCGGACCGACCAGACGTGGGCACGCCGCCTGGCGATCGGGGTCGGCCTCGCCGCCGCGGGTGTCGCAGCGCACTTCTTCTGGAACGCTCCGGTGCTGGTCGAGCTCCTCGGCGACGGGGGGATCTTCGGCTGGTTCCTGTTCGTGACCGTGAAGGGCCTGCCGATGCTGATCGGCCTGATCCTGGTCGTCCGGCTTGCCCGGCGCCGGGAGCGCAAGTGGTTTGCCGCCTTCAGCCGGTCATTCCACGACGATGGGGCGATCAGCGAGGTCGAGCTCGCCGAGCTCGGCGGCCTGCGCTCCCGCCGAAGCGCCCGGAAGGCCGCGGGCCGCGCGAAAGGTCCCGGGGCAGAGAAGCTCAAGGGCCAGATCCAGCGCCAGCAGATCAACCTGGCGATGGTGATGAGCCGCTACGGCGACGAAGCTCATCCCGAGGTGGCCCGACAGCAGCAACTGGTGCTTGGGCTCAAGGCCCAGTACGAGGCGCTCGGGATGGCTCCGGTCGTCGCCGCGGCGCCGGCGTGGGGCCAGCCCGCACCCGCACAGGCGGCCGCACCGGCGTGGGGCCAGCCCGCGCAGCAGGCTCCGCGGGCGGCGGCGGAACCGGCACCGACCACATGGGCGCAGCCGGCCCCGGCCCCGCAACCGGCCCCGCAACCGGCCCCGCAACCCGTTGCGGCGCAGCCCGTTGCGGGGCAGCCAGTTCCCGTGACGTGGGCCCAGCCGGGTCCCGCGTCCACACCGGCGCCGGCGCCGCCGCCGGTGTGGACGGCCACGCACCTCGCCCCGGACGAGGGCCTGCCCGCCTGGGCAAGCCCTGATCCGTCCCAGACGCCGATCGTCACGCTGGCCGGCCGTCTCGAGCTGGTCATCGCCGAGCGGGCCGGGGACTGGGCTCGGGTCGTCGCGGTCAACGGCTGGACCGGTTGGGTCGACGCCCGGCGGCTCGTGCCGAGGGGCTGATCGCAACCGCGGGCCGCCACGAGGCGGTCCAACAGGGCAGCAGCCGAGAGGCGGGCCGCGAGTCCGCCTCTCGCGATGGCCCGGACCGACCCGATCCCTCGCCCGAAACCGGGTGTTGCCTGCCAGGCCACGAACGCGCCGCCGAGCCGCGTCGGCGGGCTCCGAACGGCGATTGCGTGGCCCCCTGGGCAACACGGGACGGTCACGGCCCGGCGTGTCCACGCCACGGACCACACCCGCTACTGACCTTAGACTCAGCCCGTGGAGATCACCCCGGTCCAAGTCGTGACCCTGTTCGCGGCCGGGGTCGTCGGGGGGATCGTCAGCGTCGTGGTGAGCCTGGCCTCCCTCGTGACGTATCCGGCGCTCCTGGCCGTCGGCCTGCCGCCCGTGGCCGCGAACGTGACCAACACCGTCGCGCTGATCTTCAACAGCATCGGCGCGACGATCGGCGCGCGCAGCGAGCTCCTTGGGCAGCGCCCGACCCTGCTGCGGCTGGCCGCCGTGGCCGCAGCAGGGGGCGCCACGGGCGCCGCACTGCTCCTCGTCCTGCCCGCCCGGTGGTTCGAGCTGGTGGCGCCGATGCTGATCGCCGGAGCCTCGCTCCTGATCGTGATGCAGCCGTGGTTCCAGCAACGGGAACGGTTCCAGCCCCGGGGCATCACGGCCGCGACGGCCACCGCCTACTTTGGCACCGCGATCTACATCGGCTACTTCGGCGCGGCCGGCGGGATCCTCGCGCTGGTCGCCCTGGGCAGCATCATCGACCGGCCCCTGACCCACGTGAACGCCGCGAAGGCCGTCCTGTCGGGCGTCGCGAACGGCGCGGCAGCGCTCGGGTTCGCGCTGTTCGGGCCCGTGCGCTGGGTGTTCGTGGTGCCGCTTGCCGCAGGACTGTTCCTCGGCGGGCTGGTGGGTCCCTGGATCGCCCGGCGCCTGCCGCCCGCCGTGTTCCGGGCGCTGATCGGTGCGTGCGGGCTGGGCGTCGCAGCGCTCCTCGCCTGGCGGACGTACTCGGGCGCCTGAACGGGCCCTCCGGTCCGGACGCCGGGCGCACACCGATCGGTCCAGCAGGGCATCCTAGCGCGATGCAGGTTCACGATCCCCAGGCGCCAACCCCGACACTCGCGCCCGCCGCGCCCGCGCCCGCGCCCGCCGCGCCCGTCGAACCCGCGCGTTCGGCGGCCACCCCGCTGCCCATGCGCGCGATCCTCGTGACCGTCGGCACGCTGTCGCTCGGCATCGGCGTGGTCGGGATCGTGGTTCCGGTCCTGCCCACGACGCCCTTCCTGCTGCTTGCGGCGGCCTGCTATGCGCGGGCCTCGGATCGCCTCTACGCCTGGCTCATCGGTCAGCCGTCCCTGGGTCCGATCATCGCCGAGTGGCGCCGCTCCCGCTCGCTGCCCCCCGGGGTGCGGGTCCGCGCGCTGCTGCTGGTGGCGCTGTCGTTCGGCGTGTCGATCATCCTGGCGGGTGACCTGCTGCTCCGGGGGGCGCTCCTCGTGACGGGCGTGATCGTGGGCGTGTTCCTGTATCGGATTCCCACGCGTCCCTGAGGCCGCCGGAGTGGAGGAGCCCACGTGGACGGAGTTCGGGTCATCATCACCGCCGTGCAGCAGACGCTGATCGAGGTGGGTGCGGGGGTCGATCCGCCTACCAGCGCCGGCGGCCGGCCGAGCGCCAGGGTCCGCAAGTCGGCATAGGAGATCGCCATGTTCAAGGCCATGATCCTGCTCACCCGTCGTGAGGACATGACGCCGGAGGATTTCCGGCGCTGGTGGCTGGACGAGCACCGGCCCCTGGCCTCGCAGCTGCCGGGTCTCCGTCGCATCGTCGTCAACATCGTGGAGGGTGGCCGCGAAGAGAGCGGCATCGACGGCATCTCGGAGCTGTGGTTCGACACGCAGGCGGACTTCGAGGCGGCCTACGCCACGGAGATCGGCAAGGCGGTCGCCGACGACTCGATGGCTCACAACCGCAGGCGGATGCGCCTGTTCATCGACGAGCACGAGTAGCGGGCGGCCGCGGCCACCGACGAGGCGCGCCCGACGTCGACGAGGC
>CAMTVM010000004.1:0-80612 GCA_947085195.1 uncultured Chloroflexota bacterium
GAACCCATCGGGCCAGCGGCAGGCAGCCAGATAGTCGAGGCACGCCTGCTCGTCGGGGAAGCACCGGTTGAACTCCGGGACCGTTCGCGGGTACGTCGGACGGGGCACCCCACGACCCTGCCGCCCCTCACAGTTCGGAGTCAACTGGATAAGCAAGAGGCCTGAACCGGGAGGCGCGGGTGCGGGCGCCTGGGCGGATCCCCAGGCCCCCCGGCCCTCCTGTCTCCCCCGGAACCACCAGCGGCGCCAAAGCCCCCCGTCAGCCCGGCTCGACCGGTCCCGTCGCTCCTACACCCAGTGCCTCCAGCACCGCCGCATACTCGCGCCGGTCGCGGGATGCCGCGCTCGCGTCCCCGGCCCGCTCCCGGGCGAGGATCAGCATCCGCCAGAACGCGTCCTGGTAGTGGTCCAGCTCCAGGCCGAACCGGCACGCCCGCACGACCGTCGCGTGGTCGCCAGCCAGGAGGGCCTCCTCGGCGAGCCCCTGGGCCGCCTCGACCGCGCGGCTGCGGTACTGGTCCCGCCGCTCGCTCACCCACTCCGCCGGGCCCTCCTCGGGCAGCAGGTCGCCGGTGTACAGGTCGAAGGCCTGCGCGAAGGCCTCGGTTGAGACCCCGCCACGTGCCCGAGCCGCGCGCGCGGCCGAGATCGCCCGGTCGAACCGCCCGATGTCCACGTCGTCCGCGCCGACATCAAGACGGTAGGCATCACCCTCGCGGGCCACGAGACGGCCGTCGAGGGGCGTGGCCGCGTCGTCCAGGTGCCGCCGAAGTGCCGAAAGGGCGACATGCAGGCTGCGCGCCCCGGCATCGGCGTCGGCATCGGGCCAGAGAGCCTCCTGGATGACCTCACGATGGATCGGGGCGCCAGCGTGCAGCGCGAGGAGACGGAACAGCGAGCGAACGCGGGGCTTGGCGCCGTCGAGGACGACCTGCCGGCCCTCGACCTCCAGGGCGCAACCGCCAAGGAGGCGGATCCGGACCGGGGTCCCCGCCCGGTGACGGCCGGCTTCGGGCGGGCCGAGACCGGCGTCCACCGGATAGGCGGGTGCGCCATCGAGATCGTGACCGTTGCCGGGCCTGGCGCCCATCACCGGACGACCCACCGGCCGCGCCAACCCGGGCAGCACGAAGCCCGTCTCCTCCGCGGCGGCCGCTGCGAAGAGCGGGTGATCAGTGCCCTGACCGCCGTCCAGCCGCGCGAGCGCTTCATGGGCGATGACCCTGACGCCCGGAGTCCCCGTCGCTCGGCCCATGCTCTCCGCGGCGAGCGCGGCCTCCCGGGCCTCGGGCGCGCCGGTCAGGGACGCGGCGAGCGCGGCAAGGGCCCGCGCCCAGGCCTCTGGAACACCGGCGCCCAGCCTTCGGAACATGTCCGCCGCGACCTCCGCGTCATCGAACGCAACTTCCGGTCCGCCTGGCGCGGCCCACGCTGACGCCAGCGCCGCCAGGGCCTCCGCCCACGCTCCCGATGCCGCATCTTCGCGCTCGGCATTCCCCGCGGACCCCGTCACCCGCCGGCTCGCCGTGGGCGTCCGGTCTCGCAAGCCCGACCCGAGTCGCCGGGCGACGTCCCGACCCAGCCTCGCCAGCCATGGGAAGCCGGCCCGCTCTGCGTCCTCCACGGCACGATCGAAGGCGCGCGCATCGGGCGCCTCGCCGGCGAGGACCGATGCCACGGCCGAGCCCAGGCGGGCCGCGGCGGCCGCCACCGGGCCAGTCTCGCCCCCCTCGGCCGCCTCATCGAGCAGGCGTCCGGCCAGGACCACGTCTCCCGCCGCCAGGGACAGGAGCCCGCGCGCGACCAGCATCGACGGATCGGTGTCCTCCCGGTGGTCCCGGGCCACCGCGGCCGGTTCGCGCACCAGCCCGGACCGCAACGCCCCGGACGCATCCGCCGGAGGGTGTGCCGACGGGTCCGCCCAGGCCGCCAGGGCCAGGCGCTCGCGGCGCGGGGCATCCGAGGCTCGCGCCGGCCCGAACTCCGCCTCCGCGCTGGCGTACGCGGCGAGGGCCGCGGTCCACCGGCCGTCGTTCCGGGCCCGCCTGGCGGCGGCCAGCGCCACCCACGGGTCGTGGCGTTCGATTGCGGGTGGGAGGGCCTCGATCCACCCTCCGGCCTCGCTGGCGGCCAGCCGCTCGCCCTCGCCCCCGAGCAGCCGGCGCACCTCTTCCCAGTCCTCGGCTCGACAGTACGCTCGCAGGGCCTCCGGGAACGCGCCGTCGGCCTCCAGCAGGCGCCCGGCCGCGGCGTGGCGCTCCCGTGCAGCCGCCTCACCGATCCCCTCGACGAGCATCCGGTCCAGGTGCTGACGGAGCACCTCGTGGTAGCGATACGCGTCCGTGCCGTCCTCGACCGGGACCGTGAACACGCCGCGCCGCGCGAGCTCGTCGAGCATGGCTCCGCTGCCTGACGTCCCAAGGAGCCGGTCGCACAGGCCGCCGGACAGCCGCCCGAGGACGCAGGTGCCCAGCAGGAACTCGCGCAGCTCGGCCGGCAGCCCGACCATCACGTTCTGGGCCAGGTACTCGCGCAGCAGCCGGCCGCTGCTGCCGGGGCCGCCCAGGACACGGCGGCGCTCCTCGGCGGACCGGCCACGGGTGGCCAGGTGGAACAGCTGCAGGCCGGCGGCCCACCCCTCCGTCCGGCGCGCGAGGACCGCGAGATCGGCCGGAGGGACCGGGTCGTGGTAGACGTCGCGGAAGAGCTGTTCCACCTCCCAGGCGCGGAACCGCAGGTCGTCGGTCACCACCTCCAGCAGGTCGCCCGACAGGCGCAGGCGCGACAGCTTCAGGCCCGGGGCGACGCGCGACGCCACCACCAGCGTCAGCCAGGCCGGGGCCCAGTCCACCAGGCGCCCGAAGGCCGCCTCCGCTGCGGTGTCCTCAAGGGCGTAGAAGTCATCGATCACCAGGAGGACGGGCGCGGACCTGGCGTGGGTCGTCAGGGCTCGGGCGGCCTCCTCGATCGTCGTCCAGCCGCCGGTCAGGTCCGGGACCGCGGTCACGAGTGCCGCCTCGAGGTGGCGGACGAACGAAGCCTCATCGGCGTCCCACGTCTCGGCCCGGTACCAGGCAACGGGAGCCCCGCAGGTCGTGGCGAACCGCGAGACGAGCGTCGTCTTACCGGAGCCGGCCGGCGCCACCACGAGGGTCAGCCGCTTGCCGAAGGCCTCGCCCAGGCGAGCCTCGAGCCGCTCCCGCGGGAGCGCATCGGTGACCGGCACGCGGACCTTGGCGGGCACGACCAGCGGCGCCCGCGGCCTCACCCGAGGCGGGTCATCCCCCGCCGATCCTCGTCCGGCGCGCCCTCGGCCGTCGCGCAATAGCCGTCTCCCCTCGCCGCTCCCCAGATCCCCGACACCGTTGGGGCCGGTATCGTGCCAGCGTGGACCCGTTGCGGTCCAGCGTCAATCGCCAGCGAGGGCGACGACCTTTGGCCCGCGGCAGCGGGGCAATGGTCCGGGTCCGGCGAGGGACCGTTGGGCGCGTGACGCGTGAGGAGCCGGGCGCGGAAGCCCGACAGGGGCTACTTGTCGTTCTCGGCGGCGTTGACCATGACGGCCTGCGCGGCCGCGAGCCGGGCCACCGGGACCCGGAACGGGGAGCAGGACACGTAGTTGAGGCCGACCTTCTCGCACTTGTGGATCGACGCGGGGTCGCCACCGTGCTCGCCGCAGATGCCGACCTTGAGGTTCGGACGCGTCGAGCGGCCCCGATCCACGGCCATCTGCATCTCGTCCGCGATCACGTCGTCAAGGGTCTGGAACGGGTTCTCCGGAAGGATCCCGTCCTCGACGTACTTGAGCAGGAAGCCACCCTCGGCGTCGTCGCGGCTGTAGCCGAACGTCATCTGGGTGAGGTCGTTGGTGCCGAAGCTGAAGAACTCGGCGTGCTCGGCAATCTTGTCCGCGACCCAGACGGCCCGCGGGATCTCGATCATGGTGCCGAACTTGAAGTCGATCTCCTCGCCTGCAGCGGCGACAACGGCGTCGGCCTCGGCGTCGAGCAGGGCGCGCGTGGCGATCAGCTCGTTCACATGGCCAACCAGCGGGATCATGATCTCCGGCCGCGGGTCCTGGCCTGCCTTCTTCACCGCCACGGCGGCGTTGAGGATGGCACGCGTCTGGATCTTCACGAAGTCGGGGATCATCAGCCCCAGGCGGCAGCCGCGGAGACCCAGCATCGGGTTCTGCTCGTGCATCGACTTGATGGTGGCGAGGAGCTCCCTGTCCTCATCGGTGGCGCCGCCCTGCAACTCCGCCCTGGTGACCTTGACCAGCTGCTCCTCCAGGTTCGGGAGGAACTCGTGGAGCGGCGGATCGATCAGGCGGATAACGACCGGCAGGCCGCTCATCGCTGCGAGGATCCCCTCGAAGTCCCCCTGCTGGAGGACCTCGAGCTTTGCCATGGCCCCGTCGAACGTCGAGAGCGCGTCGGCCTCGTCGGCCGTGAGCGCCTCCCCGGCGACGATCTTCGCCTTGGCCCGGGTCGCGATGCTCGCGACCAGGATCGCGCCGCGCACGATCTCGAGCCGCTCGCCCTCGCGGAACATGTGCTCGGTCCGGCACAGGCCGATGCCCTGGGCGCCGTAGCCGAGGGCCTGGGCGGCCTCCTCGGGCTTGTCGGCATTCGCCCAGACCTGCATTCGGCGGATCTTGTCGGCCCAGAGGAGGACCTGCTGCAGCTCGGGCTGGTCCTCGAAGCGGGCCTCGACCGTCGGCAGCGCGGACAGGAAGACCTCGCCCGTGGAGCCGTCGACGCTGATCCAGTCGCCCTCGGCGAAGGTCTGGCCCGATGTCGTGCTGTGGGCGGACCTGGTGCCGTAGTCAACGACCAGCTCGGCACAGCCGGCGACGCAGGGCTTGCCGATCTGGCGGGCGACAACCGCAGCGTGCGACGTGGCGCCGCCGCGGGCGGTCAGGATGCCCTCGGCGACGGCCATGCCGTGGAAGTCGTCCGGGGACGTCTCCACGCGCACGAGCACGACCTTCTCGCCCCGCGCGACCCACTCGACCGCGACGTCGGCGTTGAACACGGCGCGTCCGACGGCCGCGCCCGGGGAGGCGTTGAGGCCCTTGGCGACCCGCATGGCGCCCTGGCGGGCGTTGGGGTCGAACTGCGCGCGCAGGAGCTGATCGACCTGGTCGGTCTCGATCCGGGCGACGGCCTCGGCCTCGGTGATGAGGCCCTCCGCCACCATGTCCACGGCGATCTTCACGGCCGCCGCGGCGGTCCGCTTCGCGTCGCGGGTCTGGAGCATGTAGAGCTTGCCGCGCTCGATCGTGAACTCGAGGTCCTGGACGTTGCGGTAGTGCTGCTCGAGCTGCTGGCCGATGCGGACGAACTCCGCGTAGACGGCCGGCATTTCCACGGCCATGTGCGCGATCTCGGGAGCCGTGCGGACGCCGGCGACGACGTCCTCGCCCTGGGCGTTGACGAGGTACTCGCCGAACAGGACCTTCTCGCCCGTGTTCGGGTTGCGAGTGAACGCGACGCCGGTGCCCGAGTCGTCGCCCATGTTGCCGAACACCATCGTCACAACGTTGACGGCGGTGCCCAGGTCGTGGGCGATCTTCTGGCTGGTGCGGTAGTCGTTGGCGCGCTTGCCGAACCAGGAGGCGAAGACCGCCTTGACCGAGAGGTCGAGCTGCTCGTAGACGTCGGTGGGGAACTCGCGCCCGGTCTGCTCGCGGACGATCGCCTTGTACTTCTCGACGAGCTCCCGGAGAGCATCGGTGCCGAGGTCGGTGTCGGTCGCCGCGCCGCGCGCGTGCTTGACCTCGTCGAGGGCTTCGTCGAAGCGGTTGTACTCCGCCGTGGACCCGTCAGGATTCGTGACCACGCGGGTGGGGACGTCCATCACGATCCGGCCGAACATCGCGATGAAGCGGCGGTAGGCGTCCCAGCCGAAGCGCTCGTTGCCCGTGAGCGCGATGAGGCCCTGGAGGGTCTCGTCGTTGAGGCCGAGATTGAGGACCGTGTCCATCATGCCGGGCATCGAGAACCTGGCACCCGAGCGGACCGAGACGAGCAGCGGGTTCCTCGGATCGCCGAAGCCCTTGCCGGACCGCTCCTCTACCTGCTTCATCGCGCCCAGGACATCGTCCCAGAGGCCGGCCGGCAGCTGCCTGCCGTTGGCGAAGTAGTCGTTGCAGGCCTCGGTGGTGATCGTGAAGCCCGGAGGCGTCGGCAGGCCGGCGAGGGTCATCTCGGCAAGGCCCGCGCCCTTGCCGCCGAGAAGGTCCTTCATCTTGCCGTGGCCTTCGGCGGTGCCGGCACCCCAGGCGTAGATGTAGCGCTTGCTGGCGACGTGGGGACGATCGGAGGGGGTCTGGCTCTGGGCCATCGTGGCAGGACTCCTTGACTGGCGGACCAGCATGCGCCGAGGCCGGCGCGGTCCGCGATTTCACCGTATGGGGATCCCGTCGATTGTACGCCGTGCACCAGCTGGGCCCGGTTACGACGGGGTTGCGAAGACACGGGCCGGTACGCCCGTGCGAACGGGCCGTTCGGCGCGCCGCCGGGGGCCGACCGGGGCTGGCCGTGGTCGGCCGGACTTGGAGCATGAGGCGTCGGCGAACCCGGCGGTACACTCTTCCCGGCCGTCGTCCGGAAGCCCGCGGCCGTCCGCGATCCCCGTTTTGGAGCCCATGTCCCGTGAGCCAGCCCGACCAGGACACCCGCGTCATCGAGCAGGACGCCGAGGCCTACAACGCGACGCTGATCGCCCGCGAGGACATCGGTCCGGATCTTGGCTACTTCCGCGTCAAGCTGGATGGGGATCCCGTGCCCTTCGAGCCCGGGCAGTACATGACGATCGGCGTGATCGCGGACGGCAAGATGCTCCAGCGGCCCTATTCGGTCGCCTCCGCCCCGGCGGTCTCCGGGGTGGACGGCTACGAGTTCTTCGTCCGCCACGTGCCGATCGTCCGGTTCACGACCGCCCTGTGGCGACTGCCGGTCGGCCAGCGGATGCGGATGATCGGCCCCAAGGGCAGGTTCATGCTGGAGCCGGAGGACAAGCGGACGCACCTGTACGTCTCCACGGGGACCGGCATCGCCCCGTTCATCGCGATGGTCCGCGAGACCATGGCCCACGGCAAGCCGCGCCGGACGGTGCTGCTCAACGGGGTGTCGTTCTCGGACGAGCTGGGCTATCGCCCGGAGCTCGAGGCCTGGCAGGCCGACCCGTCATACCGCCTGACGTACGTGCCCGCCGTCTCCCGGCCCGACGACCCGCGGAACGCCGGCTGGACCGGCAAGGTGGGCCGCGTCGAGCACGTGATTTCGGATGCCTGCAAGGAGCTGGGCCTGCGGGCCGACAAGACCGTGGTCTACATCTGCGGCAACCCGGAGATGATCCTCAACGTGGAGAGGGTCCTGATGGACCGCGGGTTCCCCGAATTCCACGTGAAGAAGGAGCTCTACTGGCCCAAGGGGAAGCCGGGCGTGGTCGTGCCTGCGGGTTGACGGCCGCCTGAACGAGGGCGGCCCTGGGTCCCGGCAGGGTGACATCCCCGGGCGCTGGTCGGGCCGGCTCATGCGCACGGCCATCCCCGGGCGCTCGCAGGAGCTCCCGCGGGGCCGGCGGGCGGTGGCGCGTAGCGAATCCTGCCAGCCACCAACGGGGCGATCCTGCCAGCTACCAACCAGGCTGGTGTTCGACGACGCTTCACCACCGCCCGAACGGTAGACGGCTGCGCGACGGCATGGCGTCGTGCGTGACTCCGCGCCGCTCCTGGCGCCGTGGGCCGCCCAGGACCCAGCGGTTCGGGCTGGCACCAGCGACGCTGGTACCTGACAGATGCGGCGCTCCGTGATCGCGGGCTGGCATCGCCGCGCCGGGACCTCTCCGCCCGGCGCGCCCGGCTACGCCCCGTGCCGCGCTCAGGCGTACCCTTGCGGGAGCGCATGACGCCGGTCGGCCCATCTTCGGCGTGACCTTCGGACCGCTTCGCCGGGCCATGGGCAGGTGACGCGGGCGCGACCAGCTCGGCGACGATCGGGCTACACCAATAACCAGCGAGGTTCCATTGCATCCTGTCGTCGAGCGCGAGCAGCTCTCCCCGAACGTCGTCCGCCTCGTCGTCGAGGCTCCCCGGATCGCGAAGGTCCGGCGTCCCGGCCAGTTCGTCATCGTCCGGAAGGGTCCGGGCGCGGAGCGCATCCCGCTGACGATCGCCGACAACGATCCCGGGGCCGGGACCATCACCCTGATGATCCAGGCCGTCGGCGCCAGCACCACCGAGCTCTGCGCGCTGCAGGTGGGCGAGGCGATCACCGATGTCGCCGGCCCCCTCGGCCAGGAGACGGAGCTGATCAAGACCGGGCACGCCGTGTGCGTGGGCGGCGGCGTGGGTACCGCGGTGATCCTGCCGATTGCCCGCGAGCTCGCCCGGCGCGGCGTCCACGTGACCAGCGTCATCGGCGGCCGCTCGAAGGAATGGGTCATCCTGGAAGCCGAGCTACGGGGCTGCGGCGACGTGGTCGTCTGCACCGACGACGGCAGTTACGGCCGCCACGGCTTCGTGACCCAGGCCCTCAAGGACCTGCTGGACGCGGGCGGCGTGGATGCCGTCTACGCGGTCGGCCCGGTGCCGATGATGAGCGCCGTGTCCGAGATGACCAGGCCCTACGACGTCGAGACCACCGTCTCGCTCAACGCGATCATGGTCGACGGCACCGGGATGTGCGGCGGCTGCCGCGTGACGATCGGTGGCGAGACCAAGTACGCCTGCGTTGACGGCCCGGAGTTCGACGCCCACAAGGTGAACTTCCAGGAGCTGGCAGACCGCCTGACCACCTATCGCTCCTTCGAGCAGGCGGCCCTCCAGCGCCAGAAGGACGACGAGGCCAAAGGCGCCTGTGCGACCACAGAGGTGAAGGCATGACCGAGCCCGCGTCCCCGGTGCCGGCGGCAGATTCCGAGGGCGAACCCGCCAGGCCCGCGCTCAGCAACAAGGAGCGGATGACCATCGGCCGGGTATCGATGCCCGAACAGGAAGGCGAGATCCGCGCCCGGAACTTCGGCGAGGTCAACCTCGGCCTCACCTACGAGCTGGCGCTGCTGGAGGCGGAGCGCTGCATCCAGTGTCCCAAGCCGTTCTGCGTGGATGGCTGCCCGGTCCGGGTCGACATCCCGCGCTTCATCAAGTTCCTCCGCGAGGGCGACCTGCCCGCCGCCGCGGAGAGCCTCCTCGGCGACAACGCGCTCCCCTGTGTCACCGGCCGCGTGTGCCCCCAGGAGATCCAGTGCGAGGCCGTGTGTATCCGTACCAAGAAGGGCGACTCGGTCGCCATCGGCTATCTCGAGCGATTCGTGGCGGACTGGGCCCAGCAGAACCCCGACGCCCTGCCCAAGGTTGAACCCGGCAGCACGGGCAAGCGGATCGGGATCGTCGGTTCCGGCCCGGCCGGCCTCACCGCCGCCGGTGAGCTCGCCCGCAAGGGCCACGACGTCACCGTGTTCGAGGCGTTCCACGCTCCGGGCGGCGTCCTGATCTACGGCATCCCGGAGTTCCGGCTGCCCAAGGACATCGTCCAGGCCGAGGTGGACCGGCTGGTCCGCGAAGGCGTGAAGATCCAGGTCGACGCGATCATCGGCCGCACCTACACCGTGCCGGAGCTGCGCGAGGAGTACGACGCGCTGTTCCTGGCGGTCGGCGCGGGTCTACCGGTGTTCATGAACGTCCCAGGCGAGAACCTCAAGGGTGTGTACTCGGCCAACGAGTACCTGACCCGCGTCAACCTCATGGGTGCCTGGAGCGCGGACTCCAGGACCCCCATCCTCCACGGCCAGCGAGTCGTGGTGGTCGGCGGCGGCAACGTGGCGATGGACTCCGTCCGGACCGCGAAGCGACTGGGTGCTGCCGAGGCGACCATCGTCTACCGCCGCTCCGCAGACGAGCTTCCCGCCCGGAAGGAAGAGGTCCACCACGCGATCGACGAGGGCGTCGTATTCGACTACCTCACCGCCCCGGTCGAGGTCATCGGCGACGAGAACCGGTGGGTCACGGGCCTGAAGTGCGTGAAGATGGAGCTGGGTGAGCCGGACGGGAGCGGCCGCCGACGGCCGATCAGGATCGAGGGCTCCGAGTTCACGATCGACTGCGATCTCGTGGTCGTGGCCATCGGCACCAAGGCCAACCCGCTGCTCACCGGCAGTGCGCCGGAGCTCAGCGTCAACGAGTATGGCTACCTCGTAGCCGACGAGTACGGCATGACCAGCATGCCCGGCGTGTTCGCGGGCGGCGACATCGTGCGTGGCGCCGCCACGGTCATCCTCGCCATGGGCGACGGCAAGCGGTCAGCCTTCGCGATCGACTCCTGGCTCAACGGCGTGTGGCCGCCGGTCGGGGCCGACAAGGAGACGAAGCCGAAGGAGCCCGCCGCCGCCGGCTGACCGGAGATGGAGGCCGCCGTGCCCGCGGTCGTGGTCCGGGATTCCCTCGCCCGGCGGCCTCGCTTCAGCAGAATGTGCCAATAGGCACTGCATCGAACCGCCGGACACCCGGACCATCGGTGGAACCGAGTGCGCCCGTGCAGGCGGCACCCGCCCGCGGCCGGTGACACTCGTGCATCGGCGACCCGGCGCGCGCGGTCGCGCTTATCCGCGCGCGCCGGGCGGCAGACCGGAGCCACGCGAGCAACGAGCGGACGAGAAAGGACACAGGCCGGGCATGGACAAGATCCTGCGCATCGACATGGGCGCCGAGGACGGGCCCACGACGACGGTCGAGCCGGTCGGTCAGTACGCCGGCCTGGGCGGCCGCGCCATGACATCGCTCGTGGTCAGCAAGGAGGTCGACCCTCTCTGTCATCCCCTGAGCGCTGCGAACAAGCTCGTGTTCGCTCCGGGCCTGCTCACCGGCTCCGCCGCCTCGACCAGCGGCCGGATCTCGGTCGGCTGCAAGAGCCCGCTGACGGGCGGCATCAAGGAGGCGAACGCAGGCGGCCAGGCGGGCCAGGCGCTGGCGCGGCTCGGCTACGCCGCGGTCATCGTCGAGGGCGAGCCTGCCGGCGACGACCTGTGGACCGTCAAGATCGACAAAGGGGGCGTCTCGTTCAAGGTCGACAACAGCCTCAGGATGACCGGTACCTATGCCACGGTCGAGAAGCTCGTCGGCGATTACGGATCCAAGGTCACCTTCATGGTCATCGGCCAGGCCGGTGAGATGAAGCTCGCCGGTGCCTCCATCGCGGCCTGCGACCGGGAGCTGCGCCCCACCCGGCACATGGGCCGCGGCGGCGTCGGCGCCGTCATGGGCTCCAAGAAGATCAAGGCATTCATCCTCGACGAAACCGGCACGTCGCTGCGCCAGCCGCTGCACCCGGAGCGCTTCAAGGCCGCGGCGAAGATCTTCAACGACGGCCTCCGCAGCCACGGCGTCTCGGGGCAGGGTCTGCCCCTGTTCGGCACCAACGTCCTGACCAATATCCTCAACGAGGTCGGCGGCTACCCCACCCGCAACTTCAGCTCGGGCCAGTTCGAGGGCGCGACGAAGATCAGCGGCGAGACCCAGGCCGCGACGATGACCGAGCGCGGCGGCCTGGCGACCCACGCCTGCCACCGTGGCTGCATCATCCAATGCTCCGGCATCTACAACGACGCCACGGGCAAGTACGTCAGCAAGCAGGCCGAATACGAGACCATCTGGTCGCACGGCGGCCACTGCGGCATCTCCGACCTCGACATCATCCAGCAGCTCGACCGCATGGACGACGACTTCGGCCTCGACACGATCGAGACCGGCGTCGCGATCGGCGTCGCGATGGAGGGCGGCCTGCTGCCCTTCGGCGATGGCGAGGGCGCCATCCGCGTCCTTGCGGAAGTCGGCCAGGGCACCCCGCTCGGCCGGATCATCGGAAGCGGTGCCGCGGCCACGGGCAGGGCATTCGGCGTCTCGCGCGTCCCGGTGGTCAAGAACCAGGCCCTTCCGGCGTACGATCCGCGTGCCGTCCAGGGCATCGGCGTCACGTATGCGACCACCCCGATGGGCGCCGACCACACGGCCGGCTACGCGGTGACGGCCAACGTGCTCAAGGTCGGCGGGTTCGTCGACCCGCTCCAGACCGAGGGCCAGGTCGACCTGTCGCGCGCCCTCCAGATCAACACGGCCGTCATCGACTCCAGCGGGATGTGCCTGTTCGTGGCGTTTCCGGTCATCGACCAGCCGGAGACGTTCACCGCCTTCGTTGAGCTCGTCAACAGCTTCTATGGCATCGAGGCCGACGTCACGGCCTTCGGCCAGCAGATCCTGTCGGCCGAGCGTGATTTCAACGCCCGCGCCGGGTTCACGGCGATCGACGATCGCCTGCCGCGCTTCTTCGAGACGGAGCAACTCCCCCCGCACAACGTCACCTTCAATGTGACGCACGAGGAGCTGGACTCGGTCTTCAACTGGTAGTCGCCGTCACCGCCCGATGGGGCCGCGCCTGGAGCGGCCGATGAGCGTCCCGCTGCCCGTGCCCGACCCGGTGCCGGCTCATCGGCGTGCTCACCCGTCCAAGCTGTTCGTCGAGGTCACGACGCGTTGCAATCTCCGCTGTGCGATGTGCGTCAAGTACGCGCCGGGGCAGGGCCTGGTGGAAGGCGACATGACCGAGGAGACGTTCGAGCGCCTCTCGCCCGCCTTTCCGCTCCTCGAGTCGCTGGTGCTCAACGGCATCGGCGAGCCGCTCCTCCACCGGGGCCTCGAGGGGTTCATCGCGCGCGCGAAGGCGAGCCTGCCGGCCGATGCCTGGGTCGGCTTCCAGACCAACGGCCAGCTCATCGGCGCCCGCCGCGCGGAGGCGCTCGTGGCGGCTGGCGTGGACCGGATCGCGATCTCCGCGGACGCCGTGAGCCCCGAGCGGCTCCGCTCGATCCACGGCGGGGCCCGCCTGGCACCCATCGAGGCCGGCGCGGGGCGCCTCCACGACAGTGCCGCGGCCCTCGGGCGGCGACTCTCCCTGGGCCTCGAGTTCGTCGCGATGCGCGACAACCTCGACCAGCTCCCGCTGCTCGTGCGCTGGGCGGCCCGTCATCGGTTCGAGTTCATCATCGTCAGCCACCTCCTGGCCTACGAGCCGTCGATGGCGGAGCACGCCGCATTCAGCCCCACGTCCGACCGGGCGCTGGCGGTGTACCGGACCTGGCGCTCCCGGGCAGAGGCTGACGGGATCGACCTCGGTCGCTACCTCGCGTCGCGCCACCGCTTCGCGCCGCCGAAGGAGGATGAGCGCGCGATCCGGCTGGTGAAGGAGATGGTCGCTGACGCCAGGGATCGCGGCATCTCGCTCAGGATCGCGGACCTGCTCCGCTTCGACGAGGCGTGTCTCGAGGCTACCGAGGCCGCCTTCACCGAGGCCTCGTCGCTCGCCGCCGAGCTGGGCGTCGAGCTCCGGTTGCCCTCGACCGTACCCACCCAGGTCCGGCGCTGCGAGTTCGTGGAGGAGGGGTCCGCGTTCGTGTCCTGGGACGGCGGCCTCCACCCGTGCTACTTCCTGTGGCACCGGTTCGACTGCTACCTCGGGGGGATCGCGAAGACCGTCCGGCCGCGGTCGTTCGGGAATGTCGACGACGCCGGGATCCTCGAGATCTGGAACGGGCAGCCGTGGCGGACGTTCCGGGGCGACGTCACCCGATATGACTTTCCGTTCTGCTACGACTGCAACCTCGCGATGTGCGACTACGTCCAGGACGGCGACTTCGAGCAGGACTGTCACCTGGTCCAGGTGCCGTGTGCGGCGTGCCTGTGGTGCACGGGGCCGTTCCAGTGCCTGCGCTGAACGACGGCGCGGGATGCCGCGGGGGGCGGGAGCGGCGTCGTGCCGGTTCCGGGGTTCGCCGGGTCGCGTGACCCTCGGCGGCCGTCAGGCCACCGCGCCCGCGAGAGAGCGCAGTGCCGACAGCGTCTGGTCGATGTCGTCGGTGGTCGTGAACGCGCCCGGCGACAGGCGCACCGTGCCTCGCGGCCAGGTTCCGACCGTGCGGTGCGCAAGGGGCGCGCACTGGAGTCCCGCCCGGACAGCGATCCGGAACGAGCTGTCGAGCGCCGCAGCGAGGTCGACTGGCTCCCAGCCCACGAGCGTGATCGAGGTCGTCGCGACCTGGCGTGCGGCATCGCCCGTGCCGTGGACCGCCAGGCCGGGGATCGTGCGCAGGCCGTCGAGGAGCCGCGCGGTCAGCACCTGCTCGTGGGCACGGATCGCGGCGATGCCTCGCTCCGCGAGGTATGCCAGGGCGGCGCCCAGCCCGGCGATGCCGACCGTGTTGAGCGTGCCGACCTCGAGTGCCTCGGGCAGCTCCTCGGGCTGGCGGTCCTCCTCGGATCGGGTCCCGGTCCCACCCTGGCGGAGGGGACGCAGCCGGATGCCCGGTCCGACATACAGGCCGCCGGTTCCCGTCGGCCCCAGCAGGCCCTTGTGGCCCGGGAGCGCGACCAGGTCGAGTCCCAGCGCGGCGACGTCGAGGGGCAGGACACCCGCAGTCTGCGCGGCGTCGACGAGCACCAGCGCTCCATGGTCGTGCGCGAGCCGGGCCGCCTCGGCGATCGGGAGGATCGTGCCGGTGACGTTGCTCGCGTGGGTCAGGGCCACGAGACGGGCCGGCCCGGCACACAGCGCGCGCTCGAGGTCGCCGGGGTCGAGCGTGCCGTCCGGCGCGCACGGGACCCGCGTGACCAGGACGCCGGCGTCGCCCAGCGCGACCAGGGGCCTTGCCACGGCGTTGTGCTCGACGCTGGTCGTGATGACCCTGTCCCCTGCCGCGAGCAGGCCCCACAGCGCCAGGTTCAGGGCGTCCGTCGCGTTGGCGGTGAAGACGACCCGAGACGGGTCGGGCGCCCCGAGGAGTGTCGCGAGACCGCGGCGAGTGGCCGTCACGACCGCCTGCGCCCCGAGTGCCAGTGCGTGGCCGGACCGGCCGGGGTTGCCCGCCGTGGTCGCCAGGAAGCCGCCCATCGCCTCGATCACGCCCGGGGCCTTGGGGAACGAGGTGGCGGCATTGTCGAGGTAGATCACGCGCCCGTCGTCAGGTTCCGACATAGCGCGCGTACAGCGAGCGGGCGACCGCGACGTCGTCGGTGCCCTTGATGATCGCGCGGCCATCGGCGAACACGGTCATCTCGTGACCGTCGACCACCGACCGGAGCAGGTAGTCGCTCGAGGTCACGGTCCCGGTGCCTGCGAGCTTGAGGGCCAGGACCCGGAGGTCGAGCCGAACGGCCCGACCCGGGCTCACCTGGACGGCGTCGCGACCGCACAGCGTCGCCGTCCGGCTCGTGACCCTGGCCTCGAGATACTCGAAGCGGCGCTCGCCGCAGCACGGGCAGTCCGGTCGCCGGGGTACGCCCTCGGTGTGGAGGTGGTCGTTCGTCCACACGTCGAACGCGGTAACGCCGCGGCTGAGGTGCTCGCGGTCGCCGACGAGGAGCTTCACTGTCTCGGTCCACTGCATCGCGGCGACGGTCACGACGGTCGACGCAAGCACGCCAGCGGTTTCGCAGGTCTCCATCGTGCCCGCCGGCTGGGGCGTCGGAAACAGGCACCGGAAGCACGCCGTGTCGCCGGGCAGAACCGTCATCGACATCCCGGTCGAGCCGACCGCGCCACCGTAGACCCAGGGAATGCCTGCTTTCACGCAGGCGTCGTTGAGCAGGTAGCGCGTCTCGAGGTTGTCCGTGCCGTCGACCACGACGTCGGCCCGGGCGACCAGCGCCTCCACGTTGGCGGGGGTGACATCCGCGACGAGCGCCTCGACATCGACTCCGGCGTTGATCCGGCCGACGGCTTCGGCCGCCGCGACCGCCTTGGGCGACCCGGCCGCAGCGTCGGCCTCGTCGTACAACAGCTGGCGCTGGAGGTTGCTGAGTTCCACGAAGTCGCGGTCGACGACCACCAGGTGGCCCACCCCGGAACGTGCCAGCAGGTCAATCACCGAACAACCCAGGGCGCCACACCCGACCACGAGCACACGGCCCGCCGCGAGTCGCGCCTGTCCCTCGGTGCCGATGCCCCAGAACCGGGCCTGGCGCGAGTAGCGGTCCCCGGTCGCGGGGGTGCTGGGTGCCACGTGGTGTCCTCTGCATCGATCGGGCGCACGACGCGTCCGCCTGGATCCGGCCCGTCGGCGGCTCGGAAGATCACACTCGCCGCGTGCCGAACCCGCCGGGTGCAGCACCGGGGACGCGCATCGGCTCGACGCCTCCCATTCCGCGGCACGACGCCCCGACCGGGTAGCGCCGTTCGGCCCGTTCCGCGCGGACATCCGGCCGGGGCAGCGCGGCCGCCCCGGTGTCCCGAGTCGTCGAGCACCGGAACGGGCGAGCGCAGCTCAACCGCTGCCGCTCACCCACCGCCGATCACCGGGAAGACCGCCAGGACGCTGCCGTCAGCGAGTCGGTCGTCAAACTCCACGTTGCGGCCGTTGACCATCATCACCCCGACCTCGGGGCGCGGGATCTCGAGCTCGTCGACGATCTCGCCGACCGTCGGCGATTCCGGGTAGGCGCGCGTCTCGATGGCAAACCGGCCGCGCTGGAAGCTGGCGAACAGCTTGATCGTCAGCTGCACCGACACCTGCGCGTGGCCTCCGTCCCGGTCGCCGTCAGGCGGCGACACGTAGCAGGATCTCACGATCCAGGGCGATGCGCTCCAGGTCCGGATCCGGGCCCAGGATCCTGGCCGCCTCGTCATGGGCCAGCACGATCCCGCGGCGCAGGATCGAGGGGCCGACGCCCGGGATGATGAGGTTGAACAGCTTCACTCGGATGGTGGGGGCCGACTCTTCGTCGCGGCCACCCCCGTGGCCCTCGTGCCAGCTGACCTGGGCGCGCATCGCCGAGTAGTAGCTGGACCGGCGAAGCGTGGCCCCGACGAGCCCCGGCATCGCCGCCGAGAGCGTCAGGGTGGACCCGGGATGGAGCATGGCGCGGTCCAGGTCATCGACGACCATCGAGTCCACGAACACGGTCGCGATCACGTGGCGGACATAGTCGGGCTCGATCGCCAGGTCAACCGAGAGGAAGTCTGCGACCGAGCGCGGACCGGCGAGCGAGACGACGACGCCGCGCTGGAACAGCGCGCCCAGATCGCTCCAGCGCACGCGGTCGGCGGAGATGGTGAGGGTGACGGGATCGGTCATCGCCCGTGCATCATTCGCGAGGCCCACGCTCCGGGTCACGGGCCGGATGGACCGTCGCGTCGGGCAGGTGGCGCCGGGACGGCCGGACCGCCGTGCGGTGCGCGGACGCACCCGGGGCCGGCTCGACCGGCGGACGGCTGCCGGTCTCAACCGCCGCTGAGCACCAGGAACAGCCGTGAGCCCGCGATCACGCCCAGGATGATGGCAGCCACCATGATCACGGTCACGAGCGGGCGGGGAACCGTCACGAGCGCGCCTCCAGCTCGGCGATGATCGATGCCTTGGCGGTCTCGAAATCCTCCGGTGTCGGCAGGCCACGGTCCCGCATGTCGGCCAGGCGCTCCAGCCGGTCGAGCAGTGCCTGCCCGCGCTGCGGCGGGCCACCCGGCGGCCGGGCCGTGGCCTGAGCCGGCGTGGCTCCAGCCGTGAAGCCGGCGCGCATCGCGACGGCCACGATTACGATCGGCGTGAGAGCCATCAGCTCGAACAGGATCCCCGGGATCAACCAGCCCCGGACGATCTCGTCCGCCTCGGGCGGCGGGTTGATGATCCCGTGATCGAGGAAGTTCCAGCCGAGGGCCCCGAACAGGCCTGACCACCCGACGAGGACCGCGGCGATGGCCCACCGAGCGCCCACGCGGCTGCCGCAGGCCATCGCGATCCCGCCGAACAGGACCACGCCGAAGATGCCGAGCATCATCGCCGGAGCCGTGCCGTCCGGACACGACTGCGCCGAGACGAAAGGCCCACCGTCCACACAGAATCCGCCGACGTCCATGACCGCCCGCATCGCGTGGAACACCAGGGTGACGCACATGGTCAGCCCGCCGAGTCCGATCGCCAATCCCAGGACCGCGCCCAATCCCGGGTCCGGCCGCCGTGCCCCGAAGCCCATGGCCACCCTCCTGCCCTCGCCGGCCGGGTGGCCGGATGTCACAGGCGCAGGCTACGGCCGGACGGCCTCCATGCGATCGAGGATCAGGCGCTTGACGCCCTCGAGCGGCACCCGTTCCTGGGTCATCGAGTCGCGGTCGCGGACCGTGACCGCGCCGTCGTCGAGCGAGTCCACGTCAACCGTGACGCACCACGGCGTGCCGATCTCGTCCTGGCGCCGGTAGAGCTTGCCGATGGCGGCCGTGTCGTCGTAGACGGCCATCATGTCGCGCTTGAGGTCGCCCAGGAGACGGTGGCATATGTCCACGATCTCGGGGCGCTTCTTGAGCAGCGGCAGGACGGCCACCTTGTACGGTGCGATGTCCGGGTGCAACCCCAGGACCACGCGCGTCTCGCCGCGGACCTCCTCCTCCCGATAGGCGTCGATGAGGAACGTGAACGCCGCACGGTCCGCGCCCGCCGCGGTCTCCACGACCCACGGGATGAAGTGCTCGCCGGACGCCTGGTCGAAGTACTCGAGGTTCTCGCCGGACGCCTTCGCGTGGTTGCCCAGGTCGAAGTCGCCGCGGTTGTGGATGCCTTCGAGCTCCTTCCAGCCGAACGGGAAGCGGTACTCGACGTCGATCGCCTTCTTCGCGTAGTGCGCCAGCTCGTCGGGGGCGTGCTCTCGGAACCGGAGGCGGGCCGGGGTCACGCCGTAGGCCTCGTACCACGCCTTCCGCCTGGGCAGCCACTCCTCGAAGGCCTGCGAGGCGGCCTCACCGGGGCGCACGAAGTACTGCATCTCCATCTGCTCGAACTCCCGCATCCGGAACACGAAGTTGCCGGGCGAGATCTCGTTGCGGAACGACTTGCCGATCTGGGCGATGCCGAACGGGATCTTCCTGCGCGAGCTCTGCTGGACGTTCTTGAAGTTGACGTAGCTGCCCTGCGCGGTTTCCGGGCGGAAGTAGACGATCGAGCCGTCGTCCTCGACGGGTCCCATGTGGGACGTGAACATGAGGTTGAACCGGCGCGGCGCCGACAGCGGCCCCGCGTCATTGGGGCAGACCAGGCCGAGGCGCCCGACGATCGTGTCGTCACGCAGGTCGGTCGCCGAGAGATCCTCAGCGCCCGGCAGCTCGTCCAGGCGGAACCGGCGGCGGCAGGTCGCGCACTCCACGAGCGGGTCGCTGAACGAGCCGACGTGCCCCGACGTGATCCAGACCTGGGGGTGCATCAGGATCCCGGCGTCCAGGCCCACGATGTCGTTGCGGTCCTGGACCATCGCCCGCCACCAGGCGCGCTTGACGTTGTTCTTGAGCTCCACGCCCAGGGGTCCGTAGTCCCAGACGGCGTTGATTCCGCCGTAGATCTCCGATGACGGGAAGATGAAGCCGCGGCGCTTGGACAGGCTGACGATGGTCTCGAGGTTCGCGACGGCGGGCGCGACGTCGCCCGGATCGAGGGATTCGGCGGTCACGGGGTGGAGTCTCCGCTGATACGCGACCGTGGCATGGCCGCGCGGGACCCCGATCCTACCAGAGCCGCTGACGGCCCCCCAGGGAAGCGAGTCCGCGTGGAGTCGGCGACGCGCAGGGTCCGGCGGCCGCTGCCGCGCTGACGTCGGGATCGCGCGCACCCTCCCGCTCATCGGCCGGTCTGGAACCGGTAGCCGAGCCCGTACTCGGTCGTGATGAACGTGCGACCCGGCGTCGCCGCGGCCAGCTTGGTCCGCAGGTTGCGCATGGTCACCCTCAGGAGCTGGATCTCGTCGCCGTATGTCGGCCCCCAGACCATGCGCAGCAGCTCGCCGTGCGTCATGAGCTCGTCGGCGCGGCGGGCGAGGGACACGAGAAGCCGGAACTCGGTCGGGGTCAGGTGGACCTCCTGGGCGGAGCCCATCACCCGGTGGCCGCGCAGCTCGATCCGCAGCCCGGGATGCTCGATGACGTCGTCCGGGCGCGCCTCGTGCAGGTGGACCCGGCGGAACGCGGCCTGGATCCGTGCGACCAGCTCCGGGAAGCTCACGGGCTTCGTGAGGTAGTCGTCTGCGCCGGCGACGAGGCCGTGCACCACGTCCGACTCGGCGTCGAGCGCGGTGACCATGAGGATCGGTACGGTGCTCACGCTGCGGATCCACTCCGCGACCTGCCATCCGTCGAGGCCCGGGAGGTTGAGGTCGAGGAGCACGAGGTCCGGCTCCTCCTCCGCGAAGCGGCGCATGACCTCGTGGGCATCGCCCGCCAACGCGGTGCGCCAGCCGTGGCGATTGACCCACAGCTCGACGAGCTCCCGGAACTCGAGCTCGTCCTCGACGACGAGGACGAGCTCGCCGTTTCCCGGCACCGGGCGGGACGGGACGGGCGGCACGACGATCCGCCGGCCGTCCGGATGCCGCGTGCGTCCGGAATCGCCGTCGCCGCGCGATTCGCCGGACGCCGTCACGACGCCTCCCCGAGCGCCTCGGGCGGAGCGGCCGGCAGGCTGAACGACACCGCGCTCCCGCCGCCCTCCGCCTCCACCCAGATCCGCCCCCCGTGTGCCTCGATGAGGCGCCTGCAGACGTATAGCCCGAGGCCCGTCCCGGGCGTCCTGCCGTCCCGCGCGTTCCGGCCGCGGTAGAAGCGGTCGAACACGTGCGGCCGCTCCTCGGGCGGCACGCCCGGTCCGGTGTCGTGCACGGTGACGACGACGGCGCCCCGTTCGCCCCGCGCCGTCACCGTGATCGGGCCGCCGTCGCCGTACTTGCGCGCGTTGTCCACGAGGTTCGCAAGGACGTGGCCGATCCGGAGCGGGTCGATCGCGACCGACGGCAGGTCCGGCGGGATGGCGACCCGGACCGGGCGCGCGCCGGGCGACTCCGCGAGGTCGTCGGCCAGCCGGGCGACGACCGACGGCAGGTGCACGACGGAGCGCTGGAGTAACGGGCCGGTGCTCTCGAAGCGAGTGAGCTCGAGCAGCTCGTCGACGAGCTCGGCCAGGCGCCCGGCCGCGTGGCCAATCCGCTCCACGGAGCGGCGCTGCGCATCCGCGTCCAGGTCGAGCGCGAGCAGGCTGTCCACGTAGCCGGAGATGAGCGCTAGCGGCGTCCGGAGCTCGTGGGAGACGGCGGCGAGGAAGCTCGCCCGGAGCTCCTCGACGGCGATCTCGGCGCGCGTGTCGCGCAGCACGACGACGGCGCCCCGCTCGGCGCCCGGCATGGCCGAGTACGACGCGGCGACGGGGATCGCCGTGCCGTCGCGGCCGACCACGACGTGCTCGCACGCGATCGGCGCCCACGGGTGCTCCATCGCCTCCTCGAACCGGCAGCGCGGACCGCAGCGCAGCGAGCCACGGGCGGCGGTGCCCGGTCGCCCGTCCTCCCCTGGTTCGCCGGCGGTCGCGCCAGGCACGTCGTCAGGCGCGCAGCCGAGCACCTCGCGGCACGACCGGCTGGAGGGCACGACGGCCGTGCCGCCGAGCAGCGACATGGCGGCCCGGTTCACGCGCACGACCCGGCATCCCTCGTCCACCGCCACGATCCCGTCGTTCGCGCCGTCGAGGATCGCCGCGAGCAGTGCCTGCTCCCCGGCCAGCGCGTGGCGGAGCTGGGCCGCCTGGAAGGCGATCGCCAGTTCGTGGCGTACCAGCGCGAGGAGCCGGACGCCCTCGGCCGGCAGGTCGTCGCCCGGCGGTGGCTGGAACGCGAGGTAGCCGACAAGCCGGCTGTCGAGGCTCCGCTCCCCGAGCCCGCGGCGCTCGTCGAGCGCGACGCCCCGCCACCCCGCGGCGCGGGTCCACGCGGCGGCGGTGTCCGCGCCGGCGAGCTCCTCCGGGAGCTGCGGGACGGCCTCGCCGGCCGGTTCACCGCCCGCGGGATCGTCTCCGACGACCGCGACGAGCCGCATCGAGCGCTCGCCGGTGGTGGACAGCCACAGGGCGCCCGCGGCCGCATCGGTCACCCGCACGAGCTCGGTCACCACCGAGGTGGCAAGCGCCCGCAGGTCCCCGCCGAGCGCGAGCAGCTGGCTCAGCTGGTACTGCGCGAACACGGTATCCGCCTCGCGCTGCGCGTCGGCGAGGGGCGTGCGCCGGTCGCGGTCAGGACCGGCGACGCGATCTGCGGCCGTCATGCGCGCCGCCGCGCTGCGGGCTCGAGCATCGCCCGGATGAGAAGGAAGCACGAGGTCGCTCCGGGGTCCTGGTGCCCGCGGGAGCGCTCGCCCAGGCGCAGCGCGAGGCCCCGTCGCGCGATCATCGGCGTCGTCGCCCGCATGCCCGCGCGCGCCGCCGCCGCGGCGCGCCGGAGCGCATACACGGCGTCGCGGCCATCCGCCACGGCAGAGGCATAGGCGTCCGCGGCCGGCCGCAGCGCGTCGAAGATCGTCTTGTCGCCGAGCCGGCACCGCCCGCGGCGGGCGACCCCATGCGCGGCGGCATCGAGCGCCCGGGCGATCCCGGCGAGCGTGACCACCGGCCCTTCCGGGATGGCGAGGCCCGCCTCGGTGAACGCGGTCCCGTACAGCGAGCCGCCCGCGCCCCCGACGTTGGCCACGACGAGCGAGCCCAGCCGCCGCAGGAGCTCCCCGACATCGTCAGCGGCCGCGTCCGGGCGCGCCGAACCGTCGGGCGCCGCAAGCGCACGCACGGCGTGCCCGAACCCGACGGTCATGTTCTCGCCGTGGTCGCCGTCCCCGAGCGCGGCGTCCAGCCGGTCCAGCAGCCGCCGGTGGCGGACCAGCAACCGCTCCGCGCGCGCGACGAAGGCCAGCACCTCGACCGCGGTGACGGCGCGCTCGGCGATGTCGTCGGTTACCCGCGGGCCGACGTCCTGCGCACGGTCGCGGTCCACGTCGATGCGCCTGCTCATGGCCTCCGCTAGTGTATGGTGCGGGACCCCCGCCGTCGGCGGCGATCGCCCGGGGGCAGCCCGCAGCCAGGAGGGGCGCGCAGATGGTGGGGCTTGTCCTCGTTGCGCACAGCGCCGAGCTCGTCCGCGGCCTTGCGGCGATGGTCCGCCAGGCGGCGCCTGCCGTGCCGGTCGAGGGCGCCGGCGGGCTGAGCCACGGGCGCCTGGGGACGAGCGCACCGGACGTGGCCGCGGCGCTCGCGCGCGCGCTCGCCGCTGGCGAGGACGGCGTGCTCGTGTTCCTCGATCTCGGCAGCGCTGGCATGGCGGTGGAGCTCGCGCTCGAGACCCTCGAGCCCGGCGACCGGAGGCGGATCCGCGTGACCGACGCGCCGATCGTCGAGGGCGCGGTGCACGCCGCGATCGCGGCCGCGGCGGGGGACGACCTCGACGCGGTCGTGGCCGCGGCGGACCTCGGCGGCCGCGCCCCGAAACGGCCCGCCGGCTGATGGACGCTCCGGCCGTCGGGGTACGCGGGGCGCTCGGCGCGCGGGTGGTCGAGCGCTGGCTGCGCCTGGCGGCCGCGGCGATCCACGAACAACGCGACTGGCTGACCGCGCTCGACGCGGCCATCGGGGACGGAGACCACGGGATCAACCTCGATCGCGGGTTCGCGGGCATCCTCGCCGACCTCGACGACCCCGACCGCGCCGGAGCCCGCGCATCGTCGGGGACGCTGCTCGTCGCCGCCGGGCGCCGCGTGCTCGGGCTCGTCGGCGGCGCCAGCGGCGCGCTCTACGGCCGCGCGCTCATCAGGGCCGGAGAGCGCCTCGGCGACGATGCATGGGGCGTGGAGGCCGCCGTCGCGGGGTTTGACGCGGCTCTCGACGCGGTCGTGTCGCTCGGCCACGCCACGGTTGGCGACAAGACGCTGGTCGATGCGCTCGCCCCGGCACGCGACGCGCTGCGGGTCGCGGGACCAGGGATGGACCTCCCGACCGCGCTGCGCCGGGCGGCCGACGCCGCGGAAGGCGGGGCGCTGGCGACCGTCCCCCTCGTCGCGCGGAAGGGCCGGGCGAGCTACCTCGGCGAGCGGTCTGCGGGCCACCAGGATCCCGGGGCCGCGTCGACGGCGATGCTCGTCCGGTGCCTCGCGGACGCGGCCGCGGCCGAGGTCGCCGGCCCCTGAGTTCCGGGTTGCGGTGCGGTTGCGAGCCGGTTGTCGACGAGATGTACGAAGTCTTGAGATTTGTCCGGCCGGGGGGCCCGTAGCATGGCTCCAAGCCACCCATCCGGATGGGTCGTGTTTCCCGGTGTGCCCCTGCGGAGAAAGCCCGAAGGGGGACCGGCTCCGGTCGGAAAGGAGGACGCCACCGAGCGATCTCGCACCGGTTCCCGCCTGCGCGGCGCCCGGTCGACGACCGCGAGCAGCCGGCGACGGCACCGGGTCCGTCGTGGCCCGCCAGCGGGCTATCCACCAATGAGGGAGTGCATGGCATGACGTGGGATATGAACATCTTCATCGCGGAGGTCTTCGGGACTGGGTTCCTGATCCTCCTCGGTGACGGCGTGGTCGCAGGCGTCCTGCTCGCCAAGTCCAAGGCGCAGAACGCGGGCTGGATCGTCATCACTGCCGCATGGGCGTTCGCCGTGTTCGTCGGCGTCAGCGTCGCCGGACCGATCAGCGGGGCGCACATCAACCCGGCCGTCACCATCGGCCTCGCGGTAAACGGCAGCCTCGCACTTGGGCTGGTGCCGGTGTACATCATCGGCCAGTTCGTCGGCGCGTTCATCGGCGCCACCCTGGTCACGATCCACTACTGGGATCATTTCAAGCAGACCGAGGACCAGGGTCTCAAGCTCGCGGTGTACAGCACCGGGCCGGGCATCCGCAACATCCCGCTGAACGTCGTGTCCGAGATCATCGGCACGTTCGTGCTCGTGTTCGTCGTGATGGCGTTCGGCAACAACCAGGGCCTGGCCGGGCTCGGCCCGCTAGCTGTCGCCCTGCTCGTGTTCTCGATCGGCATGTCGCTCGGCGGGACCACCGGCTACGCGATCAACCCTGCCCGCGACCTGGGGCCGCGGATCATCCACGCCATCCTGCCCGTCCCGGGCAAGGGCGGCTCCGACTGGGAGTACAGCTGGGTGCCGGTCGTCGGGCCGATCACCGGCGCCGTGCTCGCGGCGGTCGTCTACCTCGCCATCTGGAAGCCCCTGTTCTAGCTCGCACGGCCACGGGGCGCGCCCGGTCACCGGGTGACGGCGCGCCCCGGACCCCGAGCCCGGCGTCCGTCGGCCACAGGAGGAACGATGAAGAAGCTCATCAACGCACCCGATCACGTCGTGGACGAGGCACTCGCTGGGATGCTCGCCGCACATCCGGAGCTCATCCGGGTCGAGGCGCCGAACATCGTTGTCCGCAGGGACGCGCCCCGGCCCGGCAAGGTCGGGGTGATCTCGGGCGGTGGCTCGGGTCACGAGCCGATGCACGGAGGATTCGTCGGGCTGGGCATGCTCGACGCCGCCTGTCCGGGCGCGGTGTTCACCTCGCCGGTCCCCGACCAGATGCTCGCCGCCACCAAGGCTGTGGACGCCGGCGCCGGGGTCCTGCACATCGTCAAGAACTACACCGGCGACATCATGAACTTCGAGCTCGCGGCCGAGATGGCCCGGGCAGAGGGACACGAGGTCTCGGCGGTCGTCATCGCCGACGATGTCGCCGTCAAGGATTCGCTGTACACGGCCGGCCGGCGGGGCGTCGGCGGCACGGTGCTCGCGGAGAAGATCGTCGGCGCGGCTGCCGAGGCGGGTGCGGATCTCGCGACCGTCACGGCGCTCTGCCAGCGCGTCCAGGACAACGTCCGCTCGATGGGCATGGCGCTCACGAGCTGCACGGTCCCGGCCGCCGGCAAGCCGACGTTCGAGATCGGCGACGACGAGATGGAGATCGGCGTCGGCATCCACGGAGAGCCCGGGCGCACGCGCATGAAGGTCGCGAGCGCCGACGAGATCACCGGGATGCTCGCCGGGCCCATCCTCGACGACCTCCCCTACCAGCGCGGCGACCGCGTCCTCGCGTTCGTCAACGGCATGGGCGGCACGCCGCTCATCGAGCTCTACGTCGTGTTCAACAGCCTCGCGCAGATCCTCGAGGGGCGCGGGATCACGATCGCGCGCAGCCTCGTCGGCAACTGGATCACGTCGCTCGACATGGCCGGGTGCTCGATCACGCTCCTGCGGCTCGACGACGAGATGCTCCGCTACTGGGATGCTCCGGTCATGACCCCCGCCCTGCGGTGGGGAATCTGACCGTCCGCCCAACACCATCACCTCCTACTGGCCGAAAGGACACACGGGCATGGCGTCACGCTTCGCCTACGCCGACGCGATCGCCTGGATCCAGTTGCTCGCGCAGGTGCTGCGCGACGCGAAGGAGGAGCTCACGGCCCTCGACTCCGCGATCGGCGACGCCGACCACGGGATCAACATGGACCGCGGGTTCCAGGCGGTGCTCGCCAAGCTGCCGACCTACCCCGAGGGGGATGTCGGCGCGCTGCTCAAGGGCGTCGGCATGACGCTCGTGTCCACCGTCGGCGGCGCCAGCGGCCCGCTCTACGGGACCTTCTTCCTCCAGCTCGGCGGTGCCACCGCCGGGAAGGCGGAGGCCGAGCCCGCGGAGCTGGCCGGCGCGCTGGACGCCGGCGTCGCCGGGATCCAGCGGCTGGGCAAGGCCGAACCCGGCGACAAGACCATGCTCGACGCGCTGATCCCCGCCCGCGACGCGATGCGGGCCGCCGTCGACCAGGGGGCGTCGGTCGCCGACGCCCTCGCCGCGGCCGTCGCCGCCGCGGAGCAGGGCATGCTCGCCACCATTCCGCTCGTGGCCCGCAAGGGACGCGCGAGCTATCTCGGAGAGCGCAGCGCGGGCCACCAGGACCCGGGCGCAACCTCCTCCTACCTGCTGCTCAAGGCCGCATGGGACGCCTTGTCCAGGGTGTGACCATGGCCTCGGGCGAACACGGGAGTGCAACATGACCAAGTACGTTGGCGCCCTCGACCAGGGCACGACGAGCACCCGGTTCATGGTCTTCGACCACGCCGGCGGCGTCGTCGCGATCCACCAGAAGGAGCACGAGCAGATCTACCCGAAGCCCGGCTGGGTCGAGCACGACCCGATGGAGATCTGGGCGCGCAGCCAGGAGGTCATCGCGGGCGGGCTCCAGAGGGCCGGCATCACTGGATCCGACCTCGCGGCCGTCGGCATCACCAACCAGCGCGAGACCACCGTCGTATGGGACAAGACGACGGGCAAGCCGGTCTACAACGCGATCGTGTGGCAGGACACCCGCACGGACGTCTACGTCAACGAGTTCAGCAAGGACGGCGGCCAGGACCGCTTCCGGGCGAAGGTCGGCCTCCCGCTCGCCACCTACTTCTCGGGCCCGAAGGTCAGGTGGGTCCTGGACAACGTCGAGGGTGCGCGCGCCAAGGCCGACGCCGGAGACCTCCTGTTCGGCAACATCGACACGTGGTGCATCTGGAACCTCACCGGCGGCGTCAACGGCGGCGTGCACGTCACGGACGTGACCAACGCCAGCCGCACGATGCTCATGAACCTCGCGACCCTCGACTGGGACGACGAGATCCTGGGCATCATGGGCATCCCGAAGTCGATGCTCCCGGCGATCAAGGCCTCGTCCGAGGTCTACGGGACGGGCGTCGGCGATCTCGCGGGCGTGCCGATCGCCGGCGATCTCGGCGATCAGCAGGCGGCCCTGTTCGGCCAGACGTGCTTCTCGCCCGGAGAGGCGAAGAACACCTACGGCACCGGCAACTTCATGCTCCTCAACACGGGCACCAAGGCTGTCCAGTCCAAGAACGGCCTGCTCACCACCCTGGGCTACCAGATCGGCGACCAGCCGGCCGTGTACGCCCTCGAGGGCTCGATCGCCATCACCGGCGCGCTCGTGCAGTGGCTCCGGGACAACCTGGGGATGATCACCTCGTCGGCCGAGGTCGAGGCGCTGGCCAAGACCGTGGACGACAACGGCGGCGTCTACTTCGTCCCGGCGTTCTCCGGCCTGTTCGCGCCGTACTGGAAGAGCGACGCCCGCGGCGTCATCGCCGGCCTGACCCGCTACGTCAACAAGGGCCACATCGCGCGTGCCGTCCTCGAGGCGACCGCGTGGCAGACCCGTGAGGTGCTCGACGCGATGAACGCCGACTCCGGCGTTGATCTCACGGCCCTCAAGGTCGACGGCGGCATGGTCTTCAACGACCTGCTGATGCAGTTTCAGGCCGACGTCCTCGGCGTCCCGGTCATCCGGCCGAAGGTCGCGGAGACCACGGCCCTGGGCGCCGCCTACGCGGCCGGCCTCGCGGTCGGCTACTGGGCGGAGGTCGAGGACCTGCGGGCCAACTGGGCCAAGGACAAGGAGTGGCAGCCCGCCATGGACGCGGCCACCAGCGAGAAGGACTACGGCTTCTGGAAGAAGGCGGTAACCCGCACCTTCGACTGGGTCGAGTAGTCCCCGTTCGGCGAACCCGACGGCCCCGGCCCCTACCAGGGGTCCGGGGCCGTCACCTTAGTGAGGGCACACCGTGAGCCCGGAACCCGTCGCATACGTCGGCCTCGTCGTCGTCTCGCACTCCGCCCGGATCGCGGAGGGCACGGTTGAGCTCGCCCGGCAGATGGCCGGGTCGGACGTCCCCATCGTGCCCGCCGGCGGCATGGCCGACGGCGCCATCGGCACCGATGCCGCGCGCATCGCGGCGGCGATCGGCGAAGCCGACCGTGGGGCCGGCGTGGTGGTCGTCGCGGACCTGGGCAGCGCCATCCTCGCGACCCGCACCGCCCTTGAGCTGCTCGGCGGCCCGGAGCACGTCCGGCTGTCCCGGGGACCGCTCGTCGAAGGTGCGATCATCGCGGCCGTACAGGCGAGCACCGGCTCGGGCCTGGACGAGGTCCTGGAGGCAGCCGAGGGTGCCGCCTTCCTGCCCAAGGGCTAGAGTTGGACCGGTCCGCCGGCGCGACGGGACCGGCGAGTGACGCAGCCCGGGGCGCACTGACCCGCGGGCACGCAGCGAGGTGACCATCATGGCGGTGCCGCACACCGCGGACGTGCTCGTCATCGGGGGAGGCGCAACCGGCGCCGGCGTCCTCCGGGACCTGGCCCGCCGCGGGCTGCGCGGGCTGCTCGTCGAGCGGGGGGACTTCGCGACGGGCACGACCGGGCGCTACCACGGGCTGCTCCACTCCGGCGGCCGCTACGTGGCCAAGGACCAGCTCGCCGCGCGCGAGTGCATCGACGAGAACCGGGTGCTCCGGCGGATCGCGCCCGCGAGCATCGAGGACACTGGCGGCTACTTCATCGCGACGCCCGACGACCCCGACGACTACGTCGAGGCGTTCGCCGACAACTGCAATGCCAGCGGCGTGGACTGCGACGAGGTCAAGGTCGCGGACCTCCTGGCCAGGGAGCCGGCGCTCAACCCGAAGACCCGCCGGGCATTCCGCGTACCGGACGGCTCCATCGAGCCCTGGATGCTGGTCGAGTCGATCATCGCGGACGCCCGCCGGCACGGCAGCGAGGCGCTCACCTACCACCGCGTCATCGGCATGGAGGTCCAGGCGAACCGGATCACCGAGGTGGCCCTGCGCGACGAGCGAACCGGCTCGGTCTCGCGGGTCTGGACCAGGTTCGTGATCTCCGCGGCCGGGGCCTGGGCGGGCCAGATTGCGGCCTTCGCGAACGTCAGCCTTGAGATGACGCCCGGCAAGGGGACGATGCTGATCTACAACCACCGGATGACCGACGCGGTGATCAACCGCTGTCATCGCTCGTCCGACGGCGACATCATGGTCCCCGTCCACACCGTCGCGATCCTCGGCACCACCGACATCAAGGTCCCCGATCCGGACGACAGCGAGGTCACCCGCGCGGAGGTCGAACGCCTCGTGAGCGAGGGTGCGAAGATGTTTCCGGACCTGCCGCGGATGCGCATCCTGCGCGCCTATGCGGGCGTGCGGCCGCTCTACCAGCCCCCCGCCGATGCGATCCCAGGCGTGGGCAACCGCTCGATCTCCCGGGCACACGCGATCCTCGACCACGCCGACCAGGGCGTTGACAACTTCGTCTCGATCGTCGGTGGCAAGCTCACGACCCACCGGCTCATGGCCGAGCAGACCGTGGACGTCGCCGCGGGCAAGCTGGGCGTCACGACACCCTGCACGACGGCCGACGAGATTCTCCCCGACCAGGAGGCCGGCCACACCTACTGGTTGGGCCACCGGCTCGCGGATCACGAGGCGGAGGGGGGCGGCGACGCGGACCTGCTGTGCGAGTGCGAGCTCGTGTCGCGGTCCATGGTGGACGCATACCTGGCCCGGCACTGGCCGTGCAGCATCGACGACGTCCGGCGCGGGACGCGCGTGGGGATGGGGCCCTGCCAGGGGGCGTTCTGCACGTTCCGGATCGCCGGCCTGGTGGCGGAGCGCCTGGACGCGCATACCGCGACCACCGGCCGGCCAGCCCCCGGGACGCACGACGCGGACGGACACGGCCCGGGGTCCGGCGCGGCGCACGCCGCCGTCGCCGACCGCGCGCTGACGGCGTTCCTGCGCGAACGGTTCAAGGGCACCCGGCCGATCGCCTACGGGCGGCAGCTCCAGGAGCTGCTGATGACGAACGGCATCTACGTGGGCGTGCTGGGGCTCGACTCGATGGCGTCCGCTCCCGCCCCGCTCGGCGCCGGCGAGGAGGTGCTCGATGCCGCACGCTGACATCGTCGTCATCGGCGCCGGGCTCGCCGGGCTCGTCGCGGCCACGCGCCTGGCGGAGGCCGGAGCGGTCGTCACGCTCGTTGCGAAGGGCCACGCCGGGACCCACTGGGGCGCCGGCGGCCTGGACGTGGCGGCCCCAGCGGGCGCGGGCACGCCGGCCCAGGGCGTCCGTCACCTCGCGTCGCTGGACCACCCGTACGCCTTCCTAGCGCCGGACGCGGCGCCATCGGTGGCCTGGCTCCTCGAGCGCCTCGCGGACTCCGGGCTCCCGTACGCGGGCACGCTCGACGCGCCGATCCGGCGCGTGCCGACGGCGATCGGCGGGACGCGGCGCGTGGCCATCGTGCCCGGCGCACAGGCGCCAGCGCTCCGCCCCTGGGACCCGGGGGAGATCCTCGTCGTCGCCGGGCCGGCGGGCTTCAAGGACTTCTGGCCGGCCGCAATCGCCGACAGCCTCTCCCGAGAGGACGTGTGGCTCGGCGAGGACCGTCCGGCGCTGGTGCGGGGGGTCGCCGTCGAGCTGCCGGGCCTCGGCTCGCAGCGCAACCTCAACGCCCTCGCGCTGGCGCACCGGTTCGAGGATCCGGCTCGGCGGGCTGACGACCTCGACCGGTTCGCGCTGGCCGTGGAGCGCGCGGCGGGTGGCGGCCAGGGGCGCGTCGCGCTCCCGGCGGTGTTCGGTCTCGAGCGCCACGGGGACGTCTGGGCAGAGCTCAGGGCCCGGCTGCCGCTGGAGCCGTTCGAGGTGCCGCTCGTGCCGCCGAGCATTCCCGGGATGCGCCTGTGGCAGGCGCTTCGCCGCCGGATCCGCGACGCGGGCGGCCGAGTGCAGGTCGGCGAGGCGGTTGCCCGGATCGAGGTCGAGCACGGCCGCGTCACCGCAGTCGAGATGGAGGCCGCGACGCGACGCCACCGCATCCGGACCTACGCGGTCGTCCTCGCGACCGGCGGACTGGCGGGCGGCGGGCTGGTGGCGACGGCCCACGGCCTCGTGGTCGAGCCGCTCCTCGGCCTCCACGTCGAGGCGCCGGGCGTCGACGCCTGGCTCATGCGCGATGCGCTCGACCCGGCGGGCCACCCCATCGAGGCCGCCGGCATCCGGACGGACCCGGCGCTGCGTCCCCTGGATCCCGCGACGGGGCGCGCCGCCTTCCCCAACGTGCTCGTTGCGGGCGCCATGCTCGTCGGCCAGCGCGCGCTCCGGGAGCGGTGCGGTGACGGGATCGCCGTCGCCAGCGGCTGGCGGGCGGCCAACGAGCTGGCCGCGGACGCCACGAGGATCCCGATCGACCGCGCGCTGCCCGCCGTGAGGACCGACCAGTGACCATCGCCGATCTCGTCCGGGAGGCGGCCGAGGACCGGCACGTGTCGGCCTCGGCGGATGAATGCCTCAAGTGCAACGTCTGCAACACCGTCTGCCCCGTCCTGCGCGTGACGGACCTGTTCGCGGGACCGAAGTACGAGGGTCCCCAGGCCCAGCGGTTCCGTCTCGCCGGGCTGCAGCAGATCCAGGTCCCGGAGTCGACGCACCCCAGGTCTCCCGATCACTCGGTGGACTATTGCTCCGGCTGCGGCTGGTGTACGTCCGCGTGCCCGGCCGGCGTGAAGATCGCCGAGATGAACAACCAGGCCCGTGGCCGGCTGCGCGAGGGCAAGCGCCCCAGGCTGCGCGACTGGACCCTGGGCCAGACCGACCTGACCGGGTCGATGGGCGTCCTGTTCTCCCCCCTCGCCAACTTCGCCTTTCATAACCGCGTCGTGCGCGCGGCGTTCGAGGTGGCGATCGGCGTCCACCGCAAGGCGCCCTTCCCGCAGTTCGCCAAGCGCACGTTCCAATCGACCTGGAAGAAGCGCCAGGCGAAGCGGCTCGATGGCGGCACCCTCAAGAACCGCCCGGGACCCGACAAGGCCGTCGTGTACTTCCACGGCTGCTCTGCAAACTACTACGAGCCACACGTGGCCGAGGCCGCGATCTGGGTGCTCAAGCGGAATGGCTTCGAGACGATCGTCCCGGAGCAGGTCTGCTGCGGCCTCCCGCTGATCAGCAACGGCCTCTACGACGACGCGCGCGAGCGCGCCTGCAGGAACAACGCGGTCCTCGCGGAGTACGCGCGGGCGGGCTACAAGATCGTGGGCACGTCCACGTCCTGCACCCACACGCTCAAGGCCGAGTACGAGGAGATGCTCGACATGCGTGACGACGACACGAAGGCCGTGTCGCACGCGACATGGGATATCTGCGAGTTCCTGCTCGACCTCCACGATGAGGGTCGCCTAGACACCGGGTTCGGCCGGCTCGACGAGGACCTCCCCTACCACGCGCCCTGCCAGCTCCGGAGCCACGGCATCGGGCTGCCGGCGCTCGACCTGTTCGCGCTCGTCCCAGGCCTCCGGGCGCGCGACATGGACCACGACTGCTGCGGCATCGCGGGCACGTACGGGATGAAGAAGGAGAAGTACGACATCGCGATGAAGGTCGGCGCGCCACTGTTCGAGAAGGTGCGTGCGTCTGGCGCGACCAGCGCGGCCTGCGACTCCGAGACGTGCCGCTGGCAGATCGAGAAGGCGACCGGTGTGCGCACGCGTCACCCGGTGGAGATCCTGCTCGATGCGTATCGGGCGGGCGACGGCACGAGCTCCGGGCCGCCCGTGCGCTGAGTGGCGGGCGCCGCCGCGCGCGGCGCGCACGGTCTCGAGACCAAGGTCCCGATCGGGTGCCGATCGGGATCCGACGATGGTCGGATGGACTCTGGCATCGGACGGTCAGCCCACCGATCATCGATCGGGATGGGCGCCGATCGCGCACCCCAGGTCGTGATCGTCGGCGGTGGAGGCACCGGCGGTGCCATCGCCCACGATCTCGCGCTCCGCGGGCTCCGGGTCGTGCTCGTGGAACGGCACGGGCTCACCTCGGGCACCACGGGGCGCCACCACGGCCTGCTCCACAGCGGCGCCCGGTACGCCGTCAACGACGTCGAAACCGCTGTCGAGTGCATCACCGAGAACCGCATCCTGCGCCGGATCTGCCCGGGCTCGTTCGAGGAGAACGATGGCCTGTTCGTAGCGGTCGAGGAGGCGGACATGGCGTACCGCGAGCAGTTCCTGCCCGCGTGCGAGGCAAGCGGGATCCCCGTCCGCTGGCTCACCCGCAGCCAGGTCCTCAGGCTGGAGCCGAACCTGAACCCGGCACTCCTGGGGGCCGCGCAGGTGCCCGACGCCACGATGGACGCGATGCGGATGCCGCTCCGGTTCTTCGCGACCGCGCTCGTCAACGGAGCGGACATCCGGCCGTACACCGAGGTCGTGGGCATGACCGGCTCCGCCGGCAGCGTGACCGGCGTCCGGGTGGTGGACCGCACGACCGGCCGCCGGTACGCAATCGGCGCCGACGTCGTCGTCAACGCCGCGGGGCCGTGGGGCGAGACGATCGGCCGCATGGGCGGCGCCGACGTGCCGATCCAGCCGTCGCCGGGCGTGCTCGTCGCGCTCCGCGGCCGGCTGTGCAACATGGTCGTCAACCGCCTCCACTCGTCCGGCGACGGCGACATCGTCGTCCCGCAGCGCGCTCTCTCGCTCGTCGGCACGAGCTCCTGGGTCGTGGAGGATCCCGACGACCTCGCCGTGCCCGAGGACCACGTCGAGCGGATGCTCGTCGAGGGCTCGAAGCTCATCCCGGCCGTGCGCTCGGCGGAGATCCGGGCCGCCTGGTCGGCCGTCCGGCCGCTCATCGGAAAGCGCGGCGCGTCCACCGGCCGCGCGCTCAGCCGGACCTTCAAGTGCTTCGACCACGCGGCCGAGGGAATCGAGGGCTTCGTGACGATCTCCGGCGGCAAGGGCACGACCCTGCGCGGCATGGCCGAGGTCACCGCCGACGTCGTCGCCCGCAAGCTGGGCGTGGACGTCCCCTGCCGGACGCGTGAGGTCGTGCTGCTCCCGCACGACGCGTTCCACCCGGCGAAGGCGGCGTGACGTGAACACCCTCCGGGGCCCGCCCACCACGTCCGCGGCCCCGGCGGACCGCCCGGCTTTCTCGCAGCCCGCGCGTTCGTTCCGGATTCTCCGCTTCCGCCGGGGCGACACGAAGCCCCACTGGGACCGCTTCGAGGCACCCGTGTCATCGGCTTGGACCACCGTCCTCGACGCCCTGGCCTGGATCCGCGCGCACGTCGACCCAAGCCTCGACGTCCGCCACTCGTGCTTCCACGCCTCGTGCGGCACGTGCGGCATGCGGGTCAACGGCCGCGACGTCCTCGCCTGCGTCACCCGGGTCCACGACCTCGGCGCGGGCGAGGTCATCGTCGAGCCGCTGCTCAACCAGCCCGTCGTGAGCGACCTGGTCGTGGACATCGAGGCGCTGTACGCCTCGTTCGAGGCCGTGGGCATGCCGCTCGTCCGGCGCTCCGAGCTCATTCCGGGCGCGCATCCGGCGGAGGGCGTGCCGGAGCTGCAGCGCTTCGAGGACTGTCTCGAGTGCGGGCTGTGCCTGTCCGCGTGCCCCGTCGCGGCGACGGACTCCGCGTACGCGGGGCCAGGTGTCCTCGCGGCTGCCCGGCGGCTCATCGAGGAGGCGCGGACCCGACACGGGTCTACGGGATCGTCGGCGGGGAGCAGGGGGCGTGGCGCTGCCACCTTGCCTTCGAGTGCACGGAGGTGTGCCCGTCGGACAGCGTCCCCGCGGAGAAGATCGCGCACCTCCGGCGCGGCCTGCTCGTCTACTGGCTGCGGTCGGCGTTCGGGCGGGGCCGGGGGACCACGGAGAGCGGGTCATGAGGATGCGGTCGGAGTCGGGTCGGGCGGACGAAGCGCGCCGGCGGGGGGTCGCAGGCTGGTTCGACCCGCGCGGTCGACGGCTCGGGGGCTGGGCGTTCGCGCTCAACCGGCTGACCGGGCTCGGCGTCCTCGTCTACCTCTACCTCCACCTCGCGATCCTGTCCCGGCTCGCCGGTGGACCGGAAGCGTGGGACGCGTTCGTCGACTTCGCGCTCCACCCGCTCGTCAAGGTCCTGGACGTCGTCCTGCTCGCCGGCCTGCTCGTCCACGGCCTCAACGGGATCCGGGTGACGCTCGTGGGGCTCGGGATCGTGGTGAGCCGGCAGCGGGCGCTGTTCGTGGCGCTGATGATCGTGGCCGCCTTGGTGCTCGTGATCGGCACCGTGCGCATCTACGGGGTGATGTGACATGGCGACGCCGTCGCTCCCCGTCCGCGGCCGCCGCGGGCCCACGTGGACGCCCGCGGGGGCGGAGGACGCCGCGGGGGCCGGTCGCGCATCGGCGTGGATGTGGCAGGCGGTTACGGGCGCGGTGCTGCTCGGTCTCGTGACGCTCCACATGGTGGCGAACCACTTCGTCGTCCCGGAGGGCCTGCGGAACTTCGCCCAGGTCGTCGCGTACCTGTCGGACCCGGTGATCGTCGCGCTCGAGGTGACGTTCCTCGTCACCGTCACCTGGCACGGGCTGCTCGGCCTGCGCGCGGTCCTGTTCGACTTCGGGTTCAGCCAGCGGGTCGAGAAGCGCATCACGCGCATCCTGCTCGTCGTGGGCGCCGCCACGGTCGGGTATGGTCTGTGGGTGACGTCGGTGATCGTCGGCCACACCTGATCCGCGCGCGGTCACCGCCCTATGGAGGACCCGCGTGCCGATCCAGCCGTCCCAGGCGGCCGACCCGATCCACGTCGTCGTGGTGGGTGCGGGCGCGGTCGGGTCGTTCCTCGGCGGCATGCTCGCGGCCGCCGGGCACGACGTCACGCTGCTCGGCCGCCGCTTGGTGGGCGACAGCGAGGCGGGCACCGTGGTGCTCGAGGGGCCCAGCGACACTCGGACGGTCCGCGTACGACGCACGCTCGACCCCGCTGCGATCGCGCCGCCGGACCTCGTGATCCCGGCCGTGAAGATGTTCGACCTGGCCGGCGCCCTCGGCGTGGCCTCGAGATGGTCGGACGCGCCGCTCCTGACCGTCCAGAACGGCGTCGGCGCGGAGGAGGCGGCCCTCGCCGCCCGAACGGCGACGGTCCTCGGCGGATCGCTCACGACTGCGGTGGAGCCCGTCCCGGGCGGCGTCCGCCGGCGGCGCACCGGGGGCATGGGCGTCGCGCCGGTCCGGGGGGGACCGGATGCCGCCTCGATGGTCGCGCGCCTGGCCGCGTCCTGGACCGGTGCCGGCCTGCCGGCACGCGCGTACGCGGACTGGGCGGCGATGAAGTGGTCCAAGCTGCTCGCGAACCTCGTCGGAAACGCCACGAGCGCCCTGCTCGACCTCGACCCCTCGACGATCTACGGCGATCCCCGCACGTTCCCGATCGAGCGCCGGCAGCTGCTCGAGGCGGTGGCGGTGATGCGCGCGATGGGGCACGCGCCTGTGTCCCTGCCCGGCGCCAACGTCGGACTCCTGCTCCAGGGGCTCAGCCTCCCGGGACCGCTGGCCCGCCCGATCGTCGCGCGGGCGATCGGCGGGGTGCGTGGCGGCAAGTCCCCGTCGCTCCGACTGCACCTGCGCGGCGGCGGCACAGGCCCCACGGAGGTCCGCTGGCTCAACGGCGCGGTCGCGGAGCACGGAGCTCGCCTCGGGGTGCCGACGCCGGTGAACGCGACGCTCGCAGCGCTCGTGGACGAGGCCGCCGCCGACTCCGGCCGTGCCGCCTGGTGGCGCGCCCGGCCGGATCGCCTGCGCGACGCCGTGGACGCGGGAATTCGGGCCGGATAGCGGTCCGGGGCGCCGTATACTCGGGCCCCCGTGGACACCCCGAAGCTGCTCCTCGCGGTTGCGCTCGTGGTGGCGGCATTCGTCATCGGCGGCATCCCGTGGGGCGTCATCGTCGCCAAGGTCACGGGCGGGCCGGACCCCCGGTCGATCGGGAGCGGCCGCACCGGCGGGGCGAACGTCATGCGCGCCCTCGGCCCACGCCTCGCGCTCGTCGCCGGGCTGCTGGACGTCGCCAAGGGGGCGACGGCCGTGCTCCTCGCCCGTGCGTTCGACGCCGGCACGGCAGTCGAGGTGGTCGCGGCGCTCGCGGTGATCGTCGGCCACAGCCGCTCGGTGTTCCTGAGGCTCGGCGGCGGCCGCGGGGTCGCCCCATCGTTCGGCGCGCTGCTCGTGTTCCAGCCGCCGATCGCGGGCGTGATCATCGCGCTGTTCATCGTCGTGATCGCCGTGACGAGGTACTCGTCGGTCGGATCGCTCACCGCGTCGGCCCTGGCCGGCGTGCTGCTGGCGATCGCGACGGCGATCACGCCCCTGGACCCGTGGCTCTACCTGTACGCGGCAGGCGGGGTGGTGCTCATCTGGCTGTTCCACACGGACAACATCCAGCGCCTGTTCGCGGGGCAGGAACGCAAGATCGGGGCGCCGCCGCCGGGCAGGTGAGGTCGCGGCTGACCCGGGGCGCGCGGCGTCGTTCGCCGGCAGGCCCGACCGCCTGGTTGAGGCCCTCGCCGCGTGGCAGGCGAGCCCGCAGGGACCATCTCGGGCCTATACTCCGCAACCGTGGAACCCTTCGACGTCCTGCGCGCCATCCTCATCGTGGCCGCGGCCTACCTGATCGGCGGCATCCCGTTCGGCGTCATCGTGGCCAAGGTCAGCGGGGGCCCGGACCCGCGCACGATGGGCAGTGGCCGCACGGGTGGCGCCAACACGATGCGGGCCCTCGGGCCGCGGCTGGCGCTGCTCTCGGGGCTCCTGGACATGCTCAAGTGCACGGTCACCGTGCTGCTCGCGCGTGCCATTGGCGCCGGCGTCGAGGTGGAGGTCCTGGCGGGCCTCGCGGTGATCATCGGCCACAGCCGATCGCCGTTCCTGGGCTTCGGCGGCGGGCGCGGCGTCGCGCCGGCCTTCGGCGGGCTGCTCGCGTTCCAGCCGCTGATCGCCTTCGTCGTCCTTCCCGCGTTCATCGGGGTGATCCTGGTCACGCGCTACTCGTCCCTGGGATCGCTGGTCGGGTCGGCCGTGGCCGGGATCCTGCTGGCAATCGCGACCGCAACGTTCCCGCTGGACCCGTGGATGTACCTGTACGCCGTGGGCGGCCCGGCACTCGTGTGGCTGTTCCACAAGGACAACATCGAACGGCTCCTGGCCGGGCAGGAGCGCAAGATCGGGACCCCAAGACCCGAGGGATGACCCGGGCCCGGTCCACCGGTGAGGCCGTGATCAGCCGGGGATGGTCTCCCCCATCCCGCCGTCGATGAAGGCCTCGAGCGTCACCTTCGAGGCGAAGCCAGCGGCGGTCTTGACGAACATGGCGGCCGGGCGGGCGTGCAGGCCGCTCGGGTTGAGGACGGTCCGTTCGGCGGTTCGGATGGCACGAGGGTACCGGACCCCGCGGGTCGCGACTCAGCCGGCTGCGGGCAGCGCCTCAGCCTGGATGCGCCTGGCGTTCTCGCCCATGACCGCCCGGATCGCAGCTTCGTCGAGGCTCGCGTCCAGCAGCGCGCCCGTGAGGCGAATGAGGCCGCCAATCGCCGCGATGACGTCAGCGTGAGCGCCGGTAGAGGTTGCGCGCGCACGTCCGCGTGGCCGCGCGGGCGCCGGTCCAGCAGGTTGCGCCCCAAGAGGAGCGAGTATGCGACCGCTCGTGCCTAGAACGCGCGGCCGCGAGTGGGCCGGATCCGGATCGGGACGTTGTAGATGGTGGCCATCTCCTCCGCGGAGCCGATGAACTCGATGATCAGCTGTTCGTACTTCGCCCGGTAGGCGACATGGTCGGGGACTTGCGGGGTGGTGTCGTCCACGCGGGCGTCGCCCTCCAGGATCACGACGTCCCCGCCCTTGCCGTTGTCGTTGAGGTGCAGGGTCACGCGCGGGTTGGCGGCGATGTTGGTGTTCCGTTTGGCACGCCGGTCGGAGAAGACCAGCGCCTCGCCGTCCTCCCACAGGAACCAGATCGGGAAGGTCTGCGGCTGGCCCTCGGGCGTCACCGTGGTCAGCCAGCCGATCACGTCGGTCGCCAGGCGCTCGCGGGCATGGACGTCGCTTTCGCTGTCGGTGTCGAAGACCATCGATGCTCCCCTTCTCCTTCAGGTGTTCGCCGGACCTGCGGCCGACCGGGATCGGACCTCGTCCAGGAATGCCAGCGACCGGGCGTCACGCTCCAGCGCGATCCGCATGAAGTCGCGCATCGCGCCCTCGACCTCACGCTCGGTGCCCTCCGGCAGGCGGAGCGCGGCGATGGCCTCGATGTCCAGGCGCTGATAGGCCTTGAGCAGCTTGAGCGCGTCGAGGCTGAGCGCGACACGATCTGCCGGCGGACCGGGGCAGCGGTCACAGATGACACCGCCCAGCGTCGGAACCCAGCGGAACGCACCCGTGGCCTCGAGCATCCGGTCGCACTCCACGCAGCGGTCGACCTCGGGGCACTGACCCAGCTCGTCCGCCAGGTGCATCTCGTACCAGCGTGCGACGCGGCCGGGCGCCATCCCCGCGTCAAGGAGCTCGTAGGCGCGGCGCAGGAGGGCGTACAGCGGCTCCGCCTCGTGGCGCTCCTCGAGACTCCGGTCCGCCAGCTCCGCGATGTACCACGCCGTGGCCGCGCTCTCCAGGCTGTCCCGGAGTCTCAGCCATGCGTGGCCGACGCGAACCTCGGTGACGACATCGAATGTGCGCCCACGGGCCAGCCCCACGTTGAGTTCCGCGAACGGCTCCAGGGAACCGCCGAGGCGCGACGTCGGGCGACGGATGCCCTTGGCGATGATCCGGATCTTGCCGTGCTCCGGCGTGATCATCGTCAGGACGCGATCCGCCTCACCCAGGTCGAACCGGGAGAGGACGATGCCATCGGTGACGTAGCGGCGCGGGGCGGGCACGGGCCGACGGTAGCACTCGCCGCGTAGTGCGTCCTCGACCGGCTCACGGTGGACCGGCGGCGTCGCGCGGGCGTTGGCTGTGGCAACCCGGCGTTGAGCCGCCGGGCGGGTCAACGGTTCCGCGCCGGGCCGTTTGCGCCGCCTTGGGCTTCGGTTGTCCAGTTGGGACTGCCCACCGCGCAACGAATGCGTCACCAGGCGAGTGGATCGTCCCGCCACGCGCCCGTTGAGCCACCGGGCGAGTGGAGCGCCGCGGCGCGATGGGCAGGGTCAACAGGCTACCTCTCGCGAACACGTTTACGGTGGAAGCCGCTACACTCCTGACCATGACCGTCTCGAACGACATCGACCTCGCCCAGCTCCTCGCCGATACCGAGACGGAGATCCTCCGAGTCGTCGGCGACCGGGACGCTTCCACCGTCGGCGTGTACGAGATGATCCGGTATCACCTCGGCCTCGATGGATCGGAGGGACCGCGCGGCAAGCGGATGCGCCCTCTCCTGGGCCTCCTCGCGTACGCGTCCATCGCCGGCGACCACGCGGCCGCACTGCCGGGCGCCGCGGCCGTGGAGCTCGGGCACAACTTCAGCCTCGTGCACGACGACATCGAGGACGGCGACGTCGAGCGGCGGCACCGGGCCACGCTGTGGACCATCCACGGCGTGCCCCAGGCGATCAACACCGGCGACCTGATCTTCAGCCTCTCGAGGGTCGCGCTCCACCGCCTCACGGACCTCGGCTTCAGCGACGCGAAGGTCCTGCGGCTCATGCGCCTCTACGACAAGACGTGCGTGATGCTGTGCGAGGGCCAGTACATCGACATCGCCACCTCGGCTTCCGATCAGCCGATGACGGTCGAGCTCTACTTCGACATGATCGGCCGCAAGACTGCGGCCCTGATCTCCGCCTCCATCGAGGCCGGCGCCCTCCTCGCCACGGACGACGAGGCGGTCATCACGGGCTACCGGCGGTTCGGCTGGTCGCTGGGTCTCGCCTTCCAGCTCAACGACGACCTCCTCGGCATCTGGGGCCAGGAGCAGAAGACCGGCAAGGTGCCCACGGACCTGGCGCGCCACAAGAAGACGCTGCCGGTCCTGTACGCGTTCGAGAACGCCACGCCCGTGGACCGTGAGCGTCTGGCCACCCTGTACGCCACCGCCGAGCCGGGCTCCGCCGAGATCGACGAGATCGTCGCCATCCTGGAGCGCGCCGGCGCCGCGGACTTCACCCGGGCGGAGGCGCAGCGCCATCGGGACGCATGCCTGGCGGAGCTTGACGGGCTGGATGTCGTGGGCGACGCGGCACGCGACCGGCTGCGCGGGATCATCCACTCGGTGATCAGCGCCTGACCGCCCGGACCCCTACTCGTCCCCGCCGTCGCCCGACTCGTCGTCGACGTTCCGCTCCCGCACCACCAGCACCTTGCCCACCCGCCGGCCGTCGGTCGTCTCGACCGTCATGCGCAGGCCGCCGAGGCGGATCTCGTCGCCCGGGCTCGGCACGCCGCCGATGCGGTGGTAGACGAAGCCGCCAACGGTGTCGTACTCGTCCTCGTCCTCGAGCGTGAGCTTCATGTCCCACAGGTCCAGCAGGTCGTCGATGGACGCGCGGCCGTCGACGCGAACCCGGTCCACGTCGAGCTGCTCGAAGAGCGGTTCCTCCTCGTCGTACTCGTCCTGGATCTCGCCGACGATCTCCTCCAGGAGGTCCTCGATCGTGACCAGGCCCGCCGTCCCGCCGTACTCGTCGAGCACGATGGCGATGTGGACCTTGCGCCGCTGGAACTCGTGGAGCAGGTCGTCGATGGACATCGACTCCGGCACGAACACGGGCGTCCGGAGCATCGTCCGCAGGCTGGAGCGGGCGGCCGCGTCGGACTTGAGGAACGGGAGGAGATCCTTGGCGTAGAGGATGCCGGTGACCTCGTCCACCGAGGTCTCGTAGACGGGCACGCGGGAATGCCCTTCCGCGATGATCAGGTCGATGGCCTCGTCGAACGTGGCCGACGCCGGCAGGCTGACGATGGCGATGCGCGGCACCATGACCTCGTGGACACGCCGGCCGCCGAGCTCGATGACCGCGTTGATCATCTGCTCCTCCTCGGCCTCGAGGATCCCCTGCTCGCCGCCTCGCTCGATGATCAGGCGCAGCTCATCCGCCGTGATCCGGGCCTCGGAGGTGACCTCCGCTCCGAACAGGCGGGCGATGGCGCGGGTGGCGGCCGTGAGGACGGCGACCAGCGGACGGAGCGCCCGGCCGAGGATGTCGACCGGTCCCGCCAGGGCGAGGGCGAAGGCCTCGGGGTGCGCGAGCGCAAGTGTCTTGGGCACGAGCTCGCCGAAGACGATGGTGAACAGCGAGAGCAGCACGGTGACGAACAGCAGCGCGGCCACGGTGGCATACCCGGAATCCAGGCCCACACCGCGCAGGAAGCTCTCCAGCGTCACCGCCAGGCTCACGCCCGCGAAGGCGGCGGCCAGGAACCCGATGAACGTGATCGCCAGCTGGATGACCGCCAGGAAGCGGCCGGGATCAGCCGTCAGGCGGCGGACCCGCCTGGCCCCGCGACGTCCCTCGTCCACGAGCTGGTCCACGCGGCTGCGCCGGAGCGAGACGAGAGCGATCTCGGCCGCCACGAACACGGCGTTGAGCATGACGAGGAGGACGATGATCCCGAGCTCGAGCAGGGTATTCCCCATCAGGCGGGGGGCTCGGTGACGGGTTTGGGCTCGGTCGTGACGCCATCGGCGCCGGTGGGCGGCTCGGTGGGCGGCTCGGCGGCCGGCTCGGCGACGGTCTCCTGCGGGCGGATCTCCCGGATCCGCGCCGGCACGCCCACGGCCATCTTGCCGGCCGGCACGTCCTTCGTGACCACGGCACCGGCACCGGTCCTGCTGTCGTCGCCCAGCGTGACCGGCGCCCTCAGCATCGTGTCCACGCCCAGGAAGACCCGCTCGCCGATCGTCGTCCGGTGCTTGCGCTCGCCGTCGTAGTTGGCGGTGATGGTGCCCGCGCCCACGTTCGTGCCCGCGCCGACGTCCGCGTCGCCCAGGTAGCTGGTGTGGTGCTGGCGGACGTGCTCGCCCAGGCGGCTGTTCTTGATCTCGGCGAAGTTGCCGATCTCAGAGCGGGTCCCGATGTGGGCACCGGGACGGAGGTGCGAGAACGGGCCGATGGTGACGTCGTCCTCAACGGTGGAGCGCTCGATGACGCTGGCCCAGACCGTGCACCGCGCGCCGATGACGGAGTCGAAGATCTGGGATCCGCTGGCGATGCGCGTCCCGGCGCCGACGGTCGTGCGGCCGCGCAGGGCGACGTTCGGCTCGAGCACCACGTCCTCGGCCAGGACCACGGCGTGATCGAGGTACACCGTGGACGGATCCCCCATCGTCACCCCGGCCCGCATCCAGCGGTCGTTGAGCTCGACCCGCATGTCCCATTCCGCTCGGGCCAGCTGGGAGCGGTCGTTGATGCCCGTGAGGCGCCCGTCGTCGTCCACGTCCAGCGCCGCCACCAGCCGCCCGTCCTCGCGGGCGAACGCGACAAGATGGGTCAGGTACAGCTCGCCGGTCGCGGGCGAGGGGCGAAGGTCGCCGATCCGGCGGCGAAGCCAGGCCGCGTCGATGGCGTACAGGCCCGCGTTGATCTCGCCGATCTGGCGCTCCTCATCGGAGGCATCCGTCTCCTCCACGATTCGCTCCACGGTCCCGCTGTCGCTCCGGACGACCCGGCCCAGCCCGGAGGGATCGAGGGCGGCGACCGATACCAGCGCGATGGCGGCGTGGTCCATGGACCTGGCCTCGAGGAGCGATGAGAGGAGCTCGTCATCCACGAGAGGGACGTCCCCGGACAGGACCAGGATCTCCTCGACGTCCGCGTCAAGCGCCCCCAGCGCGGCCCGCAGCGCGTCCCCCGTTCCGCGAGGAACGTCCTGGAGCGCGGTGTCGGCTATTGCGGCGACGGCGTCGCGGACCGGTTCCGTGGCCGGGGAGTAGACCACGATCGGCCGTGACCCGGTGGCCTTGACGGCCGCGTCCAGGACGTACTCGATCATCGGGCGGCCGCACAGGCGGTGCAGGACCTTGGGCAGGGCCGAGCGCATGCGGGTGCCGAGGCCGGCCGCGAGCACGACCGCGACCCTGCGCCTCACGGGTATGTCGGAGATCGAGGCGGTCACGGTGCCCGGAGCAGCGCGGGTCGCGGAGGAGCGGCCGCATCGGCTGCGGTGCCGGCGCCGGGAGAGGTGTCGGTGTTCGTCATCTGAGGCATTGCCGATTCTGCGGGGGGTCTGCCGGGGTGTCAAACCGGGGGTACGCGCCGCTCCTCCCCTGTCCGCCCGGCGCGATCGTCAGCGGCTCCCTCGCCGCGCGATCGCCTCGATCTCGACGAGGCCGCCCTTGGGCAGCGCCGCGACCGCGACGGTGGACCTGGCCGGCGGCGGGTCCGGCATGAACCGGCCGTAGACCGCGTTCACGGCGGCGAAATCAGCCATGTCGGCCAGGAAGATGGTGGTCTTGACAACGTCCGCCACCGTCAGGCCGGCAGCGTCCAGGACCGCGGCCAAGTTCCGCATGGAGCGCTCCGCCTGGGCCTCGACGCCCTCGACGAGGACACCCGTGGCGGGATCCAGGCCCAGCTGCCCGCTGCAGAAGACGAGGCCGTCGACAGCGATGGCCTGGCTGTACGGGCCGATCGCGGCCGGTGCGCCGGTCGTGGCGATGGCGTCTCGGGTCATGGCTCCCTCCGGGGGTCGTTGGTTCTTGCGAGGAACCGGGCCGCCGTCACGAACGGTTCGCGTGGGCCCGGGCCGGTGATCTCGCCTGCGGCGAGCGCGGCGCGGACCCGGTCCGCGGCCTCGGCCGCCTCGGCATGGGAAGCATAGAGCGCCCAGTGGGTGGGCCCTGAGCCCGACAGGCCCACGGGGCGACCGAGCAGCCGCAGCAGCGCCCGCCTGAACGGGACGAGCGCGGGCTCCACGGCCGCAGCGGCGGGCGCCAGGTCGTTGGCCGCGGCCAGCACCGACGCCCGGGCCATGAGGTCCGCGGCTCGGATCCCCCTTCGGAGCTCCTCGGCCAGGTGCGCCGAGGCGAGGCGGGCGGCGCCACCGGCCACGCGGGCGCCCTCATCCCACGCTCGGAACACCGCGGGCGTGGAGAGCGCGACCCCGGGCGTGACGAGGATGAGCGCCGGACCGTCGCGGCCGGTCGTCACGTCCCGCAGCCAGCCCAGGGGCGTCAGGCGCTCGCCACGGCCCTCGGCAAGGGCCGGTCCCCCTGCCAGGAAGAACGGCACGTCCGACCCCAGCTCCACGGCAAGGCGGTGACGGGCCTGTGGGTCCAGCTCCACGCTCCACGCATCGAGCGCGGCGTCAACGGCGGCCGCCGCGTCCGACGAACCGCCCGCCAGCCCCGCCGCGACGGGGATCCGCTTCTCGAGCCTGGCGGCGAGGGCGGGCGGGGGCGCGACACGGCCCCACTCTGCGCGGGCGTGGCGCCTCGCGGCCTCGATCGCGCGCAGCACGAGGTTGTCCGCGACGGGCCCGGGATCGAAGCCATCGACGTGAATCGTGTCCTCGCGCCCCGGCGGCAGGACCGCGACCGACAACCGGTCCGCGAGGTCCAGCGGGACCATCACGCTGTGCAGGTCGTGGAAGCCGTCGGGGCGGGCCCCCAGCACGGCCAGGGTCAGGTTGAGCTTCGCGGGCGCAAGCCGCACGACGGGCGTGAGACGGCCGGCGGGGTCGTGGTCGGCGATCACCGAACGGTCACCCGGCCGGTCGTCAGGCCGTTCACCGGGCTCCCGGGATGGGGCCGATGGCCGCGGCGAGGGCCAGCCACTCCCCCACCGCCAGGGTCTGCGGGCGCCGGTCACGGACGACGCCACAGGCCTCGAGCGCCGCGTCCACGCGCTCGGGCGGGATCGGCAGCTGGCGCGCCAGGGTGTTGTGGATCATCTTGCGCCGCTCGCGGAACCCGGCCTGGACGATGCGCCAGAGGTGGTCCTCGGCCTCGGCGTCCAGGCGGTCGTCGGCGGCGAAGGGCTCCAGCACCAGGACGGCTGACTCCACCTTGGGCGCGGGCTCGAACGCGTCCTGCGGCACCCTGAGCGCCACCCGGGCGCGGGCGTGGTATTGGACGAACACCGAGAGGTAGGACATGCCGCCGGGCGGCGCCGCGATCCGCTCCGCGACCTCGCGCTGGACCATCAGCACGAGCCGCTCGGCGCGGGGGGCGTTGCCCAGCAGCCGGTGCAGGATAGGGCTGGTGATGTGGTACGGCAGGTTGGCGACCACGTCGTACGGCGGCGGGACAAGGTTCACCAGGTCCTGGTCCAGGGCGTCGTCCTCGACCAGGTGGAAGACGCCGGCGTCCGCCTCGGCAACGAACCGCTCGCGCAGCACCGAGGCAAGCCCCCGGTCCAGTTCCACGGCCGTCACGTTCGCCCCGGCCGCGAGCAGGCCGCCCGTCAGGAACCCGAGACCGGGGCCGATCTCGAGCACGCCTCGGCCGGGTCCCGGGTCCGCCTCGCGGAGGATCCCCTCCAGCACGTCCACGTCTGCGAGGAAGTTCTGCGAGAGGTTGTGCCGCGCGCGGAGCCCGGCCTGCTTCAGGGTCCGCTGGACGAACTGCGGGTCCAGCCGGAGCTCCCGGGCACGACGCTCCCCGCTCACCGGGCGAGCGGCAGCGAGGGCCGCGCATCGAGATCGAGACCGGCGCGGACGCCGGCCGCGTATCGACGGGCCCCGGCGGCACCGATCATCGCACCGTTGTCGGTGCACAGCCCCGGCCGCGGGATCACCATCGCGATGCCGCGGGTCGCCGCCTCGCCGTTCATCCGGGCGCGGAGCGCCGCGTTGGCCGCCACCCCACCGCCCAGGACGATCCCCTGCGCCCCGACCTCCTCGGCCGCGCGGATCGTCTTCGTCGCCAGCACGTCCACCACGGCGTCCTGGAACCCCCAGGCGAGCTCGGCGACGATCGCGGCCGGCAACGGCCCGTCCCGCTCGTCGGCCGGCAAGCCGGCCTCTGCGCGCGCCTGCGCCACGATCCGCCGGGCGGCGGTCTTGAGCCCCGAGAAGCTGACGTCGTACGAATCGCCGAGCCATGCCCTCGGGAAGACGCGGTTCTTCGCCACGGCCGCCTCGGCCGCCCGCGAGATCGCCGGCCCGCCCGGGTAGTCCAGGCCGAGGAGTCGTCCGACCTTGTCGAACGCCTCGCCAGCGGCGTCGTCGATGGTGCCGCCGAGGTACCGGTAGTCGAGGTGGTCGCGCATCTCGACCAGAAAGGTATGCCCACCCGAGACCACCAGCGCGACCAGCGGGAACGGCGGCAGATCGCGGTCCGCCTCTCCCGGATCGAGGAGCCAGCCCGCATAGGCATGACCCTCGAGGTGGTTGACCGGAACCAGCGGTTTGCCGTGGGCCCAGGCCAGGGCCTTGGCGAAGCTGATCCCCACGAGGAGCGAGCCGGCGAGACCGGGCCCGTTGGTCACCGCCACCGCGTCCACGTCGCCCATCGTCACGCCCGCGGTGGCCAGCGCCTCGTCCAGGACCGGCACGATCCAGCGCAGGTGGGCCCGGGCGGCGACCTCCGGCACGATGCCGCCCGTCGGGGCGTGGAGCGCCACCTGGCTCGCGACTACGTCGGCATGGATCCGGCGACCACCCTCCACGAGGGCGATGCCGGTCTCGTCACAGCTGGACTCCACCGCCAGGAGCAGCGGACCGCTCACGGGGCGGTCCCCATCCGGTCCAGGGCGGGCGCGTCCCCGTCCAGCCTCGTCTCGGGCTCGGCGTCCGGCTCGGTCCCGGGCGGCGGGGCGGCATCGACCGCGGCCCGGAGGCAGGCGATCCGCTCGCGCATGACCGGGCCGGACAGCGGCTCCGTCGTCATGATCAGCGCGTCCTCCTGGTTGTCGCTGTAATAGCGGGGCCGGATGCCCACGGGCCGGAACCCGTACTTCTCGTACAACCGCCGCGCGGGCAGGTTCGACAGCCGTACCTCGAGGGTCGCCTCGCGGGCCTGGCGGGCGACGGCGAGGTCCAGCAGGGCGATCAGCAATCGCTCGCCGATGCGGCGGCGGCGGTACCCGGGGTGGACGGCGAACGTGGTGACGTGCGCCTCGTCGACCATCAGCCAGATCCCACCGTACCCGACGACCCGTTCGCCGATCAGCGCCACCACATAATGCGCGAGGCGGTTCGCCTCCAGCTCCTGGCGGTACGCCTGCGCCGGCCACGGGGTGACGAACGACGCACGCTCGATCAGCTGCACGAGCGGCAGGTCTTCCGCCGCCATCGGCCGGACGCGCAGGACGGGGCTGCTGATCACTCCGCGGCCTCCCCGCCGCTCATCTCCACGGCACGCTCCGGGAGCGCGGCACGGACGCCTCGGGGCAGCGTGACGTATTCCGGGACCAGCTCCGCCAGGTCGTCCGCTTCTCCTGCGGCAAGCCGCGCGGCCCCCACGGCCAGCAGGGTCGCCGCGAGCCGCTCGTGGGCCACGGCGCCCAGCGAGGTCGCCTCGGCCGGAGCGCGGCCATCGAGGTCGACGGCCACCAGGCGCTCGTCAGGGCCCAGGCCGGGGTCCGTCCCGCCGGGCAGGATCACGGGCGCCGCACCGGGCCGGCTCAGGACACGGTCCGATGCGCCAGCGGGCTGGAGGAGCGCGATCGCGCCCGGCTTGGCGGTGACGGCGGCGGCTGATGCGGCGGCGAAGAGGAGCGCCTGCCCCGTGGGGACGCCGGCGATCGGCAGCCTGAGCGCATGGGCGAGGCCCTTGGCGGTGGCAATGCCGACCCGCAGGCCCGTGAATGCCCCAGGACCCGTGCCCACCACGATTCCACCCAGCTCCGCCGGTGCCTGCCCAAGGTCCTCGAGCAGGCCTTCGATCCGGACCAGGAGCTCCTCGCCGTGGCGGTAGCCAGCCACCCACCGGCGCTGCTCCACCAGCGTGCCGTCGGGCTCACCCAGCCCGATCACGGCGCTGGTCGTGGCGGTGTCGATGACGAGGAGCCGGCCGGTCACGGTCACGCGGCCGCCTCCAGGTAGCGGCCGTACGCCCGATCGACGGAGCGCAGCACGATCCGCCGGGGCTCGTCGCCGGTGCCTTCGATCAGCACGTCCAACCGGGCGACCGGGAGCGAAGACCCCAGGCGCTCGCCCCACTCCACGAGGACCACGCCTTCACCCTGCCGCTCGTCGATGAGCCCGCCTGCGAAGGCGTCGGCCGCGTCGATCAGACGGTAGAGGTCAAGGTGGAACAGCGGGAGCCGTCCCTCGTACTCGGTCATCAGCACGAACGTCGGAGAGCTGACCGTATCGGTGATCCCGAGGCCCACCGCAAACCCCTTGGCGAACTGCGTCTTGCCGGCGCCCAGCTCGCCGGTCAGGCACAGCAGGTCCCCGGGGCGGGCAACGGCGGCGAGCCGCGCGGCCAGGGCACGGGTGGCGGCGGGGTCAGTGGAGGCAACGACGCGCTCGCGGCGCAAGGACACGGACATGGCCCCGAGGGTAGCCGAACCCGCCGCCGGGCGCGGGTGCGGATGCCGACCAGGACGACATGTGGGGATTCAGGGCAAGGCTGCGTCCGTGCGACGCACGCGGGTCAGGCGTAGCGCTCCAGGTCGCCGAGCGGCACGGCCATCCGGTCCTCGTCACCGATCTCCACGAACGCCGCTTCGATATGGACGCCGGCCCCGAACCGCCACAGGCCGGCCGGCCCCAGCACCCGGCCCTCGGCACCCGCATTGGGGCCGCTTCGGATCCGGACCCAGGTCGGGTCTGCCTCCGCGGGCGCCGGGTCCGCACCTCCGAACACCAGTGCCGGCGGATCCACGAGCAGCGCGACCTCCTGCCCGGCGAAGCGCTCGAGCAGGGCGGCAACCGGCCCGGGGATCGGGCGCCGCAGGGCCCCCTCCAGCACGAGCACGCCGAACGGCGGCGCGGGGTGGAGCGCGGCCAGCTGCCGCCGTTCCGACGCCCGGAAGTCCCGGAGCTCCTTGCCGGGCAGCGACGCGACCACGATGCCCCGAACGCCCATCGCCCGGGCTCGCGTCAGGGCCTCCGCATCGATGCGCGACCCGACGACCAGGATGCTCCCGGCGCGGCCGACGTCGATTCCGCCGGGCCGGAGCTCGCCGAATGGATCCGTGGCCAGCTCAAGGGTGCCCCGAGCCGCGGTCCCCGCCGCGAACGCGGCGCGCAGCGACCATCCTTCGGAGCGGACGCGGATCTCCGCTCCGGGGCGGACCTCGGTCACCACGCCCGCCACGGGCGACGGCAGCGTCACGCGATGGTCGCCGGTGATCAGTCGCCACCGGTTGCCCCGGCCGGGAACCGGGGCGAGCAGCTCTCCCTCCACGTCCCGGTCCCGGCGCCGCCGGCCGGGGGGCGGCGTCCAGCGGCTGCCCGGCACGGGCCGGTCTGCCTCCGTGGATACGACGTCGACCTCGACGATCCGGCGGTCGCGCAGGTGCTCCAGCAGGGGATCGCCCGCGAGCACGGCGCTCCCGGGATCCACCAGCGGCCGATCGCCGGGCGGCAGCGGGAAGCGGCCCTCCAGGCCGCCCTCGAGCAGCCTGCGGACGGGAATCTCGAGGAGCCAGTCCGCGGCCGCACGCTGCCGCGTCATGCCTCGACCTCCGGCCACAGGGCGGCCTGCCACGATGCCAGCAACTCACGACGACGCTCCAGGCGGCGCGGCAGCTCGAGCGGGATGTCCCGCAGGTCGACGAGCAGGCCGCCCAGGCCGCCGGCCACCTCCAGCGCCACGTGGCGCGTCCGCAGCCCGAAGCGGACGGGGTCCCGCAGGTCGAACTCCACGATCGAGCGCTCGCCCGGCGGCAGGTCCACCAGTTCCAGGCCTCCCGGCGCCAGGTCCAGTACGGCCGGCCCACCCGCGCCACGGATCACCAGGCGCCCGGCCGAGCGTCCGGCACGGAGCCCGGCGGGCATCGCCACGCTGCCCAGGGGGGTCAGAAGGTCGTCGCGCAGCTCCGTCATCACGGCGTGCCGCTCCGCAGCGTCCGCGATCGTCCCCAGCGGCGCCAGCAGGCGAGCGTGATCGAGGCCCAGGCCGCGCACGCCCGCCCGCCGGTAGGTGTCCGCCAGGGCCAGGGCGACGGCCGGGCCGGGCGCCACCGCCCACACGCCTCCGGCCGCGACAACCAGGTCCGCGGGCGGGAGTTCGTCGAAGGCCGGCGTCGCGGCCAGGAGCCGCGCCAGCGCGGCACGGGCAGCCGCCAACCGGAGCAGCGCGCCGTCGCCGGCCGCGTCTCCCCAGGGGGCCAGTGCCAGCTCTCGGAGCCGGTCCCGGACGCGCAGCCGGTCGAGGGGGACGATCAGCCAGCTCATGACCGCCTCGAGGTGGGCGTCGGAGAACGAGCGTGGCAGGAGCGCGGCTTCGGGGACCAGCGCGACACGGGGGACCGCGGTCTCGCCGGGAGCCCAGCCAGCGGCGATGCGGGCCGCCCCTGTCATGCCGATCTCCAGGATCTCGACTCGCCGCTGCAGGACGTCCGCCAGGGTGGCGGTCGCGATCGCCAGGGCCCGGCGACCGTCAGGTTCACCACCCCGAAGGCCGTCCAAAAGGGCCCGGAGCGGCTCGCCGCCACCCGTCGCCGGTGACGGCGCCAGCACCGTGGGGCCGGGTCGACCGGGTTGGAACAGCGCCTCGGTGCGACCACCGGGTTCCGCCAGAACTCCGGAGAGAACGGCGACCAGGTCCGGGCGCCGCTCGGTGGCGGCAGCCACGAGCTGGCCCAGGTCCCCGATGAGCGGGCGCTCGTCGGCTCCCGGCGGATCGGACGCGCCCGCCAGCACCGCCGCGACGCGCGGGTCCGCGAGGGCTGTCGCGACGGCGAGGATCTCCGCTCCGTCGAGGACCAGTGGCCGCACGCGCCAGCCCGCCGTCGATGCCGCCGCCGCCAACGGCTTCAGGACGCGCTCCGTGGCCGCGACCACGACCATCTCCGGGGCCGCGCCCGTGACGCAGGAGAGCCGCCGGGCGCCGGCCGCGCTGCCCGCGGCACCGAGCGCGAGGGAGGCGGCCGTCCCGGGGTCCACGGTCGCCAGGCGGCCCCGTAGCCGCTCGAGCAGCGCCTCCTCGGGGACTCCTGCAGGGCCCGAGGTGCTGCCCAGCAATCGCCAGCGGCCGGCCACCTTTCCCACCAGGGAGACGGCGGTGGTCGCGGTCCCCCGGTCGACGGCGGCGAAGACGGGCTGCTCGTTCCTCACCCGCCCGATGCTATCAGCGGTCGGCGCCGGGCTCAGGCGTCCCAGCCGTCCGACTCGTCGAGCTCCTCGAGGCGGTCGATCAGCGCCTCGATCCCCGCGTCGTCGCGGAGGAGCTCGCTGGCCGACGGCGTCTCGCCGCCGAACAACTCCCCCAGGACCGGATCGAAGAACAGCATCGCGGGGGCCCCGAGCGGCCGGTACGGGCGGCTCGCCTCGAGGAAGTGGACGGCGGGTCCGGTGAGGCCGCGTAGCCGGATCTCGCGCGCCACCGTCTCGACCAGAGCGTCACGGCGCTCGTCGAAGAGCTCCATCCCGAAGCTCATCGGGGGTCGATCCGTCCTGCGGCAGGGGCGGATGCGGGCGTCGGGAGCGCGGGACCCACCGACTGCCACGGGACCGGCGCCAGCAGCGACCCGGTCCGCGCCGGTTCGCCGGCCGCCAGGGCGCGCGCGAACGCCTCGTAGGCTGCGGCACCCCGGAGGGCGAAGATGACGTGGTCGATCGTGGACGGCGTCGCGAGCTCGTCGCGCACGGCCTCTACGGCGATCGAGGCGGCCTCGTCGAGCGGGAACCCGCCGATGCCGGTGCCGAGGGCCGGGAACGCGATGCTCGCGAGCCCGAGCTCACGGGCGCGGGCCATCGCGCTGCGGGCGGCGCGGTCGATCGCGGGGCGGCTGGTGCGGCGATCGCGCTCGAGGGAGACGGCGTGGATCACCACCCGGGCGGCGAGGCGGCCGGCCGAGGTGACGAGGGCATCGCCGAGCTGGGCGGGGGCCTGGCGCAGGACCGCGAACTCGATCGCGTCACCCCCGTTGCGCTTCAGCTCGCCGGCGACACCCGTGGACATCCACAGGGACGTCGATGCGGGGCTCACGATGGCATCGACCTCAAGGTCGCAGATATCGCCGTTCCAGAGTTCGATTCGTGCCACTCTGATCTCCCTCCCGCGAGCGTCCGGACCTCAACGGGCAAACCGGCGGCATGGTACACCCGGGGCAGCCTGCGGGACATCGCGGCCAGGATCTCGTAGCTGATCGTCCCGCCTGACGCGGCCAGTTGCTGGGCCGTGATCCGCTCCCCGCCCTGCTCGCCGATCAGCACGAACTCGTCGTCCTCGTCCACCGGCGGACCGGGTACGTCGGTGACGTCCACCATGATCGCGTCCATCGCAACGCAACCCACCAGCGGTGCGTGCACGCCCCGCACGAGCGCCTCCGAGCGGTCCGACAGGAAGCGCCGCCAGCCGTCGGCGTAGCCCACCGGCAGCGTCGCGATCCGAGAGGGGCGCGAGGTGATGAACGTCGGTCCGTACGACACGCCATGGCCGGCCGGCAGGTCCGCGACGCGGACGGGTCGCGCCCAGAGCTCCAGGACCGGCCGCAGGCGTCCCGCCGCCGGGGTGGTGATCTCCGCTACCACCAGCGCGTCGGGGACAAGCCCGTAGATCGAGAGGCCCGTCCGGACCGCGTCCCAGGGCGCCACGTCCGCGCCCAGGACCCCACCGCTCCCCGCGATGTGACGGCGGACCGCCAGCGGATCGCCTCCGAACCGCACCAGGGCCGCGAGCCGGTCGACCGTACTGCCGAACCGCCGGTCCTGGGCGAGGGCGTTGGGCGTCACCTCCGCGGCCGCGAGGTGCGTCCAGACGCCCCCGAGACGAACGCCCGGGGTCTCCGATACGAGGCGGATCGCCTCGACCGCATCGTCCGGCAGGACGCCGCCGCGCCCGAGCCCCGTCTCGATTTCCACGTGGATCTCGAGCGGCGGCATCGCCAGGTCCCCGGTCGCTGCCTGAGCCAGCGCCGCGAGGATGCGTCCGGCGAGCAGCCCGGCGCCGACGCTGACCGCGATCCCGGCCCGCGCTGCCGCGACCGCGTGTTCCGGAGGCACCGGGTAGATGACCAGCAGAGGCAGGTCGATCCCCGCCTCGCGGAGCTCGTAGGCCTCGTCCAGGGTCGCCACCGACAACCCGTCGGCACCTGCCGCCTCGAGGGCCTGCGCGACCGGGATCGCCCCATGGCCGTAGGCGTCCGCCTTGACGACTGGCTCCACCCTTACGCCCGGCCCCACGACCTCGCGCAGGGCCGCCAGGTTGGCGCGGAGCGCGTCCAGGTCGATCTCGAGCCAGGCCGTCCGGGGGAGCGGAGGCAGACCGGCCGCCCGCAACCGCTCCTCGATGGATGCGCGCGCCGGGGTTGACGCCTGCTGGTCGATCACCCTGGGTCTCCGGGTGCCGCGCCCGGCGGTTCGCCCGGCGCTCCGGACGCCCCCGCGTCGCGGGTTGCGAACCCCAGCCGACGCCCCGAGCGCTGACGCTCCGCGATGTGCGCCAGGCGCCTTCGCCCCAGCGGCATCGCCTCCGTCAGGTCCGACGCCAGCAGCCCGGCATCCCCGAGCCGCTCCCTGACCGCCTCGCCGGCAAGGCCGTGGAGATAGACGCCCAGGCGGGCCGCGTCGTATGGGGCCAGGCCCTGGGCCAGGAGCGCCCCGATCGTGCCCGCCAGGACGTCGCCCGTGCCGCCGGAGGCCATCGCTGGGTTCTCGAACGGGGCGACGGAAATCGAGCCGTCGGGCGCGGCGATGACGGTGTGCGCACCCTTGAGCACGACGACCTGCCGCCACTCGGCCGCCGCGGCCGCCGCCGAACGGACGCGGGCCGCGTCGTCATCGTTGAGGTCGCCGTCGGCCCCCGGGTCGTGCTTGCTGCCCGCCCGCAGCCGGGCGAACTCGCCGGCGTGCGGCGTCAGGACGCACGGGCGGCTGACCAGCCTCCACCACTCGTCCACCGCGGCCAGTGTCCGCAGCGCCTCGGCGTCGAGCACCGCGGGCGCGCCGGCCGGCTCCTCGGGCACGGTGAGGATCAGGCGCAGCAGGTCCGCCGTCGCCAGCGCCGGCCGCAACCCGGGTCCGATGACCAGCGCATCGTGCTCGTGGTCGAGGACCTTCGCCAGGGCGGACTCCGGGTCGACCTCCTCCACGTCGTCCTCCGGCAGGGCCATCGTCGTGGCCTCGACCACCTTCGCCGCGAACAGCGGCTGGAGCGACTCCGGCACGGCCAGGGTGACGAGACCCGCCCCCGCCCGGCCCGCGGCCCGGCAGACCAGGAGCGCGGCGCCCGCGTAGTCCAGCGACCCGGCAATGACGAGCAGCTTGCCGAAGGTGCCCTTGTGGCCGCGCTTCGGGCGCTCGGGGAGCAGCCGCGCCATCGATTCGTCGTCCAGGCGGGCCGTGCCATCGGGGATCGGAGACCCGCCGGAGACCTCATCCTGGACCTGTCGCCGGAACCCGACCTGCCACCGCTCAGCCATGCCGGTCCTCCCGCCCATCCACCTCCGCGGCGATGGTCCGGGTGCGCTCGTGGAGGGCGCGCATCCGCTCCAGGCGCGCGAGCAGGAGCCGCTCGCGCTCGTCGAGACGGTCGTCGATGTCGAGCGGGAAGACATAGCGCCCCCCGATCGTCCGCACGCCAAAGGCGACGGCCACGGCGTAGTCCGACTCGTGGGTGATCGAGATCGCGATGCGCCCCATCCCCAGCTGTCCGGCCCGCTCAGCGGCGCGACCATGGAGGCGTACCGCCGGCTGCCCGGTGGGCATCCGCTCGACCTCGATGTCCTTCCAGCCGATCCCGCGGACGCCCAGCCCCAGCACCTTGGAGATGGCCTCCTTGGCGGCCCAGCGCCCGGCGAACGTCTCGGGGCGGTTGCGCACGTAGCGCCGCTCCCGCTCCGTCAGCACGCGGCGCGCGAACCGCTCGCCGAACCGCTCGATCGCCGCCCGGATCCGCTCGACCTTGATGATGTCGATGCCCAGCTCGGTCGTGCCTTCGGGCACGATGCCCGCGGGCAGACGCGGATCCCCGTCCGGGCCGGCGGGCGTCATCGCCTACTCCACCGTCACCGACTTGGCCAGGTTCCGCGGCTGGTCCACGTCCGTGCCCCGTGCGACCGCCGTGTGGTACGCGAACAGCTGGAGCGGGATGACCGCGAGGACCGGCGACAGTGCCTCGTGAGTGTCGGGCACCCAGAGCACGTCGTCGGCGAACCGCTCGATGGCGACGTCGCCCTCGGTAGCCACCGCGATCACCCTGGCGTCGCGGGCGCGGCCCTCCATGACGTTGCTCATGAGCTTGTCGTAGATCCTGGACCTGGTCGCGATCGCCACCAGCGGGCACTCGGCGTCAAGCAGCGAGATCGGGCCGTGCTTGAGCTCGCCGGCCGCGTACCCCTCCGCGTGGATGTAGCTGATCTCCTTGAGCTTGAGGGCGCCTTCGAGCGCCGCCGGGAGGCTGTAGCCACGACCGATGAACATGAACCCGCGGGAGTTGACGTACCGCCGGGCGACGTCCGCCACGCCGGCCGAGAGCTCCAGTGCCCGGGCGGCCGCGTCCGGGAGCGCCCGCAGCGCGCGGCCCAGCTCCAGCTCCTGCTCGGCGCCCATGCTGCCCCGAGCCTTCGCGATGGCTGCCGCGAGCACCAGCAGCGTGGTGACCTGGGTCACGAACGTCTTCGAGGCGGCGACGGCGATCTCCGGGCCGGCCTGGAGGAACATCACCGCGTCCGCCTCGCGCGTGATGGCGGAGCCCACGGTGTTGGTCACGGCGATGATCGGGCTGCCCTGCTCGCGGGCCCAGCGCGTGGGGGCGATCGTGTCCGCGGTCTCCCCGGACTGGGTCACGGCGATGACGAGGGTGTCGCCATCGAGCGGCGGCGGTGAGTAGCGGAACTCGGAGCCCACGGTGACCCGCGCCGGCATCCCGGTCCAGTCCTGCAGCGCCGCGGCGCCGACGAGCGCCGCATACGAGGCGGTGCCGCAGGCGACCAGCTCCACGCGGGTCACGCGCCGGAAGGTCTCGGTCAGGCCGTCGACCTCCGGGGCGTGGATGTGACCCGCCGGCGTGACCCGGCCGGCAAGTGACTGGCGCAGCGCCGCGGGCTGCTCGTGGATCTCCTTGAGCATGAAATGGTCGTAGCCGCCCTTCTCCGCAGCCTCTGGCGACCAGTCGATCAGCGTCTCGGCGCGCTGCTGAACCCGCCCGGCGATGTCGGTGACCACGACGCCGGTGGGCCGCACGTCGGCGATGTCGCCCTCCTCCAGGAACACCACGCGGTTCGTGTGCGCGAGGATCGCGGCCACGTCGCTCGCGATGAAGCTCTCCTCGCCGTTGAGACCGACGATGAGCGGCACGTTCAGGCGCGCCCCGACCAGGCGGCTGATCTCGCCCTTGTGCATGACCGCCAGCGCGTAGGCGCCCTCCATGAGACGCAGGGCCGACCGCAGCGCGTCCGCGAGGTCGCCCTGGTAGGCCTCCTCGACCAGGTGCGCGATCGCCTCCGTGTCGGTCTCCGACGTGAGCGTGTGGCCGCGCGCCTCCAGCCCGTCCCGGAGATCCCGGAAGTTCTCGATGATCCCGTTGTGGATCACCGTGATGTCACCGGTGCAGTCCTGGTGCGGGTGGGCGTTGAGATCGTTCGGGCGGCCGTGCGTGGCCCAGCGGGTGTGCGCGAGGCCGATGGCGGCGTGCGGCGTGCGGTCCGCGATGGCGGTCTGGAGGTTGGCCAGCTTGCCTGCCCGCTTCTCCACGAACAGCTCGCCGTCCTCGGCGACCAGCGCGATCCCGGCCGAGTCGTAGCCGCGGTACTCGAGCCGCGCCAGGCCCTCGATCAGGATGGGGCCAGCCTCACGGGGACCGGTGTAGCCGACGATTCCGCACATGCCGCTGGGGTTCTCCTTGCGAGTCCGCCGCGGCCCTCCGCGGCCGGGCTAGTGTAGACGCTCCCCTGCGAGCGCCGAGATCGCGTCGGCGATCCCGGCGACCTCCTCCGCGTCGAGCCCTTCGACCATCACCCGCAGGACCGGTTCGGTGCCCGAGGGACGCACGAGGATCCGGCCGTGGGGTGCCAGCCTGGCCTCCGCGGCGGCGATGGCCCGCTGGAGGATGTCGTCCGCCTCCCACTGGTCGCGATGGCGCACCCGGATCGCGCGCTGCTGCTGGGGCAGGAGGGGGATCGCGCGGGCCAGGTCGTCCAGGCCCGTCCCGGCCGTGGTCATGACCCGCAGCAGCTCGATCGCCGTCAGGATCCCGTCGCCGGACAGGGCGTGCTCGCGCACGATCACGTGGCCGCTCTTCTCGCCCCCCAGGTCCGCGCCCGAGACCAGCATCGCCGCGAGGATGTGCCTGTCGCCGACGGGGGTCCTGACCAGGCGCCCGCCGGCCGCCTCCACCGCCCGCTGCAGGCCACCGTTCGAGAGGACCGACACCACGAGGTTCCCGTGGTCGAGCGCCCCGCGGGCGAGCCGCTCCAGCGCCAGGATCCCCAGGACCTGGTCCCCGTCCACCAGCCGGCCCGCCGAATCGACGGCCACGCACCGGTCCGCGTCCCCATCCAGCGCGAAACCGACGTCGGCCCCGTGCGCACGGACCGCCTCCATCAGCGAGCCGGGCTCGGTGGCGCCGCAGCCGCGGTTGATGTTGTCGCCGTCGGGCGTGTCGTGGATCACGGTGACGCGCGCGCCCGTGGCCCGCAGGATCGCCGGGCCCACGCCGCAGGCAGCCCCGTTCGCGGTGTCGAGGACCACGTGGAGCCGGGGGGCCGGCGCGGCGCTCGCCAGGGCGGTCCGATGGGCGACGTAGTGATCCAGCAGCGCCCCCGCGTGGACCGCGCGTCCGATCGCCGCCGGCACCACGCCGGGCAGCTCGTCGGCGCGCAGCACGAGGGCCTCGAGGTCGTCCTCCAGGTCGTCGTCCAGCTTCAGGCCGGCCGGGTCCAGGACCTTGAGCCCGTTGTCTTCCGAGGGGTTGTGCGAGGCCGAGACCATGATCCCGGCGCCGAACTCGCCGGTGCTCGCGAGGTACGCGAGGGCGGGCGTCGGGACGACGCCAGCACCATGGACGTCGACACCCATCGAGGTCGCTCCGGCCGTGATGGCGGCCACGAACATGTCGCCCGAGCGGCGCGTGTCCTGGCCGACGACCAGCGAGCCGCCTGCGCCGACGACGCGATAGGCCGTGGCCCGGCCGAGCGCGAAGGCGAGCGATGGCCTGAGATCCACGTTGGCCAGGCCGCGGATGCCGTCCGTACCGAAGATGCGGGTCATGGGGTTCCTCGAGAGCGGTCCGGGGACGCGGGCGCGTCAGGGGGCGGCGGTTGGCGGGGCGGAGCTCACCCCGCCCGGTGACGGGGCGGGCAAGGCCGGGGCCGGGGTCGCCGCCTCGCGGATGGTGATGGTGACGGTCTCGGGCGCGAGCGCCGCGACGGTCACCCCGGAGGAGAGCGACGGAACGACCGGCACCCCATGGACGCCCGGGGCCAGGCCGGCGACGTTGACGCCGACCACGAGCGGGGCGGCAGCGAGCCGGTCGAGGTCGGCCACCGACCCGAAGAGCGTGATCAGGGCGGTCGTGCCGGAGAGGTCGTAGAGGAGGCCGGGTTCGCGTCCGTCCAGCCGGAAGCCCGCCCTGAAGGTGCGCGTCTCCGTCACAGGCTTCACGCGGACCACGACGGTGACGGTCGTCACGCCCAGCGGCACCACGCCCGTGGGCAGCGCAAGGGCGACGGTCGCGGTCACGTCCCGGGTCGCCCCGAAGACGGTGACCGGCGCCGTGTCTGCCTGGACCAGCTGGTTGAGCTCTTCCGCGTCGCCCTCGACCGAGATGACCAGCGGGTCGACCTCGATGGCGGCGATGCGGAACCCGGGGGCGGGCGCGCCGGTGACCAGCGGGTTGACGGGCAGCGTGCGCGATTCCTTGTTGGTGAACAGCGGCACGGTCACGTGAATCGAGCGCGGCTCGACGTCCACCCCGTGGACCACCTCGTCCGCGGCGTCGATGGGGTTCGCCTCGACGTCCCGGTCGAAGTTGATGCCACCTGGGTCGAGGGCGACGTTGACCCGCACCGCCACGACCTGCTTCACGGCCGCGGACGGCCCGGTCACGGTAGCGGTGACAGGGGTGAACGTCGTCTGGCCCGCGTCGATCCCGGCCGGGACGGCGCTGCGTGCCACGCGAACGGGCACGGTGGCACTGATCCTCTCGTCAAGCACGACCTGGATCGTCTGGGGCCGGATCTCGAGGATCGTCACCCGTGGGTCGCTCGGGACGACACTGACGCGGACGCTCACGGGCTCTCCGGTCGGGTCCAGCGAGGCCAGGTCGACCGTCGCCCGGAAGTCATCGGCTGTCAGGCGTCCGACCTCGGCCGGCGCGATGTACCGCACATGCTCCACCGGCCGCAGCTGGTTCGTGACCACGGTGCCGGACGGCTGGTTCACCGCGGCCACCTGGATGGGGCCTGGGTAGGTGTAGCTGTCCTGGGACGCGACGAGGCCGGCGTAGAGCAGGGTCGCGAGAATGATCGCCGCCAGCTTGAGCGGCCAGTTGTGGATCACGAACGCGGCGAGGCGCCGGGCGGAACGGCCGACGTTCATCGCTGCGCCGCCGTGGATGCCCCGGATTCGTCGTCGCGCAACCCACCCGGCGGGCCGTCGGAGGTGTCGACCTCCGGGTGACCTTCGGACTCGGGAGGGGCCACGGGATCGCGGGCGATGCGCAGACGCTCGAGCGAGCGTGCGACACCGCCTCCCACACCGCGCCGGCGCAGCCCGCCCGGCGGATCCGGGGACTCGAGCAGGGCCGCGAGTGCGCGGGCGAGCTGGGCGTCCGTCGGTACGCGGACGATGCGCGCCCGCTCGACGACGCTCATCTGGCCGTTCTCCTCGGAAACGACCACCGCGATCGCGTCGGTGTCCTCGGTGATCCCCAGGGCTGCGCGGTGGCGCGTCCCGAATCGCTCGGAGAGCGCCATGTCGGTCAGCGGGAGCAGCGCCGCCGCCGCCAGGATCACCTCCCCGCGAATGACCACCGCACCGTCGTGCAGCGCCGTCCTGGGCGCGAAGATCGTCCGCAGCAGCTCGCTCGACAGGTCCGCGTGGAGCATCACGCCGGTCTCCGCGATCTCCTCGAGGCCCGTCTCGCGCTCAAGGACGATCAGGGCGCCGTGGCCTTCGCGCGACAGGGCGGCGGCCGCCCTGGACACCTCGCCGGCGATGTGCTCGACGCGGCGAACTGCCGCAGGGGCGAACAGCCAGCCAAGCGTGCCCACGCGGCCGATACGCTCGAGGGCGCGGCGGAGCTCCGGCTGGAAGACGACGACCAGCGCGAACAGCCCGACGACCGCGCCGGCCTGCAGGAGCTGCATGAACAGGCGCAGCTCGAGGAACTGGGCGAGGGCGTAGACGCCGAGCAGGATCGAGACGCCGATGATGAGGGTGACGGCACGCGTGCCGCGGATCAGGCTGAACACCCAGTAGATGAACAGCGCCGTGATCGCGATGTCGAGGACAGTCGCCCACGTGATCTGCTGGGCGAGCGACTCGACGAGCGGGAGCATCTCGGGCGAGTGTAGCACCGGGCTCCGGGGCCGCCTCGGCCCGCCGATCGGCGGGCCGAGCGTCGGGCACCGGTCAGGCCCGGTCACCCCTCGCGGCCGCGATCCGCCCGATGGCCTCCGCCCCGCCACCCAGGCTGGCCAGCATTCCGACCAGGTCCAGCTTCTCGGTCGCGAGGGCGGCCCAGCCCCGTTCGTCGTACAGCTCGACCAGTGCGAGGTGGATCCCGGTGTCGTCCGGGGCGACGGACAGCGCGAGGTAGCACGCGTCAAGTGCACCGTCGATGTGCCCGTCGCGCCGATGTGCCGCCGCGAGGTCCAGCAGCCGCTCCACGGCCGGCCCGGCGTCCCCGACGTCGACGGCCTCCTCCGCCCGGATCGCCAGCGTCGAGGCCTTCACGTCGGGATCCAGGTCCCGGTCCAGGGCACGCCGGTACCGGACCGGGGGCGGTGGCTCCGGCGCTCGCTCCACCGGCTCACCGAGGTCGACCTCCACGACGGCGGGTCCGTCATCCGCAACCGCGGCCGGACCTGCGCCGGGGCGGGCAACCGAAGGGCTCGCCCCGGGAGCCGGGGCCTGCGCTGCCTCGCCGGAGACGTCCTGGACGACCGCTTCCCCGTGGAGGACCAGCAGCGCGTGCTCCAACGCGATCCGGCCCGGCGCGGCAGGCTCCGATTCCCGCAGGCGCCTGATCAACCGCTCAAGCGTGCGGCGACGGTCCCGGCGCTCCGCCAGCTCCAGGCTCCGGCGGGCGGCGTCGACCGCGTCGGCCAGATTGCCCGCGGCGGCGCGCGCCTCGGCCAGCGCGTCGAACGCGTCGGCCGCCTCCGATCGCCGGTCGAGGTCGGCCAGCGCCTGGGCGCGTCCCAGGATCGCCGCCTCGTCCCGCGCAGAGAGCCCGAGAGCGACGGTGTAGTGGTGGAGGGCGTCGGCGGCCCGCTTGCTGCGCAGGAGCGCGGTCCCGGCACTCGTGTGCGGCGTGGAGCGCTCGGGCGCGATCGCCGCCGCCTCCGCATACGCCGTCAGAGCCTCCTCGAGGCGCCCCCGCAGCGCCGCGACGTGGCCGCGCCTCAGGGCCTCCTTGTAGCGCTCGTAGAGGGCCTCGCCGCTCATCCGGATCTCGCCTCCGCCCGCTTGTTCCGACCGGTCAGCCGGCCAGGAGCTCCACCAGCAGCGCCTTCTGCGCGTGAAGCCCGTTCTCCGACTGATCGAAGATGATGCTCCTCGGGCCATCCATCGCGTCGGACGTGATCTCCTCGCCGCGGTGCGCAGGCAGGCAGTGCATCACGACCGCATCCGGCGAAGGCCGCAGGGAGCGCCTCGTTGACCTGGAACGGGGCGAAGGCATCTCGGCGCTCCTCCGCCTCGGCCTTCTGGCGGCTGCGACCTAGCGCTTGGTGTACTGGGGGGCCTTGCGAGCGCGCTTCAGACCGTACTTCTTGCGCTCCTTCATTCGCGGGTCGCGGGTCAGCAGGCCTGCCTGCCGCAGCGGCAGCCGGAACGAGTCCGGGTCGGACTGCAGCAGCGCGCGGGCGATCCCGTGGCGGATCGCGCCGGACTGGCCGGTGGTGCCGCCACCCTCGACCTTGATCATCGTGTTGTAGCGGCCCTCGGTCCCGGTCACGCGGAACGGGAGGAAGAGCTCCGCCTCACCGAGGATGCCACCGAAGTGCTGCTCCGGGGTCCGACCGTTGATGACCATCTGGCCTTCACCGGGGATGAGGCGAACGCGGGCCACCGCCGTCTTGCGGCGGCCGGTGCCCCAATAGAACGCGGGCGTCGACATCAGGGCTCCTCGATCAGGCGAGCGGCTCGGGCTGCTGGGCCTGGTGCGGATGGTCGTTCCCCGCATAGACCTTCAGCTTCCGAAGCATCTGGGTTCCCAGCCGGTTGTGCGGCAGCATCCCCTTGACGGTCCGGCGGATGACCTCCTCCGGGCGGCGGTTGAGGAGGTGACCGAGCGTCTCCTCCTTGAACCCGCCGGGATAGCCGCTGTGGCGGGCGTAGACCTTGGACGTCAGCTTGTCGCGGGTCACGGTGATCCGCGACGCGTTGAGCACGATGACGTGATCGCCCGTGTCCATGTGCGGGGCGTAGGTGGGCTTGTTCTTCCCCTCGAGGACGCGCGCGATCCGCGTCGCAAGGCGGCCGAGCGTCTCGTCCGTCGCGTCGACGACGTACCAGCGTCGCTCGATCTCGCTCTCTCGAGGCGTATAGGTCTTCGCGCTCATTCCTCGTCTTCCTTGTCGTCCATCGGTCGTCGCCCCAGGACGACGCGCCGGAGGCAGAGTCCCTTGGCCGGGGCGGCTGCTCCATTGAGGGCCGGAACCCGTGCGGCGAGTGCCGCCCGGAGGCCCTGTTCATCCATCTTGCCGAGGCCCACCTCCAGGAGACAGGCCACCATCCTCCGCACCTGCCCCCGCAGGAAGGCGTTCGCCGTGACATCGATCGTCACCAGGCATCCCGCCTTCCGGACCCGGACCGCGTGCACGATCCGGACCGGCGACCGGTCCGTTCGGCCGAAGGCGGAGAAGTCGTGCCGGCCCACCAGGACCGACCCGGCGACCGCCATGGCGTCGACGTTCAGCGGGTCCCGCAGCCAGAGTGCCGTGCGCTCGTGCAGCGGGCTCCGCGGCCCGTTCCAGACGGTGTAGCGGTACTCCCGGTACCGCGCCGCGTAGCGAGGGTGGAAGCCCTCCGGGACCCTTCGGACGCCGCGGATCGCGACGTCCTTCGGTAGCTGGGCGTTGACCGCCCGCTGGAGCTCCGGACCGGTGAGCGTACCCCGGTAGGTGAAGGCGATCACCTGGCCCGTGGCGTGGACTCCGGTATCGGTGCGTCCTGCCCCTTCGACTACCACCCGCACGCCTCCGGAGAGGCGGGCCAGGGCAGTCTCGAGTTCTCCCTGGACCGAGCGGGCGTTCAGCTGGAGCTGGAAGCCCGCGAAGTCCGTCCCGTCGTATTCACACCGCGCGCTGTAGCGCACGGCGCGCCCTCTCGGGCGCTCGACCGGCAAGGCCGTCAGACCAGCTCGATCTGCACGATCTCGGCGGCGTCGCCCTTCCGCTGGCCGAGGTGCACCAGGCGGGTGAACCCGGACTGGCGATCGGCGTACTTCGGGGCGATGACGTCGAACAGCTTGCTCACGACGAGCGGCTCGTTCGGGAGCGCCGAGACGACCGTCCGTCGGGCCGCGAGATCCCCGCGCTTGGCGAGCGTGATCATCCGCTCGACGTAGCCGCGGATCTCCTTGGCCTTGGCCTCGGTGGTCTTCACCCGCTCGTAGCGGAGGACCGAGACCGTCAGGTTCTTGTAGAGGGCGAGGCGCGGTCCGCGCTTGCGCGAGAGCTTGCGCCCGTCGATTCGATGGGCCATGGCTCAGGCCTCCTCCTCGTCGCCGCCGAACGGCTCCTCGTCGTCCAGGGCGTCCTCGGACTCCGGCTCCGGGAGGATGAAGCCGCGCATTCGGAGGCGCTCCTTCATCTCGTCCAGCGACTTCTTGCCGAAGTTGCGCATCCGGAGGAGGTCGTCGTCCTTGAGCTGCAGCAGCTGGCCGACCTTGACGATGTTGTTGCGCTTCAGCGAGTTGTAGGCCCGCATCGGCAGGTCCAGCTCCTCGATCGGCATGTCGAGCATGTTCGGGGGAAGCTGCGGGACGCCGGTGGCGGCGCGGTCAGGCGCGGCGGCCTGCATCCCGATCGTCACGAACGGCTGGAACTGGCGCACGAGGATGTCCGCGGAGCGCGAGAGCGCCTCCTCGGGGGTGATCGTGCCGTCGGTCTCGATCTCCAGGGTGAGCTTGTCGTAGTTGGTCATCTGGCCGACGCGCGTGCTCTCGACCCAGTAGTTGACCTTGCGGACCGGCGTGAAGATCGCGTCGACCGCGATGACGCCGATCGGCAACGCCTCGGACCGCTCGGCCGCGAGGTAGCCGACGCCGCGCTCGACGGTCAGGTCCATCTCGATCGTCACGTCGTCCGAATCGATCGTCATCAGGACGAGCTCGGAGTTGACGATCTCGATGTCGGCGGACTCGGCGATGTCGGCGGCGAGGACCGGGCCGGCGCCGCTCTTGATGAGCCGGAGCTGGACCGGGTGCGCTGCGAAGCTCTTGAGGCGGAGCTTCTTGACGTTCAGCACGATCTGGGTGACGTCCTCCTTGACGCCCGGGATCGTGGAGAACTCCTGGTAGACGTCACGGACCTGGATGGACGTCACGGCCGCCCCTTCGAGGGACGACAGCAGCACGCGCCGGAGCGCATTGCCGATGGTGACGCCGTAGCCAGCCTGGAGCGGTCCTGCCTCGTACTTCGCGTACGTGCCGGCCTCCGAGACGGGCTCGATCTGCGGGGACTCGAGTTCGATCATGGAGGGCGGCTACCTCGAGTAGTACTCGACCACGAGCTGCTCGTTGAAGTCGAGCGGCATCTGGTCGCGACGCGGCATTGCAAGCACGGACCCGGCAAGATTCGCCGCGTCCAGGCTCAGCCAGTCTGGTGCCAGGTGGGACCGGAGAATCTCCTTCGCGGTCTTGAACAGCTCGCGCTCGCGATGCGACACCCGCACCTCGACCTTGTCGCCGATCTTGAGCCGGTAGGAGGGGATGTTCGTCGAGACGCCGTTGACGGCGAAGTGGCCATGGGCCACCATCTGCCGTGCGGCGGCCCGCGACGGGGCAAACCCGAGGCGGAACACGACGTTGTCCAGGCGCAGCTCCAACGAGCGGAGCAGGGTCTCACCGGTCACGCCGGCGTGGCGCGTGGCCTCGACGAAGTAGTTCCGGAACTGCTTCTCGAGGACCCCGTAGACACGGCGGACCTTCTGCTTCTCACGAAGCTGGAGGCCGTAGTCGCCAACCTTGCGGCGGCGGACGCCGTGCTGGCCCGGCGGCGTGGGGCGCCGCTCGAACGAGCATTTCTTGGTGTAGCAGCGGCTGCCCTTGAGGAAGAGCTTCAGCCCTTCCCTGCGGCAGAGCCGGCAGACAGCATCGGTGTAACGGGCCATGGTCTCTCTGTGCTCAGACGCGGCGCCGCTTGGGCGGGCGGCATCCGTTGTGAGGGATGGGCGTGACGTCGGTGATCGCGCTCACCTCGAGACCGGCCGCCTGGAGCGACCGGACCGCCTGCTCGCGTCCGGCACCGGGTCCCTTGACGTAGACCTCGACCTGGCGCATGCCGTGCTCCATGGCGCGACGCGCCGCCCCGTCCGCGGCGAGCGCGGCAGCGTACGGCGTGCTCTTCCGGGAGCCCTTGAACCCGGCGATGCCAGCAGAACCCCACGAGATGACGTTCCCGGTCAGATCCGTGATCGTCACGATCGTGTTGTTGAAGCTCGCCTGAATGTGGACGTGTCCCTGCGGGACGTTCTTCCGCTCCCGGCGCCGCTGCTTGACGGCGCGCTTTCGATCGGCCATGCGTTAGCGATTCCTCGTCACTTCGTCTTCTTCCGGGCGCCGACCGTCTTCTTCGGCCCCCGGCGCTGGCGGGCGTTCGTCTTGGTGCGCTGCCCGCGCACGGGGAGGTTGCGTCGGTGGCGGAGGCCCCGGTACGACCCGATCTCGATGAGGCGCTTGATGTTCAGCGCCACCTCGCGTCGGAGGTCGCCTTCGACCTTGTGCGTGCGATCGATGACCTCGCGGAGCCGGTTGACCTGGTCTTCCGTGAGGTCCCGAACGCGCGTGTCCGGGTTGACGTTGGTCTGCTTGAGGATCTTCTGGCTGGAGGACAGCCCGAGCCCGTAGATGTAGGTGAGGGCGATCTCGACGCGCTTCTCGCGCGGGATATCGATGCCCGCAATACGTGCCATCGCGTCAGCCCTGCCGCTGCTTGTGCTTGGGATTCGCGCAGATGACCATCACGGTGCCGTGGCGCCGGATGACCTTGCAGTTGTCGCACCGCGTCTTGACGGACGCTCTGACCTTCACCGGGTTCCTCGATTACTTCAGGCGGTAGGTGATTCGACCCCGAGTGAGGTCGTAGGGAGACAGTTCGACGCGGACCCGGTCCCCGGGCAGGATCCGGATGAAGTTCATCCGGAGCTTGCCGCTGATGTGCGCGAGAACGCGATGGCCGTTCTCGAGCTCCACCGCGAACATCGTGTTCGGCAGTGGTTCGATCACGGTTCCCTCGACTTCGATCGCGTCCTTCTTCGCCAACCTTGCTCCCTGGTCCTTCTCAGCACGAGTGTCGGCCCGGCTGGACCGACACACGAATGGTGAGGATACCAAATGCGACCAGATCCGACAACACCCGGTTCCTCACCGTGTTCCTCACCCCGCGGCCGTCGTCAGGATCTGCGGTCCGTCGGCGGTGATCGCGATCGTGTGCTCGAAGTGGGCCGCCAGGGACCGGTCGGCGGTCACGACCGTCCAGCGGTCTGCGAGCGTGCGCGTGGCCTCGCTGCCGATGACGAGCATCGGCTCGATCGCCAGGCAGTGCCCTGGCACCAGCCTCAGGCCGGGATCGCGAGTGCGGAAGTTGAGCACGTGGGGCGGTTCGTGCATCGACGAACCGATACCGTGCCCTCCGTAGCCACGGACGATGCCGAGACCGGCGGCGACCGCGACGTCCTCCACCGCTCCCGAGATGTCGGCGATGCGGTTGCCGGGTTGGGCAGCCGCGATGCCCGCCATCAGCGCCAGGCGCGTGGTCTGGACCAGCCTCACCGCCTCGGGGGTGCCCGCGGTCTCGCCCCCGCAGATGAACGACCGCGCACCGTCGCCGTGCCAGCCGTCGTAGATCACGCCGACATCGACCGATACGATCTGGCCGGCCCTGATCTCCCGGTCGCCGGGGATGCCGTGGACGATCTCGTGGTCGATCGAGATACAGGTCGACGCCGGGAACGACCTCGGGTTGGAGGGGTCGTAGGTGCCGGAGGCCGCGAGGTACCCGACGAAGGACGGGGTCCCCCCCGACGTGCGGATGTGTCGGTCGGCGAGGCGATCCAGCTCCGCGGTCGAGATCCCCGGCCTGAGGCTCTCCTCCACGAGGGCCAGCACCTCGGCGACGATCCGCCCGGACGACCGCATCTTCGCGATCTGGGCCTTCGACTTGGTGGTGATCTGCATCAGGTGGCCGCGACCTGCCGCAGCGCCGCGGCAGTGCCGATGCCCGCCTCATCCAGGGCGACGCCGATCGCCTCCGCAACCTCGTTGATCTCGCGGAGGCCGTCCACCGTACGCAGGACGCCCGCCGACCGGTAGTGGTCGATGACCTCGGCGAGGGCTCCCATCTGCTGGTCCATGCGGGCGCGGATCGTCTCCGGACGATCGTCGGCGCGCTGGTAGAGCTCGGATCCGTCGAGGTCGCAGACGCCCGCGACGCGGGGCGGGCTGGAGGTCACGTGGAAGGGGTGGCCGGCCTTCCGGCAGACCCAGCGGCCCGACATGCGTCGGACCAGCTCGGCGAACGGAACATCGACCAGGATGGCGGCAGCGACCCGGGCGCCGCGCTCGGCAAGCGCCCGGTCGAGGGCCCCGGCTTGAGTGCCGGTCCGTGGAAAGCCGTCGAGAAGGACACCGGCCGCCGCGTCCGGCCGACCGAGCCGGTCCAGCAGCAGCCGGACCGTGATGTCGTCGGGCACGAGCTGCCCCGCGTCCATGTAGTGGCGCGCTTCCTGCCCCAGGGCCGTTCCATCGCGCACGGCCGCCCGGAACAGGTCCCCGGTGGCGACGACCGGGATTCCGAGACGGGTTGCGAGCAGTGGAGCCTGAGTGCCCTTCCCTGCGCCGGGGGCGCCGAGGAGGACCACCGCATTCACCGAATGAAACCCTCGTACTGGCGGATGAGCAGCTGGGCCTCAAGCTGCTTCATCGTCTCGACGACGACGGAGACCACGATCAGGATGCCCGTGCCACCCAGCGCCATGTTGGCGAACTGCGGCTGGACGAGGCCGATGAAGGGGGGGGCGGCGGCGACGATGCCCAAGAACAGGGCGCCGGCGACCGTGATCCGCGTGACCACCCTCGCAAGGTAGTCCTGCGTGGGTCGACCCGGCCGGATCCCGGGAATGAACCCGCCGTTCTTGCGCAGCTGCTCGGCGGTCTCGTCCGGCTTGAACGTGAACGCCGTGTAGAAGTACGTGAACCCGACGGTGAGCAGGAAGTAGAGGATGACGTACAGCCACGAGCCGCTGCTCAGCCAGCTGACGATCCCTGCCGCGATCTCGCCCACGAGCCCGGGCGAGCTGGTGAAGTAGCTCGCGATCTGGCTCGGGAACAGCAGGATGCTGACCGCGAAGATGATCGGGATCACGCCGGCCTGGTTGACGCGCAGCGGCAGGAACGTCTGGCCGCCCTGATACATCCGCCGGCCACGGACACGGGAGGCGTACTGGACGGGGATGCGGCGCTGGCCCTCCTGGATGTAGATGATCACCGCGACGGCGGCGATGGCCAGGAGACCGAACAGGACGAGCGTCGCGAGATCCGGACTGGCGAGGAAGCCCGCGAGGGCCCCCGGGGCGAGGCTCACGATCCCCGCGAAGATGATGAAGCTGACACCATTGCCGATGCCCTTCTCGGTGATGAGCTCACCGAGCCACATCAGCGTCACGGAGCCTGCGGTCAGCGTGATGATCTGGGTGATGGTCTCCCAGCTGCCGAGGTCGAACGGGGTCGCGAGGACGTTGTTCGCATTGAGCAGCGCCAGGAACCCGTAGGACTGGAGCAGCGCCAGCGGCACCGACAGGTACCGGGTGTACTGGTTGATCTTGGTCCGCCCGTACTCACCCTCGCGCTGGAGGGCCTGGAGCGACGGAATCACGCCGGTCATCAGCTGCATGATGATCGAGGCGTTGATGTACGGGTTCACTCCCAGCGCCACGACCGAGAAGTTTGACAGGCCGCCGCCCGAGAACAGGTCGAGCAGCCCGAAGATGGGACTGTCCTCCAGGAACTGCGTGAGCTGCGCCCGGTCCACGCCCGGTACCGGCACGTGCGCCAGGAACCGGAAGACCAGCAGGATGAAGGCGACGTACAGGATCCGGCGCCGGAGGTCCGGTGCCCGGAACGCGTTGAGCAGGGCCTCGAACACGGGTGCCTAGCCGTTGTCGGCTGTGTCGGCCGCGGGCTCGATCCCGATGGCGGCGAGGGGCGAGCTCGGGATCTCGATCACCTGGGCCGTACCGCCCGCCGTCTCGATCTTCTCGCGAGCGCTCCTGGTGAAGGCATCCGCCAACACGAACAGCTTCGCGTCGACCTCACCGTGGCCGAGGACCTTGAGCGGAAGGCGGTCACGGCGCACCAGGCCCGCCGCCTTCAGGGTGTCGGCGTTGACCGTGACCGGCACGCCCTGCTCCTGCTGCAGCTTGCCCGAGGCGATCGCAGCGCTGATGGCGCCGACGTTGACGACCTCGTACTCGATGTCGTTGATGTTGCGGAAGCCGCGGAGCTTCGGGATCCGGATGTGGAGCGGCGTCTGGCCTCCCTCGAACCAGGCGGGGATCGAGGCGCCGGCGCGCGACTTCTGGCCCTTGGTGCCGCGGCCCGCGGTCTTGCCCTTGCCGGCGGCGATGCCGCGGCCCACCCGGGTCCGCTTCCTGGTCGACCCTTCCGCTGGGCGAAGGTCGTGGATCTTCATCAGTTGGTCTCCGGGGTCGTCGCGTCCGCGCCCTCGGGGAGCTCCTCGAACGTCACGAGGAACCTGACCTGGCGGACCATGCCGCGGACGGCGGGATTGTCCGGCAGGATCGACGAGCTGCCGATGCCGTGCAGGCCCAGCGCGCGGATCGTCGCCCTGTTGCGGGCGATATGGCTGATCGTGCTCTTGGTCTGGGTGACGCGGAGCCTAGCGGCCATCAGCCACCTCCTGCGCCGCAGCCGGCTGGCCGGGCACGACGAGGCGGAGCTTCACGCCGCGCTGGCGGGCGAGCTCCTCGACGGACCGGAGGCTGGTGAGCGCGTTGAGCGTCGCGCGGGTGACGTTCACCGGGTTGGTGGAGCCGTGGATCTTGGACAGGATGTCGCGGATCCCCGCAGCCTCGACGACGGCGCGGACGGCGCCGCCGGCGATGACGCCGGTGCCCTTGGAGGCCGGCTTGAGCAGCACGCGCGCGGCGGCATACTCCTCGCGCACCTCGTGCGGGATCGTGGTCCCGACCATCGGGATGCGCACGATGTGCTTCTTCGCGTCCTCGACGCCCTTGCGGATGGACTCGGGCACGTCGCCAGCCTTGCCGAGGCCGACCCCCACGTGGCCGTTGCCGTCGCCCACGACGATGACCGCCGAGAACGAAAAGCGCCGGCCGCCCTTGTGCACCTTGGCGACGCGGTTGATCTGGACGACGCGCTCCTCGAGCGCAAGCTTGTTCGGGTCGATGCGGGCCACAGGGTGTCCTCTCAGAAGTCGAGGCCGGCCTCGCGGGCCGCCTCGGCGAGCGAGCGAACCCGCCCGTGGTACTGGAAGCCCGCCCGGTCGAAGACCACCTTGTCCACGCCGGCCACCTTCGCACGCTCGGCCACGAGCTGGCCGACGCGCCTGGCATCCGCCGTCTTCGTGCCCTCGGCACCGCGGAGGCCGACGTCGAGCGAGGACGCGGCGGCCAGCGTCCGGCCGCTCCGGTCGTCGATGACCTGGGCGTAGATGTGGTTCAGGCTGCGGAACACCGCGAGGCGCGGCCGCGAGCTCGTCCCCGACAGGCGGAGGCGGATTCGCTCATGGCGCTTGGTGCGCGAGGCGGAACGGGTTGTGAGCTTGGTCATGGCTATTTCTTCCCGCCGATCTTGCCGGCCTTGCCTGCCTTGCGGCGGACCTTCTCACCGGCATACCGGACGCCCTTGCCCTTGTAGGGCTCGGGCTTGCGGGTGGCCCGGACCTTCGCCGCGTACTGGCCGACGAGCTCCTTGTCGATGCCCACGACCGCGAGGCGGACCGGGGTCTCGAGCTCGAAGCTGATGCCGACGGGCGGATCGATCTCGACCGGGTGGCTATAGCCGAGCGCGAGGACGAGCTTCTCGCCCACCTTCTGCGCGCGGTAGCCGACGCCGACGATCTCGAGTCCCTTGCGGTACCCGGTGGTGACGCCTACGACCATGTTGTTGACGAGCGTGCGCGTCAGGCCGTGGAGCGACTTGTCGAGCTTGTTCTCCGTGGGCCGGGTGACGACGAGGGTCTCGCCCTCGCGCTCCACCTCGATCCGGGGCGGCAGTTGGCGGGTGAGGGACCCCTTGGGGCCCTTGACCGTGATGATGCGCCCGTCGAACGTGACGTCCACGCCGTCGGGAACCTGGATGGGGAGTCGGCCAATGCGGGACATCGCGCTACCAGACGTAGGCGAGGATCTCGCCACCGAGCGCCGCCTGCTTGGCCTGGGCGCCGGTCATGATCCCCTTGCTGGTGCTGACGATCACGATGCCCAGCCCGCCCAGGACGCGCGGGATCTCCGTCTTCTGCGCGTAGACGCGCAGACCCGGCTTGCTGATCCGCTTGAGGCCCGAGACGACCGACACCTTGCCGTCGACATACTTGAGTTGGATGCGCAGGAGCTGCGCCGGCCCATCACGCTCCTCGCGGACGTCGGCGATGAAGCCTTCCTCCTTGAGGATCCGCGCGATCTCGCGCTTCGTGCGCGAGGCGGGTACGACGACCTCCGTATGGCGCGCCCGGGACGCGTTGCGGACACGCGTGAGCATGTCCGCGATCGGGTCGGAGACGTTCATCTTCCTACCAGCTCGACTTCGTGACGCCGGGCAGCTCGCCGACGAGCGCTCGCTCGCGGAAGCAGATGCGGCACAGGGCGAAGCGGCGCATGTACGCCCGCGGGCGGCCGCAGACGTAGCAGCGGTGATACCCCTGCACCGGGTGCTTCGGCTCCCGCTTCGCCTTCGCGATCATGGACTTCTTGGCCATCTGGACTCCTCCCCGCGCCCTAGCCGGCGAAGGGCATGCCGAGGAGTTCGAGCAGGCGCTTCGACTCCTCGTCGGTCTTCGCCGTCGTCACGATGCTGATCTCCAGCCCGCGGAGACGGTCCACCTTGTCATAGTCGATCTCCGGGAAGGCAAGCTGCTCCCGGAGGCCGAGCGAGTAGTTGCCTCGCCCATCGAAGGACTTGCCCGGCACGCCCCGGAAGTCGCGGATGCGCGGAAGCGCGAGCCGCGTGAGGCGCTCCAGGAAGTCCCACATCCGGTCACCGCGCAGGGTCACCTTCACGCCGATCGGGTTGCCGGTGCGAACCCGGAACTGCGCGATCGACCGCTTGGCGCGGGTGACGATCGGCTTCTGGCCGGTGATCAGCTGCAGGTCGCCGACCGCGGCGTCCACCGCCTTCGCGTTGGTGAGGGCCTCGCCCAGGCCGATGTTGAGGACGATCTTGTCCAGGCGCGGCAGCTGCATCGGGTTGACGTACTCGAACTGCTTCTGCAGCGCGGGGACCACCTCTGCCGTGTACCGCTCCTTCAACTGCCCGCTCACGCCTTCACCTCCAGCGGCTCGCCGCAGTGGTGGCAGGTGCGCACCCGGGTGCCGTTGTCGAGCGTCCGGTGACCGACTCGCGTCGGGCGGTCGCAGTGGCCGCAGACGATCATCACCCGGCTGACCGGGAGCGGCATCGCGCGATCCAGGATGCCGCCCGGGTCGACCGTGGGCATGGAGCCCGGGCCGCCCGAGGAGCGCTGGCGCGGCTTGGTGTGCTTGCGGGCGATGTTGAGCCCCTCGACGACCACCAGCACCCCACCCTTGAGGGACGTGCGACGGTACCCCGAGCGGACGGGGGACGGCGAGGGATCCCGGCGGATCACCTGGTCGACCTTGCCGCGCTTGCCGGCATCCTTGCCGGCGAGCACGACGACGGTGTCGCCCTTGCGAATCTCCGGGACCTTCGTCCGGTGTTCGATGGACCGGTCGGGCATCAGAGCACCTCCGGCGCGAGAGACACGATCTTCATGTAGTTCCGGTCACGCAGCTCACGGGCGACGGGCCCGAAGATCCGGGTCCCGCGGGGGTTGCCCTGGTTGTTGATGAGCACCGCCGCGTTCTCGTCGAAGCGGATGTAGCTCCCGTCCGGGCGGCCGATCTCCTTGGACGTGCGCACGATCACCGCGCGCACGACATCGCCCTTCTTGACCGGGGCATTCGGGATCGCGGTCTTCACGCTCGCGATGATCACGTCGCCGATGCCGGCGACCGTCTTGCGCGAGCGCCCCATGATCCGGATGCACTCGATCGTGCGGGCGCCGGTGTTGTCGGCCACGCGGAGGCGCGTCGAGGCCTGGATCACGCCTGGACCTCCTCACCCTCGGCATGTCGGCCGGGGTGCGAGAGGGCGTGGATCGCCTCGGTCGTCTCGGCCTCCTCGGCCGGGATGATCACGCCTGCCCGGTCCTCGCCCTCGCGGGAGAGGACGGTCACCAGGCGCCAGCGCTTGGTGGCGGAGAGGGGACGCGACTCCTCGATGAGGACCGTGTCGCCGATCTTCGCCTCGTTGGCCTCATCGTGGGCCGCGAACTTGGTCGAGGCCTTCATGACGCGCTTGTAGAGGGGGTGCCGCGTCAGGCGCTCGACGGACACGACGATCGTCTTGTCCATCTTGTCGCTCACGACGCGGCCGACCTTGGTCTTGCGCTGTCCCTTCACGGGTGTGGTGGCTCCTGCGGTGGGCATCCCGACGCTCCTACTCCGCCGAGCGCGGCGCGGTTGCCCGCTCGCGCTTGACGGTGAGGATCCGGGCGATCGTCCGTCGCGTCGCCGGGATCTGGCTGTAGTCCTTCAGCTGGCGGGTCGAAAGGGCGAAGCGGGCCTGCCAGAGGTCCTGCTTGGCTTCCCGAAGCCGATCGTCCAGCTCGTGGTCCGTGAGCTTCCGGACCTCACCGATCTCCATCGGTGACCTCCTTCGCGATCTCGCGGACGACGACACGGGTCGCGACCGGGAGCTTGTGGGACGCGAGCCGCATGGCCTCGACGGCCGCCTCGTGCTCGACGCCCGCCATCTCGAACAGGATCCGTCCGGGGCGCACGACGGCGACCCAGTGATCCGGGGCGCCCTTGCCCGAGCCCATCCGGGTCTCGGCCGGCTTCTTCGTCGCCGGCTTGTCCGGGAAGATGCGGATCCAGATCTTGCCCCCGCGCTTGACCGAGCGGGTCATGGCCCGCCGGGCGGCCTCGATCTGCCGGGCCGTGATCCAGGCCGGCTCGAGCGTGGCCAGGCCATAGTCGCCGAACGCGACGGTGTGGCCGCCCTTCGCCATCCCGGACATCCGGCCGCGCATCACCTTGCGGTGCTTGACGCGTCGCGGCATCAGCATGGCGTCACACCCCCTGCGCGGCGACAGCCGCGACGGCGGGGGCAGCCGCCTCGCGGCGCTTGCGCTCCACGGGGATTTCGCCCTTGTAGATCCAGACCTTCACGCCGATGCGACCGTAGGTCGTGTGGGCGTGCACCTGACCGTAGCTGATGTCGGCGCGCAGGGTGCCGAGCGGGATGCGACCCTCGCGGTCCCACTCGCGGCGGCCCATCTCCGAGCCGCCGAGGCGGCCGGCGAGGGCGATCTTCACGCCCTTGGCGCCGGCCTTCATCGACCGCTGGATCGACTGCTTCATCGCCTTCTTGTAGGCGACACGGCGGGTCAGCTGCTGGGCGATGTTGAGCGCGACGAGGTACGCGTCAAGCTCCGGCTGGCGGATCTCCTTGATCTCCAGCTTGACCTTGCGCTTGGCCAGGTCGCCGATCTCCTTGCGCAGGACTTCGACGTTCTGGCCGCCGCGGCCGATCACGATGCCCGGCTTGGCGGTGTGGATCGAGACCGTCACGTGGTTGATGCCACGCTCGATCTCCACACCGCTGACGCTGGCGTTCGCGAGGCGCCGGTCAAGCAGCTGCCGGATCGAGATGTCCTCCTTGAGGAGGGTGGTGTAGTCCTTGTCGGCGTACCACTTGGCGGTCCACGTTCGGGTGTAGCCCAGGCGGTAGCCGTACGGATGGACCTTGTGTCCCATGCCTAGGCCTCCCGGTCGGCCACGACGACCGTGATGTGCGTCATGGGCTTGTGGATCGGGAAGGCCCGACCCTGGGCCCGCGGGCGCCATCGCTTGATCGTCGGGCCCTCGTTGGCGACCGCATCGGCGACGATGAGCTCGTCGGCCGACCGGTTCAGGTTGTTCTCGGCGTTCGCCGTCGCGCTCTTCAGCACGCGCGCGACATCGCGAGCGGCCGCCTGCGGCATGAACCGCAGGAGCGCGGCGGCCTCCTCGACCGGCTTGCCCTTGATCGCCTCGGTGATGAGGCGGGCCTTCCGGGTGGAGCCCCGCAGGTACTTGGCAGTGGCAGAGACGCGCACGTCGTTCGCTCCCCTACCGCAGTCCGCCGGACCGGTCGGCGGTCTTGCCGTGCCCGCGGTACGTGCGGGTCGGGGCAAATTCGCCGAGTCGGTGACCGACCATGTTCTCCGTGACGTACACCGGCACATGCTTCCTGCCGTTGTAGACGGCAATGGTGTGGCCGATGAAGTCAGGGAAGATGACGGACGCGCGCGACCAGGTCTTCAAGACCTTGCGCTCGCTCCGCTTGTTCATATCCTGCACCCGGGCGAGAAGCCGGGGCTGGACGAACGGTCCCTTCTTGACCGATCGCGACATGCTCTAGCTCCTCTCTACGACTTGCGATGACGGCTGCGGACGATGAGGCGGCTCGTCGCCTTGCCTCGCCGCGTCCGGTAGCCCATCGCGGGCTTGCCCCACGGGGTCTTGGGAGGCATGCCCGTCGGGCTCTTGCCTTCGCCACCACCGTGCGGGTGATCCCGCGGGGTCATCGCGACGCCGCGGACCTCCGGGCGCCGGCCCATGTGTCGGGCGCGTCCGGCCTTGCCGAGGCTCTGGTTCTCGTGATCGACGTTCGAGACCTGCCCGATCGTCGCCATGCACCGCATCGGGACGCGGCGGACCTCTCCCGACGGGAGGCGGACCTGGGCAAGGTCGCCCTCCTTGGCCAGGAGCTGGGCCGAGGTGCCGGCGGACCGGACGATCTGGCCGCCCTTGCCCGGGGTGAGCTCGATGTTGTGGATGGTGGTACCGAGCGGGATGTTCGCGATCGGCAGGGCGTTCCCCACCCGGGCCTCGGCTTCGGGACCGGAAACGATGAGGTCCCCGACCTTCAGGCCGTTCGGGAGGAGCATGTACCGCTTCTCACCATCCCGGTAGTGGAGCAGGCCGATGCGCGCAGACCGGTTGGGGTCGTACTCGATGGTCGCGAGGCGAGCCGGCACGCCGGGCTTGTCACGCTTGAAATCGATCCTGCGGTAGTGGGTCTTCTCGCCGCCGCCACGATGGCGCACGGTGAGCCGGCCCTGGTTGTTGCGGCCCGAGCCGCGCTTCATCGGCTCGAGGAGCGGCTTGTGGGGCTGGTCGGTGGTGATCTCCTCGAAGGTCGAGCGAGTCATCCACCGGCGGCCCGGAGACGTTGCCTTGTAGCTTCGCAGCGGCATTCCTATACCCCCTCGAAGAACTCGATCTTCTGGCCGGGGGCCAGGGTCACGATCGCCTTCCGCCAGGCGGAGGTGTGGCCGGCGATCCGGCCGCGCTTCGTGCCCCGCCGCTTCTCCTTCGACTTCGAGGTCAGCACGTTGACGGCGACCACGGTCACCTTCTCCTTGCTGTAGAGCTCCTCGACGGCGGCCCTGATCTGGATCTTGTTGGCCTTGTCGTGCACGGCAAACGTGTACTTGCCCCGGCCGGACTCGTCGATCGACTTCTCCGAGATCACCGGACGGAGGATGATGTCGGCAGCGGTCAGAGCGGTCACGCGTACACCTCCGCCATCCGGGCCAGCGCCGGCTGCTCGATCAGGACGGCGTCCGCATTGAGCAGGTCGACGACGTTGAGCGAGTCCGCCAGGATGATCGACACCGAGGGCAGGTTGGCGGCGGAGCGGAGGAGCATCTCGTCCTTCGCGGGGGCCACCACCAACACACGCCGCTCGTGGCCGTCCCCGGCGCCGAGCGCCCGCAGGATGCCGACGAACAGATTCGTCCGGGGCTCGGCGTCCATGCCGAACCTGTCGACCACGCGGATTGCGTCGTCGCCGAACTTGGCGGTCAGGGCCGAACGAAGCGCCAGGCGGCGCATCTTCTTGGGCAGCTTCTGGTCGTACGAGCGCGGGTGCGGGCCGAACACGACGCCGCCGCCCCGGTAGTGCGGGGCCGTGCGCGTGCCCTGGCGGGCGCGGCCGGTGCCCTTCTGGCGGTACGGCTTCTTGCCGCCGCCTCGGACCTCGCCGCGAGTCTTGGTGTCGTGGGTGCCAAGGTGGCGCCCGGCCAGCTGGGCGACGACCGCCTGGTGGAGCACGGCCTCGTTCACAGGGGCTGCGAACAGCGCCTCGTTGAGCTCCACGCTCCCGACGGTGGCGCCGGTTCGGTCATAGAGGGTTGTCTGCGGCATCGTCAAGCCTTCCGGACGAAGGTGAGCGCGCCGGGCGCCCCGGGGACGGTTCCCTTCACGAGGATCAGGTTCCGCTCCGGGTCGACGCGGACGACGCGCAGCTTCTTGATGGTGACCCGCTCGTGCCCCATGTGGCCACCCATCTTGAGGCCCTTGTAGACGCGACCGGGCGTGGTGCCGGGGCCGATGGAGCCCGGCCTTCGGTAGTTGTCGGAGCCGTGGGTCTTGGGGCCGCGCGAGAAGTTGTGGCGCTTCACGGTTCCCGCGAAGCCCTGGCCCTTGGAGACGCCGGTGATGTCGACGAGGTCGCCCTCGGTGAAGATCTCGCCGACCGTCAGCCGCTGGCCCACGCTGAACTCGGCCGCGCCGTCGAGCCGGAACTCGCGGATCGTCCTGACCCTCGGCAGGCCCTTCAACTGGCCGGCGAGCGGCTTTGTCAGCTTGCGGCGCTCGCCGGCGCCGAGCTGGACGGCCGTGTAGCCATCCCGCTCGTCCGTGCGGAGCCGGGTCACGGTGTTCGGGGTCACTTCCACGACCGAGACGGCGACCATCGTCCCGTCCGGCTGGAAGACCTGTGTCATGCCGACCTTACGGCCGATCAGCCCAATGCTCATCGCGCTCGCTCGCTGATGCGACCCATCGCGGCGTTGCCTCCTGCGCGCGCTCGCTCACGCACCGGAGTGCGCTCGCTCGCGTGCTCGTCGGCGCCTTGCGCTGGCTTCGCCTGAGCGGCGAGCGCCAGCTCGATCACGTCGTCGCTCATCACATCTTGATCTCGATGTCGACGCCCGCGGCAAGCGAGAGTCGCATCAGGGCGTCCACCGTCTTCGACGACGGGTCCAGGATGTCGATGAGCCGCTTGTGGGTGCGGATCTCGAACTGCTCCCGGGAGTCCTTGTCGATGAACGGTGACCGCAGGACGGTGAACTTCTCGATCCGGGTCGGCAGCGGCACCGGTCCGACGACGTCCGCGCCGGTGCGCTGCGCCGTCTCCACGATCTGGGCTGCCGACTGATCCAGCAGCCGGTGGTCGTAGGCCTTGAGGCGGATTCGGATCCGCTGCTTCGCCATCTCTGTCTCGCTACGCGATGATGCTGGTGATCGCGCCGGCGCCGACGGTGCGACCGCCCTCGCGGATCGCGAACCGCTGGCCGACTTCGAGCGCGATCGGGGTGATCAGCTCGACGGTCATGTCGACGTTGTCGCCGGGCATGATC
>CAMTVM010000005.1:0-106935 GCA_947085195.1 uncultured Chloroflexota bacterium
GAAGTAGGTCGCCCATTCGAGGCGCACGTCGGTCGTCGGGCCGGCCTCGAAGGTCAGCGAGCCCGCCTTGATCGTGTAGCCGCTCCCGCCGCCCGGGAAGTACTCGCTCCCGGTGAAGGCGGCCAGGACCTCCGCCGCGGCACGGCTGAACGTGCTGTGACCGGAGACGAAGCCGGGGAAGGCCGGGGTCACGAACGTCGGGAGCTGGTACGGGAGCCATGCCTCCCCGAGGATCCAGGCGACGCCCCCGACCTGCGTGGCGGGGTCGTCCGGATTGCCGCCCCACGCCCGGATCGCGATCTCGCCCTCGTGCCCGGCGAGCGCCGCGTGGCGCCCGCCGGCGGCTGTCGTCTCCTCCGTGACCAGCTCCACCAGGTCCGGGACCAGCGGCAGCCCGCGGACGTCGTACGACGGCAGGGCCGGGTCGCTCGACTGGCCCATGCCGGCCATGTGGCGGATCATCGAGATCGGCCTGGGGCCGTCGTAGTAACCCTTGAGGCCCCACGCCGCGATTCCGGCGTCGTGGACGGCGGCGTTGAGGGCCAGGTAGAGCTTGACGTCCCACTCGAGCCGGTCGACCACATCCCCCGCGCCGGCGATGCGAAGGTCGGGTGACAGCTCGTCCGAGACGAGGTTCGCGAGCACATTCCAGTGACCCGGCGGGGTCTCCGACTTCGGGCCGTCTGCCCAGAACTCGGCCAGGACGCGCCCGAAGTCGCCCCGCAGGACAACGTCCGGGGCGTAGGGCTGCCCAGTAGCCGGGTTGACGGCGTGACCCTGCCCGTCGTTCGAACCGAGCGGGTTGCCGCCCATCGCGCCCGGCGAGATGTCCAGCGTCACGCCGTCGGAGGGATCCAGCTGGCTGCTGAGCCGGATCACCTCGATCGCCTGCTCCTTGAAGGCCGCGTCCGTCACGGGATCCAGCAGCCGCGGGGGGGGCCCCGGATCGATGGGCAGGCCCCTGTCGCCGCCGTCGGGGAGGGCGAAGCCCGTGACCTGCCCCCAGTGAGGACCGATCGCCTGCTGGACGCCGTTGGTCACGGGGATGCCGTTCTGCGAGATCATGTGCTCGAGTTGGAGCGGCTGCCACCGGTTCGGGTCCGTCATCTCCGCCCCCGGCCGGGCAACCACCAGCGGGCCGTTGACCGGCTTGAAGTCCGTGGGGGCGTAACCGTTCGCCTCGTTCGAGCCGTCCGATCGGCCGTAGAACAGGACCGCGGCCGCGATCCGGTTGCCGACCGCGGCGGGCGACCCGCCCTCGGTCGTGGTGACGTCCACCGGGTGGCACAGGGCGTCCATCAGGTCGGCGAACTGCGACAGCGAGACATCGCCGCCGACGGACGTGATGTAGCGCGCGCTCAGCACCCGGTAGGCGGCGTAGCTGATCGCCTCGTCTCGCGCAGCCGCCACGTTGTCGGCCCCGGCCTCCTCGTCCACGAGGTACCCCGTGGCAACCGGGTCATAGGCGGCCCACGCATCCCACATGGCGACCGACACGTGGAACAGGTTGCGTGCGTGGACCGTGGGCGCGGGCATGGCCCGCCGGATGGCGTCGAGCAGCGCCTCGTTCCAGCGGCGCGCCACCGACCAGTCGGGATTCTCCGCGATCGGGGGGCAGGCGGGCTGGCGCATCCACGGCCGGGTGACGGCGAGGCCGCCGATCGCGCCGACCGCCACGACGACGGCCAGGGTGCTGGCGATCACGCGCGTTCGCCGCGACCGCCAGCGCGTTTCCCGACGTTCGCTTCCTTCGACCATGAGCCCTGCCACCTCCTGGTCCGGTGACCCGGGCCGCGGTTGGTCGCGATGGTACCGCTATGCTCAGCGTGCGTCGCCTGCCGCGAACAGCCGCTCGATGACCCGGAGGTTGGCGACGGCGTCGTCGGGCGGCGTGGGCGACGGGCTGCCCCCCAGGATCGCCGCCGCGAAACGCTCGGCCTCGACGGTGTACGGATCCGCGGTGGCGAACGTGAGGATCTCGGTCGCGGGCGCCACGGGCGGGTCGCCGCCGGCGATGACGGAGATGGTCGTTGGCCGGTCAGGCGGGATGTTGAACGGAATCCCGATCGAGATCCGGCCCTCGGTGCCGTAGATGTCCACGCGCTGGTCCGGCTCCGTCCGGGTAGCACAGGTGAACGTGGCCACCCCGTCCCCGAACCCGAGGACGCCGCTCGTCAGGATGTCCACGCCCGACGCCGGGTCGCGCAGGATGTGCGCGCTGATGCGATCCGGCTCGCCACCGAACAGCAGCCGGGACAGGTTCACCGAGTAGCAGCCGATGTCGAACAGGGCGCCTCCACCCGCCTCGCGGATGTTCCGGATGTTGGCCGGATCGGCATTGAAGTACGAGAACCAGCTGTCCACCGCACACAGCCGGCCGATCCGGCCTGAGGCAACCAGCTGGCACGCGGCAACCCATGAGGGATGGAGGCGGTACATGAACGCCTCCATCAGCAGGACGCCGGCCTCGCGGCACGCCTCCACCATCACCTCGGCCTCGATCGCCGTGAGCGCCATGGGCTTCTCGCACAGGACGTGCTTGCCAGCCGCAGCGGCCGCGATCGTCCAGCGGGCGTGGAGGTGGTTCGGCAGCGGGATGTAGACGGCGTCCACGTCCGGGTCCGAAAGGAGGTCTTCGTACGACCCGTAGGCGCGTGGGATTCCAAACGTCGCCGCGGCCGAGCGCGCGCGGCCCTCCTCCCGCGAGGCAATCGCCAGCACCTCGCCGTTGGCTGCCTTGAGCAGGCCGGGGATCACCTTGCCAGTGGCGATGTCAGCAGTGGACATGACGCCCCAGCGGACAGTTCGCCTCGGGGCCACCCGGCCAATGGGCCGATCCATCGGGTTTCCTCCTCGAACACTTGACAGGGACGGGCGCTTGTAGGAGTCTGGCACAGATTTCGACGAAAGGAACACAAACCTCGTGAGCATCCACGCGATGGACCTCGGACAGCGGAGCGAGACGGTGCGCCGGGCGAACCTGAGCGCGATCGTCCGCGTGCTCCACGAAAGAGGCCCGCTCTCGCGCTCGGAACTCGTCACCGCCACCGGCCTGACCCGCAGTGCCATCCGCGGGCTCGTTGGCGAACTCGCGGGCGCCGGCCTCGCCACCGAGGCGGCTGCCGTTCGACTGGGCACGCCGGGCCGGCCGTCCCCGCACGTGCATCCCAACCCGGAAGGCGCCGTCGTCCTTGCGCTCGAGATCGCCGTCGACTCGATCGCCGCGGCCATCGTCGGGCTGGGCGGTCGTGTCCTCGGCGCGACCCGAATCGAGCGCCCGAGGGGTCATTCCGGGGTCGACGACATCGTGACGGACCTGGCGACCCTTGCAGCCGGCCTCCGGCTCGGCAGGCCTGCCGACGACCCCCTCATCAGCGTCGGCGTCGCCGTCGCCGGCGTCGTCCGCCGGCAGGACGGCCTTGTGTCGGTGGCGCCAAACCTGGGATGGACGGACGTTCCGCTCGGGGCACGGCTGGCACGGGCGCTGGGCGTCATGGTCCCGGTCTTTGTCGGCAACGAGGCAGACCTGGGCGTGCTCGCCGAACACCGACGCGGGGCGGCGATCGGGGTGGACGACGTGCTGTTGGTGTGGGGGGAGGTGGGTGTCGGCGGCGGCGTGATCACCGGAGGCATGCCCCTCACCGGGGCCGAGGGATACGGCGGTGAGATCGGCCACATGCCCGTCAATCCGGCCGGCTCGCCCTGCGCCTGCGGCTCGGTCGGTTGCTGGGAGACCGAGGTCGGCGAGGGTGCCCTGCTGGCGCTCGCCGGGCGCTCGCCAGATGCCGGACGGGCGGGGGTGGAGGCCACTCTGGCCGATGCTGCGGCCGGGTCGCCGGTCGCGCTGTCGGCCCTCGATCAGATCGGCCGCTGGCTCGGCGTCGGGCTGGCAGGACTCGTCAACGTGTTCAACCCGAGGATCATCGTCCTCGGTGGCCACTTCGGCCGGATCCACCCCTTCGTCCGAGAAGCCCTCGAGGATGAACTCGCCCGCCGCAGCCTGGCCGCACCCCTTGCCCTGGTCCGAATCGTCCCGGCGGTCCTGGGCGAGAACGCCCTCCTGCTCGGAGCAGCCGAGCTCGCTTTCGAGCCGCTGCTGGCCGACCCTGCGAACTGGGTCAGGCCCACCGGCGGCGCCCTCCACCTCGCCACCGCATGAGGGACCCCTGCCGTTGCCTGCCAACCCACACACCCATCGCGCCCGGAACGGGAGATCAGGATGAAGGGGACTTGCCAATCGTAGTAGCGTAGCGCCGCACCTATCGCAGGTCGTCGACGACCGACTCACTACTGGAGGAGGACAACGCACATGCAGATTCGCAGGCTCGCGGCCCTTGTCGGGGCTGCCGCCGTCATCGTCGGGGCATGCTCGACCGGTGGTGGAACGCCCACGACCGCACCGACCGGCCCCGCCGCCGCCGACTGCACCGTCGGCGTTTCGTGGAACAACTACCAGGAAGAGCGCTGGGCGAAGTGGGATGAGCCCGCGCTCAAGAAGGCGATCGAGGACGCCGGCGGGAAGTACATCAACAACGACGCCAAGTCGTCCGCGGAGACCCAGGCCAGCAACGTCGCGAACTTGATCTCCCAGGGCGCGAAGGTCGTCGTCGTCCTCGCCCAGGACGGCACGGCCATCAAGCCTGCCGTCGCGGCCGCCCTCGCCGACGGCGTGCCGGTCATCGCGTACGACCGGCTGATCGAGGATCCGAAGGCGCTCTACATCACGTTCGACAACGTCGAGGTCGGGCGGATGCAGGCGCGCGAGATCTTCAAGGTGATGCCCAAGGGCAACTACGTCTTCATCAAGGGGAACCAGGCCGACGCGAACGCGGACTTCCTCCGCGGCGGCCAGCAGGAGATCCTCGACGAGGCGATCAAGTCCGGCGCGATCAAGAACGTCGGCGAGTCGTACACCGACAACTGGGATCCTGCCGTCGCGCAGACGAACATGGAGCAGATCCTGACCGCGAACAACAACAAGGTGGACGCGGTCGTGGCGTCGAACGACGGCACGGCCGGCGGCGTCGTCGCCGCCCTCGAGGCCCAGGGCCTCGCGGGCAAGGTGCCGGTCTCCGGCCAGGACGGCGACAAGGCAGCGCTCAACCGGGTCGCGCTCGGCACCCAGACGGTCTCCGTCTGGAAGGACGCGCGCGCACTCGGGGCCGCGGCCGGCAAGGCTGCCATGCAGCTGTGCGCCGACCCGGACCTCACCAAGGTCACCGGGACGATCCAGTTCGAGAGCCCCGGGAAGAACTCCATGACGTCGATCCTCCTGACCCCCATCCCGGTCACCAAGGACAACCTTGACGTGGTCGTGGATGCGGGCTGGATCACCAAGGCCGACCTGTGCCAGGGCGTGAAGGCAGGTGCCGTCGCGGTCTGCAACTGACGTCCTCGGGACGCAGCGAACCCCCAAGGCCCCCCGGCGCCAGCGGCGCCGGGGGGCCCACCACAGCTGAGCCCCATCTCCAGCGAGGAGTGAGATGACCGAGGCTTCCGGGGTCCTTCCCGACGCGTCGCGCGAGCCGCCGCGCTCGCTGCGCTCGCTGCTGTTCTCGCTGGAGATCGACACCCGCCTGCTGGGCATGATCGGTGCCCTGGCGGTCATCTGGATCTTCTTCAACGTCATCTCGGGCGGCAGCTTCCTCACGCCGCGCAACCTCTGGAACCTGTCCGTCCAGAGCGCCTCGATCGCCATCATGGCGACCGCGATGGTCCTCATCATCGTGTCGCGCAACATCGACCTCTCGGTCGGGTCCCTGCTCGGGTTCCTCGGCTACACGATGGCCATGGTCCAGGCGGAGTGGATCCCCAAGACGCTCGGTCTCGGATTCGACCAGCCGTACACGTGGATCATCACGCTGCTGGTCGGGGTCGTCCTCGGCGCCCTTCTCGGCGGGTTCCAGGGCGTCCTCGTCGCCTACGCCAGGATTCCCTCGTTCATCGTCACCCTCGGCGGGCTGCTCGTCTGGCGCGGCCTGATCTTCCGGTATGCCCAGGGCCAGACCATCGCCCCGCTCGACGTCAACTTCCGCCTCCTCGGCGGCGGTCCCGGTGCGTCACTGGGCGAGGTCGCGAGCTGGGTCGTGGGCCTGATCGCCTGTCTGGGAATCATCTACACGCTGATCGCCGGGCGTCGGCGCCGGCGGCGTTACGGCTTCCCGGTCCGGGTCATGTGGGCCGAGGTGCTGCTCGGGGTGCTGGGCTGCCTCGCCGTCCTGGTCGCGGTCTGGGTCGCCAACAGTTACCCCTGGCCCGAAGCCCTTGCCCGCGACTACGCCGAGGCACAGGGGATCGCGTGGCCGGCCGGCGGCCTGTTCATCCCGACGGGCATCGCCATCCCGGTCCTGCTGATGCTCGGTGTGGGCCTCGTGATGGCCTACGTCGCCTCCCGTCGGCGCTTTGGTCGCTACGTCTACGCGATCGGAGGCAACCCCGATGCGGCCGAGCTGGGCGGCATCAACGTCCGGCGCACGATCACGATGACGTTCGTGCTGATGGGCGTGATGTGCGCCATCAGCGCCGCGATCCAGACCGCTCGTCTCAATGCCGCCGTGACCGGCCTGGGCACCACGAACGAGCTGGACGTCATCTCCGCCGCGGTCATCGGCGGGACGTCCTTCGCCGGCGGCATCGGCACGATTCCGGGCGCCATCCTCGGCGCCGTCGTGATGCAGTCGCTCCGGTCGGGGATGCTCCTCCTCAACGTTGACTCGCCCACGCAGGACATCGTCGTCGGGGCCGTGCTGGTCGCCGCGGTCGGCTTCGACTCCTACGTGCGGCGCAAGGCCGGCGGATGAGGTGGAGACGATGACCACGACGACCGCAACGGTTCCCACTGTCCATCCCTCCGCGCCGCGGGTCCCGCTGGTCGAGCTGCGGGACATCCGGGTGGCCTTCGGCGGTGTCCATGCGGTCGAGGACGTCACCGTGGACCTCCACGCCGGCGAGGTGGTCGGCGTGGTCGGCGGCAACGGCGCCGGCAAGTCCACGCTGATCCGGACCCTGTCGGGTGCCCATCCGGCCGATTCCGGACAGATCCTCATCAACGGCGAGCCGGTCGAGATCCACAACCCGCGCGATGCCAAGGCCCTGGGGATCGAGACGATCTACCAGACGCTGGCCCTGGCGGACAACATCGACGCGGCCGGCAACGTGTTCCTCGGCCGCGAGCTCCTGAGCAGGTTCGGGTCCCTCGACGACGCCGCGATGGAGTCCGCGACGCGCAAGGTCATGGGCCGCCTGAACCCGCGGTTCCGGAACTTCAAGACGGCCGTCAAGTCGCTTTCCGGCGGCCAGCGGCAGTCGGTCGCCATCGCCCGGGCCATTCATTTCAATGCCCGCATCCTGATCATGGACGAGCCCACGGCGGCGCTCGGCCCGGCGGAGACCGTCCAGGTCCGCGAGCTCGTCGCGCAGCTCAAGGCCGAGGGCCTGGGGATCTTCCTGATCAGCCACGACATCCACGACGTGTTCGACCTCGCCGACCGGATCAGCGTCATGCTCCAGGGCCGCCTCGTCGGCACGGTCAACAAGGCGGACGTCACGAAGGACGAGGTCCTCGGCATGATCATCATGGGCAAGAAGCCCGGCGAGGTCACCGCGAAGGACATCGCCACGCTCCACGGCTGACGGGCGGGGTCGCGAGGGTCGATCGCCGCCGACAGCCGCGCGGTGCCCGGCTCGATCAGAGCCGCCGGAACGAGGGCGCCAGCGCCGGGTACAGGGCGCCGTAGCTCGCGTGCGCCGCCGCGTAGCCCCCCACGTCCGGACCCGGTCTGGCGACGGGCGTCGCGGTGACCAGCGCCTCGGCGGCCGCCTCGACGGTCCCGAACCAGCCGGCACCGACGGCGGCCAGCAGTCCGGCCCCGTAGGCCGCTCCCTCGGTCGTGTTCACGGTGGCGATCTCCGCGTCCAGCACGTCCGCGAGGATCTGGAGCCAGATCCGGCTGGCGGTTCCCCCGCCGGACGCACGGATCTGGTCAGGCTCCGGCATCCCCGCCGCCACCATCAGGTCCAGGCCGTCCCGCAAGCCGAACGCAACGCCCTCCAGGACGGCACGCGTGAGGTGGCGCCGGTCGTGGGCAAGCGTGAGGCCGACGAATGCCCCCCTGGCAAGCGGATCCGGGTGCGGGCTGCGCTCTCCCGACAGGTACGGCAGGAACAGCAGCCCTTCGCTCCCCGCCCGGACGCCGGCCGCCTCGGCAACGAGATCGCCGAAGGCAACCTCCGGAGCGACCGCATCGCGGAACCAGCGCAGGCTCCCGGCCGCCGAGAGCATCACCGACATCATGTGCCACCGGCCCGGCACGGCGTGGCAGAACGCGTGGACGCGGCCCGCGGGCTCGACGAGCGGCCGGTCCGTCGTGGCGAAGACGACGCCCGACGTCCCGAGCGACAGGGCCATCCGCCCGGGCACCACGACCCCGACGCCGACCGCGTTGGCCGCCTGGTCGCCGCCCCCGGCCACGACCGGTGTCCCGGCACGCAGGCCCGTGAGCGCCGCCGCGGCCGGCGAGACCGCCCCGGTGATCTCGGGGCCCTCGCTCGTGGGCGGCATCCAGGCCGGGTCGATACGAAGCGCCTCGAGCACCTCTGGCGACCAGTCCCGCGCGGCGAGGTCGAACAGGATCGTCCCGGCGCCGTCCGCCTTGTCCATCGCGTACTCGCCCGTCAGCCGGAGCCGGACGTAGTCCTTCGGCAGCAGGACGTGGGCAACCCGCCGCCACACGTCGGGCTCGTGGTCGCGGACCCAGACCAGCTTGGGGGCGGTGAAGCCCGTGAGCGCGTCGTTGCCCGTGAGCGCGATCAGCCGCTCCCGCCCCAGCACCTGCCGGATGGCGTCGCATTCGGCTCCCGTTCGCTGGTCGTTCCACAGGATCGCCGGCCGGAGCACGTCACCGGCCGAGTCGAGCAGCACCAGGCCGTGCATCTGCCCGGTGAGCCCGATGGCGTCGATGTCGGCCGGGTCGGTCCCGGTGGCGTCCAGGACCTCCCGGATGGCGGCGACCGCGCCGTCCCACCAGAGGCGGGGCTCCTGTTCGCTCCACAGCGGGTGCGGCTGGGTGAACCCGTACTCCGCCGTGCCCATCCCGCGGACCCGGCCGTCCTCGGCGACGAGGACGGCCTTGGTGGCGGTGGTCGAGACGTCGATCCCGAGGACGTACATCGCCCCCGGCCTCAGTCGAGGCGCCAGAGGTGCCGGTTGGCGACGTTCTCGTACAGCTCCTGGTGGCCGCTGACGGGCACCGGATCGATCTCGCCCGACTCCACCCTCGCGGCGAGGTCGGCCAGCGAGACGCGCCCCTCGAGGATGTCGCGTCCGAGCTCGCTCGACCAGCCCGCATAGCGCGCCTCGACCATCGAGCCGAGCGTCCCCGCCTCCAGCATGTCCGCCGCGACCAGCAGGGCCCGCGCGAGCGTGTCGATGCCGCCGATGTGGGCATGGAACAGGTCGGTCCGGTCGATGCTCTGACGGCGCAGCTTGGCGTCGAAGTTGAAGCCGCCGGTCGTAAACCCGCCGCCCTTGAGGATCTCATAGAGCGGCATCGCCAGGTCCTCCACCGAGTTCGGGAACTGGTCGGTGTCCCATCCGTTCTGGGGATCGCCGCGGTTGGCGTCGATGCTGCCCAGGATGCCGTGGGCAACGGCGTAGGCGACCTCGTGGTGGAAGCTGTACCCCGCGAGCGTCGCGTGGTTCGCCTCGATGTTGACCTTGTACTCGCCCTCGAGACCGTGGCGTACCAGGAAGCCGTGGAGGGTCGCGGTGTCGTGGTCGTACTGGTGCTTGGTCGGCTCCATGGGCTTGGGTTCGATCGTGAGCAGGCCCTCGAAGCCGATCTTCGCCTTGTGCTCGGCGACCAGGTGGAGGAAGCGGGCGAGCTGGTCGCCCTCGCGCCGCAGGTCGGTATTGAGGAGCGTGTCATACCCGTCGCGGCCGCCCCAGAGGTTGTAGTTGGCGCCGCCGAGCCGCTGGGTGACCTCGAGCATGTGCTTGACCTGGGCGGCGGCGCAGGCGAACACCTCGGGGTCGGGGTTGGTGGCGGCCCCGGCCGCGTAGCGCGGATGGGTGAACAGGTTCGCCGTGCCCCACAGAAGGCGGACGCCGGTGCGCTCCTGGTACCCCAGCGCGTCGTCCGCGAGCGCGTCGAGGTTCGCGGCCAGCTCCGCGAATGTCCGCCCCGCCGGCGCGACATCGAGATCATGGAAGCAGTAGTAGGGAACGCCGAGCTTCGTGAGGAACTCGAAGGCGGCGGCCATCTTCTCGCGCGCGGCGTCCATCGGGTCACGGCCCGGGAGGAGCCATGGCCGATCCATCGTCCCCGCCCCGAACATGTCCGTGCCCGGCCAGGCGAAGGAGTGCCAGAGGCAGACGCCGATCCGGAGATGCTCCTCCATGCGCTTGCCGAGCACCAGCCGGTCGGGCTGGTACACCTTGAACGACAGCGGATCGGCCGATTCGAGCCCGCCGAACTCGATCGGCGCCGGCACCCCGGTGAAGAAGTCCTCGCCCATGCCGGCCGCCTCCATGCCCTTCACGCGGCCGGCCGATTGGCGACGGGCCGCGCCGTCTGATGTCGGATTTGTGCGACGATATTACATACTCACCCGGACCGGGTCAACCGATCACCGCCACGAGCCCGCTCACCGCCGGGACACGAAGACCACCCGGGCTGCACCGCGGACGGTGTGGCCCGGGACCACGATCTCGTTGCCCTCGACCGTCGCGACCCGCCGGTCGGTGCCCGGCTTGCCGGCAGGCCGGGTCCTGCCGCCGACGAGGACCTCGTAGTCGCCGTCCGGCGGCAGGGCCACCGGCAGCGCAAACCGGAGGCGGCTCCCCTCCTCCGCCGGGCCCGCCGCGCCGACCACCGCGTGCGGGCGGCCCAGCAGCCGGGAGGCGAGGCCGAGGTCACCGGAGGTGATCGCGGTCCGGACCTCGGTGCTCCGGACGGGGTGGCCGTCCAGCTCGAAGGGCGGCACGACGACCACCTCGAAACCGGCCGTACGGCCGAGTTCCCTGAGCGTCCCGGGCGTCCCGCCGCGCCTGTAGCCGAACGCCGCGTCCGGGGTCATCAGGAAGCCGGCGATCGGACCGCGCGCCGTGATCATGCCCACGAACACGTCGAACGTCGTCTCACGCAGCTGCTGGTCGAAGTGGACGACGACCGTGGCGTCCACGCCGGCCGCCCCGAGACGTTCGAGACGCTCTTCCGGGTCGCACAGGAGCGGCGGCGCGGACCCGGTGAGGATCTCGTCAGGGTGGTGGTCGAAGGTGATCACCATCGGCCGGGCGCCCCGGCGGTCCGCCTCCACCACGAGGTGCTCCAGCAGGTAGGCGTGGCCCAGGTGGAGTCCGTCGAACACGCCGACGACGACGAACGACGGGTGAGCGGACGGCGCGAGGTGCTCGAGGCCGCGGGCGACGCGCATCGGCTGACCGGTCAGGCGGGTTCGGCAGCGAGCCGGGGATCGGGTCGCCCGGCAGTCGCCGCACGCTCGGCGAGCACCTTGTGCGGGTGGAGGGCGCCGGAGACCGCCCGGCAGACCGCGACCACGCGCGCGTCGGGACCCACGGCCAGCACCAGCGGTGCGTCACGCAGGGGCAGCGGGATCTTCGGGGCCGTGATCAGACCCTCGCCCAGCCGCCGGATCTCGTCGTCGGTGACCGGCGCGTGCGGGAGATCCTCGAGACCCGCATCGATGGGCCGCAGGGCCCGGGTGATCCCCTCGGGGCCCTCGGCCGCGTGTGCCCGCAGGATGTCGAACGAGACGGCGTCCTCCAGGCGGAACCCGCCCGAGGCCGTCCGCACGAGGGCGCCCAGGTAGGCGCCATTCCCCAGGCGAGCGCCGAGGTCCCGTGCGAGGGCGCGCACGTAGGTCCCGGCGGAGCACGCGACATCGACGACGGCGATCGGGCGCGCCGGATCCGCATCGCCCCACTCCAGGAGGGTCAGCTCGTGGATGGTCACCTCACGGGCCGCCAGTTCCAGGACCTCGCCCGCACGGGCCATCTGGTAGGCGCGCCTCCCGGCGATCTGCACCGCGCTGTAGTCGGGCGGCACCTGGCGCAGGGGGCCGGTCATGCCGGCCAGCCCGGCCTCGACCTCGGCACGGGTCACCGGCGGACCCGCGATCGGTGTGCGGACCCCATCGATGTCGTCCGTGGTGGAGGTCTCGCCAAAGCAGATCGTGGCGCGATAGCGCTTGGGCGCGCCCAGGTGGTACTCGACCAGCCGGGTCGCGCGGCCGAGGAACACGGGCAGCACGCCCGCCGCGAAGGGGTCGAGCGTCCCGCCGTGGCCCACGCGGCGCGTGGACGAAAGACGCCGGACGAGCCCGACCACATCGTGCGACGTGGGTCCGGAGGGCTTGGCGACGACCAACACCCCGTCCAGGCCGCCGCGCCGGTCCCTGGGACTCACCGCCCCACATCCCGCGCCAGGCGCTCTGCAACCTCGCGGACCCGGGCGATGGCCGACTCGAGCGGCAGGCCGACCGTGGCACCCGACGCCCTCGCGTGGCCGCCGCCGCCGAACGTGCCGGTCAGCACGGTCGCGTCCACGCCGCCTGGCTTGGTGCGGACGGACAGCCGGGTCGTCCCGTCGTCCTGCTCCTTGAGCAGCATCGCGACCTCCGCGGCCTCGGACTGGGCGAGCAGGTCGATGATGCCCTCCGAGTGGGCGGCGATGGCCCCGGTCGCCTCCATGTCCCCGAGCCTGAGCGTCGACCAGATGACCAGCCCGTCCTCCGAGGTCTCCAGCCGGTCCAGCACCCGACCGAACAGCCGCAGCTGGGTGTCAGGCTTGGTCCGGTAGAGCCGGCGCGAGATGTCCGAAAGGGGCGCGCCGGCCGCGACCAGCGCGGCGGACACGGCGAGCGTCCGCGGGGTGGCGTTGGGGTGGGCGAAGGTGGCCGTGTCCATGACAACCCCGGCCATCAGCGCTGACGCCATCGCCCCGTCGCCGAGGTCCAGCGGGAGGCCCAGTCGCACGGCCAGCAGCGCCATCATCTCGCACGTGGCCGCGGCACCCGGGTCGATCCAGTCGGCGGGGTCGGCGCCGCCGTTGGAGGCGTGGTGGTCCACGATCACGCGCGGCAGGCCTTCGAACAGCGCCGGGTGGCGCGCGGCCACGGCACCGACGCGCCCGGCCGTCGCGCAGTCCGCGAGGAGCAGCAGGTCGTACGCCTCGTTTGGATCCGGGTCCCGGCGGAACCGGTCGATGCCCGGCAGGAAGTCGTAGAGCGGCGGTACGGGATCCGTGCTGATCGCCGTGGCCCGTCCGCCCAGCGCCTCGACCACCAGGCAGACGGCGAGGACGGCGCCCAGCGTGTCGGCATCCGGGTTCTCGTGGCTGACGGCGAGCACGTGACGGGACCCGCGAAGGCGCGCGACCAGTGCGTCCGGCACCGACGCCCGGGCGAGAGCCCCGAGGTCAACGGCGACCGTCATCAGCGGCGTGGCCCCGGACGACGTCCCGCACCGCGCGGCGAGACACCCCGGCCGACGCCCGGACACCGTCGGAATGGCGGCCGGCGAGACCGTCTGGCCGTCGGCGCGCCAGCGCCGGGCTCCGCGGGTCCGGCGGTGGCCTGACCGTCGGACACTGCCGGATCCTCGGCGTCACCCTCGTGCGGGAGCCTCTTGACTGGCGTCGGGAGCGACTCCTGGAACGGCGCGACCTCCTGCGGGTCCACGCCGGACTCCAGCTCCTGCAGCAGGTAAAGCACACGGGTGCCCCGCTCCGCCGAGTCGTCGAGATGGATGTGGAGTGCCGGAATGCGCTTGATCCGGAGCCGCTTGCCCAGCTCGTGGCGCACGAACCCCATGGAGGCCTGGAGCGCGCGCACGGTCTCGGTGCGATCGGTCCTGCCGCCGATCACGCTGACCCAGACCTTCGCATGGCGAAGGTCTGGCGAGGTCTCGACGTCGGTGATGGTCGCGAACCCGATCCGCGGGTCGGCGAGATCCTTGGCAAGGAGCGCGCCGATCTCCTGGCGGAGCAGCTCGTCGACCCGGTCGATGCGCTGGCCCATGACGTCTGCCTCAAGCGGGGAGCGTCAGCTCCCCGCCCGACTCCGCGTCTGGCTGGTGAAGCATTCGAGGATGTCGCCCTCGACCAGGTCGTTGTACCCGGCCAGGCCGATGCCGCACTCGAAGTTGGCGGCAACCTCGCGGACGTCGTCCCGGAAGCGGCGCAGCGAGTCCATCCTGTCCGTGGCGACCACCTTGCCGCCCCGCCAGACGCGGATCCCGCCGGAGCGCACGATTCGCCCGTCGGTGACGTAGCAGCCGGCGATCACCGTGCTCTTGCCCACCTTGAAGATCTGGCGGACCTCGGCGCGGCCCTCGATGACCTCGATGACCTCCGGCTCGAGCATGCCCTTGAGCGCGGCGTCGATGTCGTCGGTGAGCTTGTAGATGATGTCGTAGAGGCGGACATCCACGCCCAGGGCCTCCGCCTCGCGGCGTGCCGTCTCGGTGATGCCAGTGCTGAACCCGACTACGATCGCGTTCGATGCCGTCGCCAGCATGATGTCGTTGTCGGTGATGTCGCCGGCCGCCTCGAGCAGGACGTTGATCTTGACCTCGTCCGTGCTCAGCTGCCCGAGCGCATGGGAGATGGCACCCAGCGAACCGGACACGTCCGCCTTGAGGATCAGCCGCAGCTCCTTGGCCTGGCCGGCCTGGATCTGGCGGTAGAGGTCCTCGAGAGTGGCCCGGCTCGATCCCGCACCGGCGGCGGCGGCCTGCTCGATCTTGCGGGCCTCGACGCGGGAACGGGCGATCTTCTCGTCCGCGACCACCCGCAGCACGTCGCCCGCTTCGGGCACGTCCGACAGACCCAGGATGACCACGGCGGACGCGGGGCCCGCCTTGGCAACGCGCTTGCCGCCGGCGGCCTCGAGCGCCTTGACCTTGCCGAACGTGTTGCCGGCCACCACGACGTCGCCGACGCGGAGGGTGCCGGTCTGGACGATGAGCGTGGCCACCGGACCCCGACCCTTGTCGAGGCGGGCCTCGATGATGGTGCCGACCGCCTGTCGCTTGGGGTTGGCCTTGAGCTCCTGCAGATCGGCGACCAGCAGGATGATCTCGAGCAGCTCGTCGAGGCCCACGTGGGTCTTCGCGGACACGGGAACCATCGGCGTGTCGCCGCCATAGTCCTCGATCAGGACGCCGGCCTCGGCGAGCTCGTTCTTCACCCGGTCCGGGTTGCTGTCCGGCTTGTCGATCTTGTTGAGCGCGATCACGAGCGGCACCTTGGCCGCCTTCGCGTGGCTGATCGCCTCCAGCGTCTGGGGCATGACGCCGTCATCGGCGGCCACGACGATCACCGCGATGTCCGTGACACGGGCACCGCGGGCACGCATCGAGGTGAACGCCTCGTGGCCCGGAGTGTCCAGGAAGACGACGCGCTTGCCGTCCTTGGTGATGATCTCGGACGCCCCGATGTGCTGGGTGATGCCGCCCCGCTCCTTGGCCGCGACGGTCGTCGAGCGGATGGCATCGAGCAGGCTCGTCTTGCCGTGGTCCACGTGACCCATGACGGTCACGATCGGCGAACGCGCGACGAGGTTCTCGTCGTCCGCCTCCTCGAACAGGATCTCCTTGGCGGCCTCGGCCGGGACGCCGCCCTCCTCGTCCTCCGCAGCCGCGTCGGCGTTGGGCTCCGTCACCTCGAAGCCGAGCTCCTCGGTCACGAGGGAGGCCGTATCGCGGTCGATCAACTGGTTGATGGTGGCGAAGATCCCGCTCTTGATGAGCTCCCGGATGATGTCCGCCGGGCTGACCGAGAGAAGCTCGGCGAGCTCCTTGACGGTGATCGTGCCGGGCAGCTCGATCGCGCCTCGCTCCGCCGGATCGACGACGGCAACGCCGCCCGGAACGAACGGGCCGCCGGGACGGCGCGGGGGCTTGCGGGGGCCGCGTCGGCCGCGGGTGCCGCTCCTACTCCTGGCCATGGGCTTCTCCTAGGGACATCGTGTCAGGGTTGAGGTCGGATCGCGGACCGTCGGCCCGCGCGGGGGTTGTGGGTGGGGCAGCGGCGAGGGCGTCGGGCCCCGCCGCGAGGGTAGCGGCCAGGTCGGCCGGCACGGGAGCCCTGAGGGTGTGCTCGATGGCCCGCCGGCGTCGCGCGACGTCCCAGCACGCCGCGGTCCGGCAGAGGTAGGCGCCACGGCCCGGGGCTCGCCCGGAGGCGTCCACGGCCACGAAGCCGTCAGGGGATCGGACGATCCGGACCAGCTCCCGCTTGGGATGCGTCGTACGGCAGGCAACGCAACTCCGCTCGGGGAGCCGGTGCGCGGGGGCAGGCCGGGTGCGACCGGCCACCGCCGGGCCTACGACGACACCTCCTCGGATGCCTGCTTGCGCGACCGCTTGAGCGGCGGCGCGGCCGCCTCCACCGGTGCCTCGACCGGGGGGGCTTCGTCGACGACCAGGGGCTCCGGCTCGGCAACGGGCGATCCGCCGGCCGAGAGCTCGTCGTCGGCGCTCGCGGGCCCGTCGACGGGCTCGGGCATGGCGGCCGGTTCCGTGGCCCCCGGTGCCTCGACGGCGGGTGCGTCGCTGCGGATGTCGATCCGCCATCCGGTCAGCCGGGCCGCCAGGCGCGCGTTCTGTCCTTCCCGGCCGATGGCCAGCGAGAGCATCCGCTCCGGGACGATCACGGTTGCGATACGGTGCTCCTCGTCGATGGTCACGCGGAGCACCTGCGCGGGCGACAGCGCGTTGGCGACGAACACCGACGCATCCTCGTTCCACGGGACGACGTCGATCTTCTCGCCGGAGAGCTCGGCGACGACGGCCTGGACTCGAGCCCCGCGTTGCCCGACGGTCGCGCCGACCGGATCGAGCCCGTCCTGGCGCGACGAGACGGCCACCTTCGATCGGCTTCCGGCCTCGCGGGCGATCGCCTTGATCTCGACGGTCCCGGCGTGGATCTCGGGAACCTCCAGCTCCAGCAGCCGGCGGAGGAAGCCCTTGTGGGTCCGGGACACCATGATCTGCGGCCCGCGGGCGGAGCGACGGACCTCGAGCACGAATGCCTTCACGGGCTGGCCGATCCGGTAATGCTCGAGCGGACTCTGCTCCGTGGTGGCGAGGATCGCCTCCACGCCCTTGCCCACGTCCAGGATGATCGCTCGCGGTTCCACCCGGCTCACCGACCCGGTGATCAGCTCGCCATCACGGCTCGCGAACTGGTCGAACACCTGGTCGCGCTCGACCTCCCGCATGCGCTGGAGGATGATCTGTTTCGCCGTCTGGGCGCCGATGCGGCCGAAGTGCTCCGCGTCCAGCTGCTCGATCTCGAGCACCTCACCCACGCGGGCGTCCGGGCGGGTGGCGCGGGCCTCCTCCACGGTCACCTGCAAGGCGGCGTCCTCGACCTCGTCCACTACGTACCGGCCGCGGGTCACCCGGATCTCGCCGGTGGCGGGCTCGATCCGGACGAAGATGTCCTCCTCACCGGCGACACGCCGGTAGGCGGCCTGGATCCCCTCCTCGACCGCGCGGAGCAGCGCCTCCTGGGGAACCTGCTTCTCGGCGTTCAGTTGGAGCAGCGCACCGACGAAGTCGCGACTCATCATGCGCCTCCTTGCTGCCTCATCGATCCCGGGGCACGTCTCCGACACAAAGAAACGTGGGTTGGTCACCCACGCTCGGAGGCGGCCTCTCGCTATTGGCCGCGAGTATACACCCGGCCCCGTGGACCCTCAACGAGACAGTCCGGGTTGTCATCCATCATCCGGGAACGGCCCTCGACCAGGGGCGACCTCCGCTACGCTCTCGAGGGCGGACGGCGGCCGGCCGCGGAGTGGAGGGGCACGATGCTGCGCATCGAGACGACCGAGATCGACGGGGTCCGCGTGCTGTGGGCCGAGACCGGTGCCGGTGCGACGGTCGGTGCCCTTGGGTTCGGGGTCGGCCGCGTGGACGAGCCTCCGGCGGTTGGGGGTGTCACCCACCTCGTCGAACACCTCGCCCTGGCCCCGTTCGGACAGCAGGAATTCGATCACAACGGCTTCGTCGATGCCCGGCGCAGCGTGTTTCACGCAACCGGCACCACGGACGAGGTTGCGGCCCACCTGGGCGCAGTGGCCGGTTCGATCCATGCGCTGCCCGTGGACCGGCTCGCGCTGGAACGCCGGATCCTGCGCGATGAGGCAGCCCAGGCCGGTCGTGGCGTCGGCGGCGCGCTCCGCTGGTACCGCTTCGGTGCGACCGGGCACGGACTGGCGGGAATCGAGGAGCTCGGCCTGACCTGGCTCGGCCCGGAGCGGGTGCTCTCCTGGGCCGCCGCCTGCTACACCCGCGACAATGCGGTCCTGTGGCTGAGCGCCCGACCTCCCGAGGACTTCCGCCTCCAGCTGCCCGCAGGCGTGGCCCCCGTGCGACCGCCCGTGACCGCCGTCGGCGATGTCCGGTTTCCAGCCCACGTGCCCTGGGAAGGCCCCGGGGTCGCCATCTCGTACCTCACCGAGCGCAGGCCCGCAGCCAGCGTCGCCGCGCACATCCTTGAGCGGCGCGCCCGCCAGCGGCTCCGCTTCGACCTGGGGCTGGTCTACGACATCGCCTTCGATTACGAGCCGCTGACCGGTGACCTGGCGCACGTCATCCTCGGTGCGGACTGTCCCGACGAGCGGATTCCCTTGGTGCGGGATGCGATGCTAGCGGTGCTCGACGACCTCGCGGCCAGCGGCCCGACGCCGATCGAGCTCGATTCCGAGATCGCGGCGTTCAGGCGCAGCCTCGACGAGCGCGATGGGCGCCTCGCCTTCCTGGACGCGATGGCGGGTGACCTCCTGCTCGGCGAGCCCGTCCGCCAGCCTTCGGAGCTGCTCGAACGGCGGTCGGCCGTGACCGTGGACGAGACCCGGTCCGCCCTCGGCGATGCGATGCCGTCGCGGCTGATGCTTGCCAACACGCCGCCGATGGACGGGGCCTGGCACGCCTACCCCGGCTGGTCCTCCAGCGCGGTCGAGGGACGCGAGTTCCGACCCGCGGGGTTCCACCTACCCGGCCGAGGACCCAGAGAGCGACTGCTGGTCGGCGCCGACGGCGTCACCTTCCGCAGTCCGCAGGGAGTCCTCACCGTCCGATGGCAGGATGTCGTGGCCGCGGTCCACGAGGCCCCGGACGTCCGCACAGTCTGGGGTGCGGACGGGTTTCGGGTGGTCGTCGCTGGCCCGGCCTGGAAGGACGGCGGCGCGGCGGTCGCGGCGGTCGATTCGGCCGTGCCGGCCGACCTGGTCGCATGTGGCGAACACGGCGTCGGCGGGCTCGCGGACCCGGCGGATCAGGCCCTCGCCACGGCTCCGTAACGGCGATCGACGTACGCCTCGAGGAGGTCGATGAACTCGGCCACGATCCCGTCGCCGCGGAGTGTCCGGTCCAGCTTCCCGTCCACGAACACGGGTGCGACGGGCGCCTCGAAGGTTCCGGGAAGGCTGATCCCGATGTCGGCGTGCTTGCTCTCGCCCGGGCCGTTGACCACGCAGCCCATGACCGCGACCTTCATCTCCTCCACGCCCGGGTGCGTTGCGCGCCATACCGGCATCCGCGCCTTGATGTGCTCGGTGATGTCGCGCGCCATCTCCTGGAAGAACGTCGAGGTGGTGCGGCCACAGCCGGGACAGGCGGAGACCTGGGGCAGGAACGAGCGCAGGCCCATCGACTGGAGCACCTGCTGGGCGACCTCCACCTCCAGCTCGCGGCCGGCGCCGGGCTCCGGGGTGAGGGAGACCCGGATCGTGTCCCCGATCCCCTCGTTGAGCAGGATCGCCAGGCCTGCCGTGGATGCAACGATGCCCTTCATCCCCATGCCGGCCTCGGTGAGGCCCAGGTGGAGCGGGTAGTCCGAACGGGGCGCAAGGCGCCGGTACGTGTCCACGAGGTCCCTGACCCCGGACATCTTGGCCGACAGGATGATCCGGTCGTGGCGGAGGCCCGTCTGCTCGGCGAGCTCCGCGGAGCGCATGGCCGACTCGACCATCGCGTCGATCATCACCTCCCGCGCGTCCCGCGGGACGGCGAGCTTCGCGTTCGCCTCCATCAGATCCGTGAGCAGCTGCTGGTCCAGGGAGCCCCAGTTGACCCCGATGCGGACCGGCTTGTCGTGCTCGACGGCCAATCGGACGATGGCCTGGAAGTTCTCGTCGCGCCGCTTCGTCCCGACGTTGCCGGGGTTGATCCGGTACTTCGCCAGCGCCGCCGCCATCGCCGGGTAGTCGGCCAGCAGCAGGTGCCCGTTGTAGTGGAAGTCGCCGACGACCGGGACATCCACGCCCAGGTTCTCGCGAAGCCTGCGGATCATCTCGGGGACGGCCGCCGCGGCCGCGTCCGTGTTGACCGTTACGCGCACGACCTGGGAGCCGGCGTGCGCGAGCCGCGCGACCTGGATCGCCGTGCCGTCCGGGTCCGCCGTATCCGTGTTCGTCATCGACTGGACGACGACCGGGTGCGCGGAGCCGACGAGCACGCCGCCGACGTCGACCGAGACGGTGGGCCGGCGGACCGGCCGCAGGGCGACGACCGAGGTCACGGGGTGCCGCCACCCACCTGGCGGATCACGTCGAACACGGTCACCCAGATGATGAAGGCGAACAGGACCATGAAGCCGATGCCGTAGGTGAGCCGCTCGGCACGGACGGAGATCCTCCGGCCGCCGGGAAGCGCCTTGAGCACCAGCATCAGCATCCGGCCGCCGTCGAGCGGCGGGAACGGCAGGACGTTCACCAGGGCGAGGTTGGCCGACAGGATACCGGCGACGTAGAGCGTCATGATCAGCCCGCTGTCCCGGAACACGGCTCCGAGCTCTGTCGCGATACCCACGGGTCCGGAGACGGGTGGGGCCGCGGTCGGATCGGACGCGATGGACCGGCCTAGATCGCCCAGGCCGCCGATGATCAGGCCGAACCACCGGAGGGTCTCGTCGACACCGATCGACGCCGCGATCCCGATCGGTCGCCCGGTGTACTCCTCCAGGAACAGTGGTACGAATCCCTCCTCGCCCGCCCGGATGCCGAGGGCGCCCTTGCCGGCGTCGATCTCCGACTGCGTGCGCAGGGTCGCGGTGGCCTCGTCGCGGGTACCGTCGGCGCGGACGAAGCCGATGGTGACCGTCTCGCCTGCGAGGGCGCGCAGGCCCCCGATGATCGACGTCCCGTCGTACGGGCTGAAGAAGTCGTACCGCTGGCCGTCGAGGCTCACGATCGCGTCGCCCGCCTGGAGCCCGGCGGCCTCGGCCGGAGAGCCGGCCTCCACGCTGTCGAACTTGAGCCCGACATAGGGCGTGGCAAAGGCCGCCATCGACGTGAAGATCACGAAGGAGAGGACCAGGTTCATCAGGACGCCGGCCACGAGGATCAGCAGCTTGACCGGGAGCCGCGCGCGGCCGAACGAGCCGGGGTCGCCGTTGTCGCCGCCGTCCTCGTCCTCGAGTTTGACGAAGCCCCCGATCGGCAGCCAGTTGAGCGTGTAGAGCGTCTCGCCGCCCCTCCCCAGCACCTTGGCCCGCGGCGGGAACCCGATCCCGAACTCCAGGACCTTGACCCGGGCGAGGCGGGCGATCACGAAGTGGCCGAACTCGTGGGCCAGCACGAGGCCGCCCAGCACGATGATGAACAGCAGGATCGTGACGATGGTGTCGATGATGCCGGTCATGCCGTCACCGGTCCCGTGGCAAAGGCGGCCCGGACCTCGAGGTCGAGCGCCATGAGCCCGTCCAGGTCCGGCGCCTGGTCGGCACCCTCACCGTAGCGGCGCACGGCCGCCTCGAGGAGCCGCGGGATGCCCATGAAGTCCAGCGTGCCGCCCAGGAAGCGGGCGACGGCTACCTCGTCGGCCGCGATCAACGCTGCCGAGGCGCGGCTGCCGGTGCGGCCCGCCTGCCGCGCGATCCGCAGGGCCGGGAATCGGCCCTCGTCCGGGGTGCGGAAGTCCAGCCGCCCGGCGGCGACCAGGTCCGGCGGCGCAGCCGGGGAAGGAAGACGCTCCGGGTGCGTCAGGGCGTACTGGATCGGGAGACGCATGTCGGGGGTACCCAGCTGTGCCTTCAGCGAACCGTCGATGAACACGACGGCCGAGTGCACCACGCTCTGCGGATGCACGACGACGTCGATGGCGTCGTAGCCGATATCGTACAGCCAGTGTGCCTCGATGATCTCCAGGCCCTTGTTGACGAGGGTCGCGGAATCGATGGTGATCTTGGCTCCCATGGTCCAGGTCGGATGCTCCAAGGCCTGCTCAGGGGTCACGGCCGAAAGCTCGTCGGGCGTCGCGTCGAGGAATGGTCCGCCCGAAGCGGTGAGCACCAGGCGCGCGATCCCGCCCCATGGTTCGCCCACCAGGCACTGCCAGATCGCGGAGTGCTCGGAATCGACGGGGCGGAGCCACGCGAGGGGCGTGGCCAGGGGGTCACGCGGGTCTGTGTCCGCACGGTCGGCGGCCCGGCGCCGAGCCTCCGCCATCACCAGGTGGCCGCCTGCCACCAGCGTCTCCTTGTTGGCGGTCGCCACGATCTTGCCGGCGCGAAGGGCCGCCAGCACGGGCCGGAGCGATACCAGGCCGCCCGAGCCGATGACGACGATGTCGACATCATCGCGAGTCGCGAGGACCTCCAGGGCGTTCTCACCCCTCTGACGGGCGATCCCGGCCGGCAGATCGAGCGCCGCGCCCTCGTCTGCCAGGGCGACGACCACCGGGCGCAGGCGCGCGGCCTGGGCCTCCAGCACCGCCGCGTTGCGCCCCGTCGCCAACGCCACCACACGGAAGCGGTCGGCCAACCGCTCGAGCACCTCCACGGACTGCCGCCCGATGCTCCCCGTCGACCCCAGCAGCGCGACGCCGGGGCGCCCGTCCTCAGCCAACGAGGGCCAGCACGTAGAGCGCGACCACGGGACCCGCGAACAGGAAGGAGTCGATGCGATCCAGGATGCCGCCGTGGCCGGGGATCAGCGTCCCGGAGTCCTTGGCGCCGGCCGCCCGCTTGATTATGGACTCGGCAAGGTCGCCTGCCTGCGCCGCCAGGCCCAGGAGCGGCCCCAGGACCAGGCCGCCCGACCAGGCCTGGCCGAGGGTATGGAGCATGAGGCAGGTCACGAGGGTGGTGGCGACGAGGCCACCGACCAGGCCCTCCACGGATTTCTCCGGCGAGATGTGGGTCATGAACTTGTGGCGGCCGATCTGCCGCCCGACGAGATAGGCGCCGGTGTCGTAGCTCCAGACCCCGAGCAGGAGCAGGAGGACCCAGCCCTGTCCGGAGCTGAGCGGCGCCAGGATCGCGCCAGCCGGGATCGCGGGGCCGGTGTGGGCCACGTGGAGCACGAACGAGATGAGCCCGACGTACAGGGCACCGAACACCGTCGCGAACCAGACCACCAGCCCGTCCCGCGGATCCTGGCGCCCCATCGCCCCGATGCCGGCCAGTACGACACCGACCGAGACCAGCAGCACGCCCTTGTCCCCCGTCGGGCGGAGAGCGGCCTCCAGGACCATCGTCACGGCCAGCGCCGTCCCGAACAGCGCCATCGACGGGTAACCGGCGGCCTTCAGGAGCCGGAACACCTCGAGCCCCGCGAGCAGGGCCACCAGGACGAGGATCGCGGCGATCGCTGGCACGCCGATGACGAGCGCGGCGATGAGCGGCGGGACGAGGAGGAGCGCCGAGAGGACCCGGGTGCGCAGCACCGGGCAGCCCTACCGGCCGAACCGGCGTGTCCGCCGGGCGAAGTCGAGAAGCGCGGCGTCGAAGGCGTCGGGCCCGAAGTCCGGCCACAGGCACTCGCTGAACACCAGCTCCGCGTAGGCGGACTGCCAGATGAGGAAGTTGCTGATCCGCTGCTCGCCGCCTGTCCGGATCACGAGGTCCGGATCCGGTAGGCCCCGCGTGTATAGCGCGTCCGAGATCGCGCGCTCGTCCACCTTGTCGGGCGGGATGCCGGCGGCAGCGATCCGGCGGAACGCGTCCACCAGCTCCGTCCGGCCGGCGTAGTTCCAGGCGATGTTGAGGTGGAGCCGGGTACCCTCTGCCGTGCGGTCCAGCGCCCCTTCGATGGAGGCGCGGGTCTCGTGCGGGAGCTCCTCCAGCCGGCCAAGCAGGCGGACCCGCACGCCCTGCGCCCGGAGCTCGTCGGTCTCGCTGGCGATCGCCCGGCCCAGGAGGTCGAACAGTCCGGCCACTTCGTCGTCGGAGCGGGCCCAGTTCTCCCGGCTGAACGCGTAGAGCGTGAGCATCGGGACGCCACGCCGGACCGCGTGCCCCAGGAGTCCTCGGATGGCCTCCACGCCGGCGGCATGACCCTCGAAGTCGGTGATCCCCCTCGCACGAGCCCAGCGCCGGTTGCCGTCCATGATGATGGCGACGTGGCGGGGCAGGTCCTCGGGCGGAACGGGCGACGCCTCGACAAAAGGCGCGACGATCTCCGGCACCCCCGTCACACCCGCGGGATCGTGCGCGAGCGGAGGGGCGTCGGTCGGCCGAGCGAGCGATCGATCGAGCGGCGCCTGGGCCACTAGACCTCGAGGACCTCCTGCTCCTTCACGCCGCCGAGACGGTCGACGTCCGCGATGACGCGGTCGGTGATCCTCTGGAGCTGCTCCAGCGCCCGCCGCGCGTCGTCGGCCCCGACGCTGCCGTCCCGCTCCTCCCGCTTGAGCTGGTCGGCGGCGTCCCGGCGGAGGTTGCGGATCTCGACCCTTGCCTCTTCCATCCGCTTGTGGACGGTCTTGACGATGTCCTTGCGACGCTCCTCGGTGAGGGGCGGGATGTTGAGGCGGACGACGGTGCCGTCAACGTTCGGCATCAGGCCAATGTCGCTCCGCATGATCGCCTTCTCGATGGCCCCGAGGACGGCGCGGTCCCACGGCTGGATGACGATCTGGTGCGCCTCCGGGACGCTGATCGACGCCAGCTGGTTGAGTGGGGTCTGGGTGCCGTAGTAGTCGACGTGCAGGCGCTCCACGAGGGCGGTCGAGGCACGTCCGGTTCGGAGCCCATGGAAGTCGCGCTCCATGACTTCCGCCGCCCGGAGCATCTTGCGCTCCGCGGCGGCAAGGATCTCGGTGGTCATCCCGTGATACCTCCGGTCTGGGCGGAGATGAGGGTGCCGACGCGGTCACCGCGAGCCACCCTCGTGATGTTGTCAGGCGCGTTCAGATCGAAGACGATGATCGGCAGGTCGTTCTCCGAGCACAGGGAGACCGCCGCCGCGTCCAGCACCTTGAGCTGGTCGCGAAGCAGGTCCTGGTAGCCCAGGTGGTCGTAGCGCGTTGCCGACGGGTTGTTCATCGGATCCGCATCGTAGACGCCATCCACCCTCGTCGCCTTGAGGAGCACTTCGGCACCGATCTCCACCGCGCGCAGGGCCGCGGCCGTGTCCGTGGTGAAGTATGGATTACCGGTGCCGGCGACGAAGATCGTCACCCGGCCCTTCTCCAGGTGGCGAACGGCCCGCCGGCGGATGTAGGGCTCCGCGATCTCGTTCATCGCGATGGCGCTCATCACGCGCACGGGGATGCCCGCCCGCTCGATCGCGTCCTGCAGCGCGAGTCCGTTCATCACGGTCGCCAGCATCCCGATGTAGTCGCCGGTGGCGCGGTCCATCCCCCGCGCCGAAGCGGCGAGGCCCCGGAAGATGTTGCCGCCGCCCACGACGATACCGATCTGGACGCCCTGGGCGTGCACCTCGGCGATCTGGTGGGCGATGAATGCGCAGAACGTGGGGTCCACGCCATACTGGCGATCCCCGAGCAGCGCCTCGCCGGACAGCTTGAGCAGGATCCGGCGGTAGCGGAGCCGTCCGTCGGCGGGGGCCGTCTCCGGCCCCTCGTCCCCGGCAGCCCCGGGGTCGGCCTCGGTCACGACTCCTCCCCGAGCGCGAACCGGACGAAGCGACGGACGCGGATGTTCTCGCCGATGGTGGCGATCCGCTCGATCACCAGGTCGCGCACGGTGCGCTCCTCGTCCCGGAACGGCTGCTCCAGCAGGCAGACCTCGCGATACCACTTCCTGAGCTGCCCGTCGACGATCTTCTCGCGGACGGCCTCCGGCTTCGCCTGCACGACCTCGTCGGCGAGCAGGGCGGACTTCTTCGCCTCCACGACATCGGCCGGGATCCGGTCGATATCGACATAGGTCGGGGCGAGGCCCGCGACCTGCACGGCGAGATCCCGGACAAGCTTCTGGAACTCGTCCGTCCGCGCCACGAAGTCCGTCTCGCAGTTGACCTCGATCAGGACGCCGACACGGCCGTGGTGGATGTAGCTGCCGACAATGCCCTCGCGGGCGTCGCGACCGGCCTTCTTGGCCGCGGCCGCCAGGCCCTTGTCGCGCAGGAGCGCGACGGCCTTGTCCATGTCGCCGCCGGTCTCCTCCAGCGCGCGCTTGCAGTCCATGAAGCCGGCGCCGGTTCGCTCGCGCAGCTCCTTGACGGCCTCGGCCGTGATCGCCATCGACGTGATGCTCCTGTGATCCTTGGCGCGCGCTCAGGGCGCGCGCGAGATGGTTCGGGTCGCCGGAGCGATGCCGCGCGGGCATCGTCCGGTCTGGCCCGGGGCCACGGTATCGCCGCGTTCCCGGGCGGGCGTCATTCCGCTGAGGGTCCCGCGGTGGACGGGGACTCATCCGCCTTCGGCGCGCCGGGGAGGAGGTCGTCGTCCAGGTCCGGATCGAACGAGAGCGTGCCGCCGGCCGCCAGCTGGGCGACCAGGTCCGCGGCCGCGGTCTCGTCGAACTCGGGCTCCGGGACGCCCTGCCGCTCCGGTGCCTCGGGCTCCGAGGAGGCGTGGGCCGAACGCTGACGCGCACCTTCTATCGCCGCGTCCGCGACCAGCTGGCAGAGCAACCGGATCGAGCGGATCGCGTCGTCGTTGGCCGGGATGATGTAGTCGAGCTCGTCGGGATCGACGTTCGTGTCGCCGGTCCCGACGACCGGGATCTCGAGCTTGTTCGCCTCGGTGACGGCGATGCGCTCGCGATGCGGATCCACGATGAACATGGCGCCCGGCTGGCGCTTCATCTTTCGGATGCCCCCGAGCGTGGCCTGCAGCTTGTTCAGCTCCTCGGTGAGGAGCGCCGCCTCCTTCTTCGGAAGGCGGTCGAAGTCGCCGGCGAGCTGGCGAGCCTCGAGCTGGTCGAGCAGGCCGATGCGCTTCCGGATGGTGATGAAGTTGGTCATCATGCCGCCCAGCCAGCGCTTGGTCACGTACGGCTGGCCTGCGCGAACCGCCTCCTGCATGACCGGCTCCTGCGCCTGCTTCTTGGTGCCGACGAACAGCACGCTCTCGCCGCGGGCGACGGTCTCGGTGACGAACTCGAGCGCCGCGTCCAGGCGCTTGACCGTCTGCGCCAGATCGATGATGTGAATGCCGTTGCGCTCCGCGAAGATGAATGGCTTCATCTTGGGATTCCAGCGGCGAGTCTGGTGTCCGAAGTGGACGCCGGCCTCAAGCAACTGGCGCATCGAAGCGGTGGGCACGAGTGACCTCCTGCGGTTCCTTGCCTCCGCGGATCCCCGTCGGGAGCCGCCGGCCTGGCCCGTGGCCGCTGCCGGTTCGGCACCGTCCCGATCGGGAACGGATCCGCGTGTGTGCTCCGTCCCGGTGAGTTCCGGACGGGCGTGGGAGAACACCGCAACCTTTGTCGCGGCGGCCGGGAGTGTAGCACAGGGGTCCTTCCGGATTTCGTGGGGCGAGACCGGACCTCAGGGACGGATCGCGCGGTGGTGACGCACAGAGGGAAGCCCACCGGGTTCTGAGTCGATCGCCACCAGGTCCACTCTCACGGGCAACGCCGGCAACGGGCGCCCATCGGGCAGGACGCCGGCCGCGAGCAGCTCCCCGACCGCGCGTCGAAGCACCGCACGCTTGCGATGGTCCAGCGTCTCCTCAGCCAGGCCGAAGTCCCGGCGTCCGCGGCGGCGCACCTCCACGACGACGAGTGCGGGTGGCGGGCCGGGATCGACGGCGACGAGGTCAAGCTCGCCCCGTCCGAGCCGCAGGTTCCGGGCGAGGATCGTCCAGCCGGCGTCCTCGAGCCGGGCAACCGCCATCTGCTCCCCTGCGTCACCGATGCGCTGTGACGACGTGGTCCTCACTCGCTCCATGCAGCCGAGGATGAGCGACGGCCATCACCTGGCGCTTATCCGGATCCGGCCAGCGCCCCGACGGCAAGGGTGTCGGCATCATCGACAACCTCCCGCGCGAGCCAGTCCTGGGCCGCCTGCCCGTCGCCTCCGAACAGCGACAGCTGGTCCCCCGCCAGCAGGACCCGGAGTGCCTGCCAGCTGCTCCGGTGGTGCGGGGTCAGGCCGTGGGCGCGGATCGCGTCCCGGTGCTCCCTCGTTGCATAGCCTGCGTTGCGCTCCCAGCCGTAGTGCGGGTAGCGAAGGGCCAGGCGGTCCATCATCCGGTCCCGCACGGTCTTGGCGACGACCGACGCGCAGGCGATGGAGTAGACCAGCGCGTCGCCGTCCACGATCGCCGTGTACGGCCCCACCTGTTGCTCGAAATCCGCGATCCGCAGCCCATCCACCAGGACGTGGTCGTGGCCGCCGAGACGGGCGATCGCGCGGCGCATGGCCAGGTGGGTGGCGTGGTAGATGTTCAGGCGGTCGATGTCAGCAACCGACGCGGCCCCGACCCCCACGGCCACCGCGCGGCGGCGGATGACCGGCGCCAGCCGTTCGCGCTGCGCAGGGGTCATCGTCTTCGAATCGCGGACCCCGGGGATGCGGTGGCAGTTCGGGGGCATGATCACGGCCGCCGCCACGACGGCGCCACACGTGGGCGCTACGCCGACCTCGTCCACCCCCACGATGCGCACGACCCCGTCGCGCCACAAGGGGCGCTCCCAGCGGAGAGTCGGGACGATCACGGCCATCGCCGGACAGCGTAGCGCGCCGGCGTCCCGGCGACGAACCCTGTCCCGGACACGGAGCGACCCCCGCAGGTCGCGGGGGCCGTGGGGTTCGCGGCGGCCGGAAGACCCGACCCGTCGGCCTAGCGGCGCTCGCGGAGCGTGGTTGCGGCCTTGCCGACGCGGTTGCGCAGGAAGTACAGCTTGGCGCGGCGGACCTGGCCGTGGCGGACGACCTCGATCTTCTCGATCCGCGGGCTGTGCAGCTTGAAGGTGCGCTCGACGCCGACGCCTGACGCGATCCGGCGGACGGTGATCGCGGACGCGATCCCGCTGTTGCGCATCCGCATCACGAGGCCCTCGAAGACCTGGATGCGCTCGCGGGTGCCCTCGATGACCTTGGCCGAGACCTTCACGGTGTCACCGGGCGTGATGACCGGGAGGTCGGTACGGAGCTGGTCCAGGACGATCTCGTTGAGCACGTTCACGGGTGATGGGTCCTTGTCGGTACGTCGGCAGCGGCGGCCGCGTGAGGTCTCGAGTTCCGGGACGGCTGCCTTGTCGAAGGCACGCGCGACGGCGCAGGATAGCACGGCACCCGTACGCATGCCGGGTGCGGGGCGGCCTCGGGGTCAGGCCGAGTCGTTCTCCTCCACCCCGGCACCCTCCTCGGATGTGCGAGCCTGGAGTGCATCGACCATCTCCCGCTCCTCCCTGCTGAACGTCCGGCCCGCGAGCAGGTCCGGACGTCGCTCCAGCGTCCGGCGCAGTGATTCGCGGAGACGCCACTTGCGCACCTCCTCGTGGTGACCCGAGACGAGGGTCGGTGGCACCGAAACGCCCCCAAACGTGGCCGGGCGCGTGTACTGCGGGTACTCGAGCAGCCCCGCCGCGAACGATTCCTCCGTGGTGGACGCCGCATCGATGGCGCCGGGCAGCAGCCGCAGGACGGCGTCGATGATCACCAGTGCGGCCAGCTCTCCCCCGGTGAGCACGTAGTCCCCGATCGAGATCTCGCGGTCCACCATCCCACGGATGCGTTCGTCCACGCCCTCGTAACGGGGGCAAAGGAGGACAAGGTGCGGCGAGGTCGCCAGCTTCTGCGCGACGGATTGGCGGAACCGCTCTCCCGCCGGGTCCGTGAGGATGACGACCGAGTCCCGGCGCCGGAGCTCCGCGAGCGCCGCGGCGACGGGCTCGGGCCGCAGCACCATGCCCGCACCGCCGCCGTACGTGTAGTCGTCCACGGTCCTGTGGCGCCCGAGACCCCACTCCCGCAGGTCGCGGATGCGGACCTCGGCCAGGCCGCGTTCCAGGATGCGGCCGGGGATGCTCTCCCGGAGGGGTCCCTCGACCATCGGCGGAAAGAGGGTGAGGACGTCGACTTCGAGCGGCATCAGCCCGGCAGGCCGCCGTCGCCCTGCGCCGGCCGCAGGGCGACGGCCTGGACCTGGGTCGCCGGCTTCGACGGTCGCGACCCCTTCGGCGGCTGGCTGGGGCCCTTCGGCTTCGGCTGCTTCCTCGGTCGCCGATCGCGCGGCCGCACGTAGTCCTCGTCGTCGACGGGACGCGCGTCGAGCGCCAGGGCCTCCATATCCACGATCATCTCACCGCGCTCGGGCGCGAGCTCGGTCACGATCCCGTGGACGCCGGGGATATCCAGCTCACCACGGGGCCCGCGGACGACGAACACCTCGGCCCCGCCGGCGCGGTAGATCTCCACGACCGTGCCCAGGTCCTCGCCGGACGTTGACCGGACGGTCAGGCCCTCCAGCTCGTGGAAGAACCACCGGCCCGGCTCCCGTGGCTCGTCCGGGGCATCGATCTCCAGATAGCGGTCCCGGACCCGTTCGGCGTCGTTCCGGTCCGGGATCTCGCGGAACGTAAGCCACCAGCCCGGGCCGTCCGCGACGGCGGACGCCTCCGCGATGGTCAGTGTCTCCGCCGTGCCCTCGAGGTAGAGCCGGGCGCCCTGCACCAGGCGAGCCTCCGGGCGGTCCGTGAGCAGCTCCACGCGGACCTGGCCACGCAGCCCGCGGAACCCGCGGACGAGCGCGACGACGAGCCGCGCGGGCGTGGCGTCACGCGACGCCTTGCCGGCGCCGCGCGACTTGCCGGCGCCATGGGACGAGGTGGAGGGAGCCAGGTCGGCCCCCTCAGACGATCTCGAGACTGACGGCCTCGCCCGTTCGGGCGGAGGTCACCTTGAGCAGCGTCCGCAGCGCCTTGGCGACGCTGCCGTTGCGCCCGATGACCTTGCCCATGTCGGACTCGGCCACGTGCAGCTCGATGATGGTGCCGTCCTCACCGTTGACGACCTCGACCGTGACGGCATCGGGATCGTCCACGAGGGACTTGGCGACGTAGGCGACCAGATCGGCAGCTGCCATCGGGGCCTACTTGCCGCCCGGCAGCACGCCGGCCTGCTTGAACAGCCGCTTGACGGTATCGGACGGCTGGGCGCCCTTGGCGAGCCAGTCCCTGGCCTTCGCCTCGTCGACGTGGAGCTCGATCGGGTCGGTACGGGGGTTGTAGTGCCCGATCGTGTCGATGGCGCGGCCGTCCCGGGCGGAACGACTGTCGGCGACGACGAGCCGGTACGTCGGCTGCTTCGTGGCCCCGACACGGGTCAGGCGGATGCGGACGGACATCTGGTGCGGTGCTCCTCCATGAGCCGGTCCCCTGGGCAAGAGGCCGGCGGTGCTGGCTCGAGGTTGGTGACGGGGTCAGTCTCCGCGCACGCGGATGACGAGGGTAGCCCGGTCGAGGGTCTCGCCGGGGGTGGTCGTGCCGATGATGCTGTCGAAGGCGTCGAGGTACGGCTTGACCTCGGTCTCATAGGTGGCCTTCCCGTCGGCGGGGATCTGCGACTCCACCAGGCCGCGTATGGCGGCGAGGTCCAGCCAGACGAGCGAGGCATGGGCCTTGCCCACGAGGTTGAGGGCCGAGGCGAACCGCTCGGTCCTGGCGAGGGATTCGCCGGTGCGGGCGCCAAGCACGGCCTTGACGAAGTCCGTGCCGTATCCCAGCACGACGACCTCGTCGGTCACCACATAGGCGATCCTGAGATCATCGGGGGCCTCCACGGCCCCACCGGTGGCCATTCCGGCCAGGTCGCCGAGATCACCGAGGTCGATGACCACGATGGTGGCTCCGGCGTAGGACTCCTCGGTGACGGTGAGGCCCGAGGAACCGCCGGCGAGCGCGATGAACCCACGCAGCTGCGTGAACAGGCGCTGCGGCAACGCCGCATCGAGGGGCGTGACCACGAGGCCGCCGCCGACCTTGTCCCCGTCGACGGTGATCGCGACCCCCACCTCGCCCATCCAGCCCACGACCCCGTCAGCGCCACCGACGAGCGCCAGGGCGTCCTCGACCTGCTTGACGCCTTCGGCGAGGGACGGATCAGCGGCGATGAGATCCTTGGCCTTCTGCAGGGTCGCACCGACATCGTGGCCCTCGACGAGCGCGACGGTGGTCGGTGGCAGGAGGGCCGGCAGCTTCGACTCCGCGTTCCGGGTTGGACCCAGGGCGGTCATGTGCGGAGCCGCGGTGTCAACGACGAACGCGCCGCCATCGGCCCTGACCGTCATGGCGCCCCACGCAACCTGGAGCTGGTCCATGAACGCGGGCAGCCTCGGCATGGCCTCGGCTGCCGCACCGGTGAGCGCCTTGCTGCTCTCGAGGATCGCGGCCGAGTCCACGTAGACAAACCCCAGACGGTCGCCCGCGAGCGCCGCCTCGGCGGTCCTGAACTGGACGAGGGTGGGCAGACCTGCAGAACCCCTGGTATCGATCGCGGCCTTGACCGACGCAACATCGCCGAACGCCATCACCGGCCCGAACGTCGCCCACGCGGCCTCCTTGGGGGCCATCTCCCTCCCCGACGGGGGGGTGATCGTGGTGAGCGTGACGCCGCCGTACATCTCCGTGCGGATCGTGGCGTCGGCCTCCGCGAGCACCGTGGCGGCCCACTCACCCGCCTTCGCCGCATCCTTGACGCTCACCACCACGACCGCCCGGGCCGCGGTGGGCTCTCCCGAGGACGGGATCGGGCCGACGCTGACGCCGACCTGGCCACCGAACCACGGTTCGATGTCTCGCTGGTAGGTCATCTTCCCGTCGGAGGCCCTGCCGACGAGCACGTCGAGGGCCTCGTTGAGCTTGACCGGGAAGGCGGCCTGGTCGTCGAACCCGGGGAACGCCGCCATGACCTTCGCAAGCTCGGCGCGCTGGTCGCCGGGGAGGTCAAGGCGGGCCTCCGCGTAGAGGACGGTGTCCGCAGGGGTCCACGCGAGGACATCCGGATCGCCGGCATCCGCTGTGAGCATGAGCGTCGCACCGGCGGCCGCGCCCACGGCCAGCAGCGATACGAGCCCCGCGGCGAGCCACCTCACGCGGCTGCGGCCGGGTCGGACGGCGGGGGCTGTCGCGACGGGGGTCGTCGGCGCCGCATCGACCACCGAGGCCGGCATGGGCGGAGGCTCGGCGGGAATCGGCGCCGCAGGCGCCTCTGCGGCAGCGGGCGGCTCGTAACCCCGGGTCGGATCCTGGTCGGTCATCGACGTCCTCCCACCTGACTGCGTCCCAGCATGCCCGTCGCGGCCCGTCGCCCCGCCGGCCCGGAGAGCTGCTTCATCAGCTTCTGCATCTCGCCGAACTGCTTAACGAGCCGATTGACCTCGGGAAGCGAGGACCCCGACCCGTTCGCGATGCGGCGGCGGCGCGACGCGTTGAGGACACCCGGCTCCCGGCGCTCGCGCGGGGTCATCGAGAGGATGATGGCCTCTGTGCGCTTGAGGTCTCCGCGATCCACGGCCGCCTGGGCCTCCTTGGCCATGCCGCCCATGCCCGGGATCATCGACATGATCTGGCCCATCGGGCCCATCTTCTGCATCTGGCGCATGGAATCCAGCATGTCCTCGAGCGTGAACGAGGCCTTGCGAACCTTCTCCTCGAGCTTCGCCGCCTGCTTCTCGTCGAAGGCATCCTGGGCCCGCTCGACCAGGCTGAGGATGTCGCCCATACCCAGGATGCGGCCCGCCAGCCGGTCAGGATGGAACACCTCGAGCGCGTCGGCCTTCTCGCCGGTTCCCAGGAACTTGACCGGGATCCCGGTCACGGCGCCGATCGAGAGGGCCGCGCCGCCGCGCGCGTCGCCGTCGATCTTGGTGAGCACCAGCCCGGTTACGGGAACCGCCGCCGCGAAGCCCTGGGCGACCGTCACGGCCTCCTGCCCGGTCATCGCGTCCACGACGAGCAGCGTCTCCACCGGCCTGGTGGCCACCGAGACCGCGCGGATCTCGTCCATGAGCGCGTCGTCGATGGTGAGCCGGCCGGCGGTGTCGACGATCACCACGTCCCGGCCGGTCCGCTTCGCCGCCTCGATGCCGCCCAGCGCGACGTCCACGGTGGACGTGCCGGACGCCGCCCGGTGGACGGGGATGCCGAGGCTCCTGCCCAGCGTCTCCAGTTGGTCGGCGGCGGCAGGCCGATACGGGTCCGCGGCCACGAGGATCGGCTGGCGTCCCAGCTTGACGATGTGCCTGGCGAGCTTCGCCGCCGAGGTGGTCTTGCCCGACCCCTGGAGGCCGACGAGCATGACGACCGCCGGGTTGCCGACGAGCCTGAAGGTGCGATCCCCGGCCGAGAGGAGGCCGGTCAGCTCGTCGTTGACGATCTTCACGACCTGCTGGCCGGCGGTCAGGCTCGCAAGGACCTCCGCACCAACCGCGCGCTCGCGCACGCGGGCCACGAAGTCCTTGACGACCCTGAAGTTGACGTCCGCCTCAAGGAGGGCGAGCCTGACCTCGCGCATTGCCGCGTCGACATCCGCCTCGGAGACGCGGCCGCGCCCGGTCAGTCCCGACAGGGTCTTGCGGAGGCGATCACTGAGGCTGTCGAACATGAAGCGGCGGCGACCCTTGGTGATGGTTGAGGTCAGGCCGACGGACGGACGCCGGTCGGATGGTGCGCGGGTTCTGGCGACACCGGGGCGGAGGGAGTGTACGACATGGCCGATCGCCGTGCCCCGGGGCCCAGGATCCGGGCCACCTTCGCGCGGTGACCCCAGACCCCCCGGTTGCGACCCGGATGCCGATCTCGCCTGACGGTCAGTCGAACAGGGCCGCCACGAACGCCTCGGGGTCGAACGGCAGGAGGTCTTCTGCCTTCTCCCCCACCCCGACGTACCGGACCGGGACGCCGAGCTCCTTCCCGATGGCGAACACGATGCCGCCCTTGGCGGTGGAGTCGAGCTTGGTGAGGACGACGCCGGTGAGCCCGACGGCCTCGTGGAACGCCTTCGCCTGGGCGAGGCCGTTCTGGCCGGTGGTGGCATCGAGGACGAAGAGGGTCTCGACGTGGGCGCCGGGCAGCCGCTTGTCGATGACACGCCGCACCTTCGCCAGCTCCTCCATCAGGTTGGACTTCGTGTGGAGGCGGCCGGCGGTGTCCGCGATGACGATGTCGGCATGCCTGGCGACCGCCGCATCGACGGCGTCGAAGACGACCGCGGCAGGGTCCGCGTTGGGAGCGTGGGCGACGATCTCCGAGTCGGTTCGCTGGGCCCAGATCCGCAGCTGGTCGATGGCGGCGGCACGGAACGTGTCCGCGGCGGCCAGCACGACACGGCGGCCACCGGCGCGCTCGCGGGCCGCGAGCTTGCCGATGGTGGTGGTCTTGCCGGTGCCGTTGACGCCGACGACGAGCACGATGGCCGGCGCGCCCGCGAGTGCGGGCACGGGCTCCGGGTGGTCCGCATCTCTGGGAGCGAGCAGGCTGGCCAGCTCCTCGCGCACGGCCGTCTCCGCCGAGACGTCCCTGCGTCTCCGGGCGCGCTCCACGACCTCCATCGAGAGCACGGCACCGACGTCGCCGGTGATGAGCGTCTCCTCGATCTCGTCCCAGTCCGCACCGCCGCCGAGGCCGAAGGCGCCCCGGAGACGAACCCCGAACCCGACCCTGGACTTCTCGAGACCCTGCTCCAGCTGCTCACGTTCGCGTTCGCGACGGGCGGAATCGGCCTTCTCGGCGCTCCAGTCCGCACCCCAGGCCCACGGCGTCGCCGGGGTGGACTCCGGGGCGGAGGGCGGCTCGTGATCGAGCGGCTCGTCGGCTTCCACGGCCGGCTGCGGGTCGGGATGCGGCTCACTCGGGCCTTGGCGGAAGAAGCGCACGGGTCCTCCGGTCAGCCGGCCGAGCCGCGGCCGGCGACGGCACGGGTCTCGGTCCGGCGATGCTCGGCGATCGCCCGCGCCTCGTCGAGGCGCAGGCTGATGACCCGGCTGACCGAGTCGTCTCCGACCGTGACGCCGTAGAGCGCATCGGCGGCCTCGATCGTGCCGCGGTTGTGGGTGATGACGATGAACTGGGTCCGCTCCGTGAGCGCCCGCAGCGCATCGGTGAAGCGGCCGACATTCGCCTCGTCCAGCGCGGCGTCAACCTCGTCCAGCACGCAGAACGGCGCCGGCCGGACCTCGAGCATGGCGAACAGCAGCGCCACCGCGGTGAGCGCCCGCTCGCCACCCGACAGCATCGACAGGGACTGGGCCTTCTTGCCGGGCGGCCGGGCGGTGATCTCGATGCCGGTCGTGGAGAGGTCCGACGGGTCGGTGAGCGAGAGCTTTGCAAAGCCGCCGTCGAACAGCTGCTGGAACCGCCGGTCGAAGGCCACCTCGAGGGCCGCGAAGGTCGCCCGGAACTGGGTGGCGATGAGTACGTCCAGGTCCGCGATCAGCGCCCGGATCTTCACGATGGCATCGCGCAGGTCCCGGTCCTGGGCTTCGAGGGACCCGAGCCGATCGCGCACGGCGCGGAACTCGTCCACGGCGAAGGGGCTGGCCGCGCCGAGCTCGTGGAAGCGCCGGCGCAGCGTTGCGAGACGTCCCGGGGACGGCGACTCCACGCCGGAAGCCTCCGCGGCCCAGCGCGGGGCGAGGATCTCCACGGCGGCCTCGAACGCCGCGGTCTCTGCGCTCGGGGCGTCGGCCACCCGGTCGGGTCCGCCACGGCCGCGATCCTCGGCCTCCCCGGCCTCGGCGGCCGCACCCTCCCGGGCGGCGACCCGCTCAAACTCGACCAGGTCCACGCCGGCGGCATCGGCGAGGTGCCGGAGCCCGATCTCACCCAGCGCCGCCAACTCCACGAGCAGCTGCTCGCGCAACGAATCCAGGCCCAGCCGTGCTTCGAGCATCGAAACGTCGGACGTCCGCGCCCGGACTTCGGCCGTCCGGAGCCGCTCCCTGGCCGCTGTGGCGGATCGCTCGGCCTCGGCCAGGCGGACCCGCTCCGCGCGGTCGTCGGCGAGGAGGACGTCAAGTGCCTCCCGAGCCAGCGCCTCCCGCGACACGGCGGCGGCCAGCTCCGCGGCCACGGTGTCACGCTCGTCGCCCGCCGTCCGCTCACGGGCCGCCAGCGCAGCCAGGTCCCGGTCGGTCGAGGCGATCCGGTCCACCGCGAGCACCAGCGAGGCCTCCGCGCGGGCTCGCCGCCCCTCGGCATCCCGCCTTGTCCGCTCGTGCGACGCGACGTCGCCGGCCAGCCGGTCGCGGCGTGCGCGCACCTCCGCGACACGGCCCTCCCAGGCAGCAAGCGCCTCCGCTTCACCGCCCCCGTTCGCGTGCCCGGCCGTTCCGCCCGCCGACGGTCCCGCCTCGAGAACCTCAAGGGCCGCCGCGGCCCGCTCCGCCTCGCCGGCCAGGCGCTGGACCTGGGAGGCGTGCCAAGCGGCCTCGCGCGCGGCGGCTTCCAGCTCCCGGCCCGCGCCCCGCTCCACGTCCTCGGCGCGCCGCCGCCGGGCGATCGCGGCGGACTCCGCGGCCCGGGCCGCCTCGAGGGCCGCCCGGGCCTCGGACGCGGCCGCCGTGGCTGTCCTTGCCTCCTGCTCCGCCGCGTCGGCCTCGGCCTGCAAGGCCACGGTGTCCCGCGCGAGCCGGTCGACTTCAGCGCGCCGCTCCAGCGGCGAGTCTCCGCGCCCGATCCGCACGCTGAGCGCGTCCACGACGGCTGACCCGTCCCTGGCGACAGCCAGCCAGCCCATCGGGAGGACCGCCTGCAGCTCCAGCGCCGCGGCAAGGTCCGGCGCCCAGACCGACCGGGCGAGGAGCGGGCGGACGGCCCCGTTCGGGTCCCGGCGGATCGCATCGGCCAAGCGGCCACCGCCCACGCCCGACAGCGCGTCCTCGAGTCGTCGCAGCTCGCCCGGGGTTCCACCGCCCGGGTGCCTGTCTGCGCCGGCCAGGCGTTCGCGCACCACGACGTGACCGCGCTCCCCGCCCAGCGCAGCCGCGCCATCGAGCCCCACAACGTACGCCCGCGCGAGCTCGCCCAGCGCCGCCTCGACTGCGGGCCGGAGCCCAGGGTCCACCCCGAGGTCCGCGTCGACGCGTTGTCCGCCGACCTTGCGGGCCGCGCGCGCGATCCCGCGCTCCTCTTCCTCGTCCAGCTGGCGCTGCAGTTGCTCCAGGCGACCGCGGGCACCGGACAGCATCGACCCGGCACGGGCGGCCCGTTCTTCGACGGCCCGCCTCGTGCCTTCCGTGGAATCGATGCGTCCGCGGGCGCCCTCGCGGACGGCGGCGGCCTCTGCCTCCCCGTCGGCGGCGGCTGCCAGCAAGGCCCGGGCCTCCGTCAGGGCGGCCTCCAGGCGGACCCGTCGACCCTCGGAGTCGGCGGCCAGCGCCCTCGCCTCCGCAACGCGGCGGACCGCCTCGGCACTGCGCCGGCGCGCCGTCTCCGCCTCGCCGGCACGGGCCGCCTCAGCACGCCGGAGCGTCGCCAGCTCGTCGCCGCGGACCCGACTGGCGGCGCGGAGGGATCCAAGCTCGTCCAGGGCATCTGCGAGCGAGCGGTCCGCCTCCGCCAGTGCGGCCTCTAGTTCCAGGTCCCGCTCGGGGACGGCCTCCGCGAGGATCCTCCGCTGGGCGGCCAGGTCCGCCTCGGCCGCGGCCCGCTCGTCGCAGATCCGGCGGCGGTCCCGCATGGCTGCCTCGATCTCGCCCTCGGCGCGAGCCTGGCGGAGGCCCAGCGTCGTGACCTCGTCGCGAGCGGTCTCGTGCATCGCCCGGCGACTGCGCTCCAGCTCGGCCCGGGCCACCATGGACGCGGCAATGTCGACGACGGCCGACTCCGCCGTCTCGAGGGCCTCAAGCGCACGGTCCGTCTCGAGCCGCAGCGCATCGCGCTCCGCCGCCGCGTGCGCGACGCGGCCCGCGCCCTCGTGCCAGCGCCCGTGCGCAGCGGCGATGAGGGCGGCGGCGAGCTCCTCCCCGGCGGTGAGGCGGGTCGCCTGCTGCTCGGCCAGCTGCCCCAGGCGGCGCGCCTGCGGCCGCAGCTCGGCCAGGATGTCCTCCACACGGGCGAGGTTGCCCTCGGCCTCGGCGAGCTGCTCCTCGGCCTTGCGACGCCGGCGCTCGTGACGGCGCACCCCGGCGACCTCCTCGAACAGCGGCCTCCGTTCCTCGGGACGGAGCGCCAGCGCCTGTTCCACCATGCCCTGGCCGATGAACAGGAAGGCGTTCTCCGCCAGGCTGGCGGAGTCCAGGAGATCCTGGAGATCCCGCAACCGGACCCGCTGCCTGTTCAGCAGGTAGTCGTTCTCACCCGAGCGGTAGAGACGCCGGCCCACCTCGACGACGGCGAAGTCCACGGGCAGGAGCCCGTCGGCATTGTCGAGGACCAGCGTCACGTCGGCCATGCCCTGGGCGCTGCGCCGCTCGGACCCGGCCCAGATGACATCCTCGCTGCGCCGGATGCGGAGCGACCGTCCCTGCTCGCCCATGGCCCAGCGCAGCGCGTCGGCGAGGTTCGACTTGCCGGAGCCGTTAGGTCCGACAATCGCGCTGATCCCCGGGCCGAACTCGACGAGGGTGCGCTCGGCAAAGGACTTGAACCCCTGGACCCGCAGACCCAGGAGGCGGGCCGGTGCGGTCACGATCCGGGGCCGGCGGGATCCATGGGCTCAGGGTCGGACGGGTCCGCGCCTGGGGTCGCGGCGTCTTCCGGAGTCGGAGTCGCGGCGTCTCCCGCAGCCGGGGGCGCGACGCCGCCGGAGTCGCGGACAGCCCGCGCGGCCATGCGCTCCCGGCGGATGGCCTCCAGCGCCTCCGTTGCAGCGGACGTTTCCGCGATCCGCCGGGAGGGTCCGACGCCGACGCCCAGCGAGCGGCCCTCCACGACCACCTCGATCCGGAACTGCCGCTCGTGGTCGGGGCCCAGGGCTTCGACCAGCCGGTAGAGCGGCCGCTCACCGGTGGTGCGCTGGGTATGCTCCTGCAGACGGCTCTTGGGCGACTTCAGGGTCGTCAGGGCCGAGTCCGCGGCAATCTCCTCGGCCGCGAGCGCCTGGATCCAGTCCCGGGCGGTCTCCCAGCCAAGGTCCACGCAGATGGCCCCCACGAGCGCCTCGAACGCCGAGGCGAGGAGGGACGGGCGGACGCGGCCGCCACGCTGGGCCTCACCCTCGCCGAGGAGAAGGTAGGTCCCCAGGTCAAGGCGGGCCGCAAGTCGGGCGAGACCGGTGGTGCTGACGATGGCGGCGCGACGCGCCGACAGCACGCCCTCGTCATCGGTGGGGTGACGCCGGTAGAGCGCCTCCGAGACGGCGAGGCTGACCACCGCGTCCCCGAGGAACTCAAGCCGTTCGTTGTGACCCGGCGCGGAATCGGGGTGTTCGTGCAGCCAACTGCTGTGGACGAGCGCCTGCGCGAACTGGTCGCGATCCCGGATCGGAAGGCCGAGGCGTTCCGTCAGGGCGTCGGCCGGGTGCATTGGGCCCCGGTCGACGGGGTCAGGAGGAGTGCTCGTCGATGTAGTCGGCGGCGTCCTGCACGGTCCGGATCTTCTCGGCGTCCTCATCCGAGATCTCGGTCCCGAACTCCTCCTCGAGGCTCATGATAAGTTCGACGAGGTCAAGGGAGTCGGCATTGAGATCGTCGACGAAGGAGGCCTCGGGGACGACATCGGCCTCGTCCGCCCCCAGCTGCTCGATGACGATCTTCTTCAGCCGGTCGTACGTACTGGCCACTGACTCTCTCCTGGTGCCGGGGTGTCCCTAGCGGGATGCGTTGTGTTCGCGGGCAACCCGCCCGAGAACGCCGTTCATGAGCCGTCGCATTGGTTCGCCCGAGTAGGTGCGAGCGAGCTCGACCCATTCCGCGATTGCCGCCCGGGCCGGCGTCGCGGGGGAGTGTAGCACTTCGCACAGGCCGCATCGCAGCAGTGCGCGGTCCATGCGGGCGAGCTGGACGACCGGGTACAGGGGGGCTGCCACGCTGATCTGCTCGTCGAGCGTGTCGCGGTGGGCGACCACGTTGGCGACGATCTCGCGAGCCAGCGCGGCAGCCTCCTTGTCCTCCTCGAGGGCGAGGTGGCGCTCGACGATCGCATCGGGGGTGCGCTGCCCGAACTCCGCCTCGAAGACGGCCGCGAGCGCGAGACGGCGACCGGCCCGGCGCCCCCGGACGCGATCCTCGCTGATGCGGTCCAGGCGCGGCCGCGGGGCGTCAGGCCCCGACACCGTCCACCAGGACGGTTACGCCGCCGAGCTCGAGGCCCAGCAGTCGGATGACCGCGGCGCCGACGGCGGCCCGAACCTGAGCGGCGAGTGGGACCAGTTGCTGGCGAGGGCGGGCGACCAGCCAGACCGTCACGTGGACGCGGCCGTCCCGCACGCGGATGCGCACCGGCGAGCCGGCGATCACGTTGCGCCAGGGGGGGCCGCCACGGCCCACGCGGACCACGCCGGGGACCTCGAGCGCGGCCAGCCGAACCGTGTCCCGGATCACCCCGGGGCCGACCGATAGGATGGGCATCAGGCGCCTGCCTCCGCGATGGCGGCCCCTGCGGCCGCGTCTCCCATATCGTGGCGCACCGCGGCCCCCAGCGCTTCGGCAATCCGCTCCGCGACGCGCTCGCGGGCGGTTGTGGCGCCAACGCGGACGGCGTGCTCGATCATGCGCCGCCTCGCGCGACCGTGCGTGATGATGACCGCCCCGCGCACGCCCAGGAGCGGCGAACCACCGACGACCTCGTAGTCGAAGGTCGTGCGGATGCGCTGGATCGACGGCCGCATGAGCAGGTATCCCAGGCGTCCGCGGAGCGAGCCCCGGAACTCGGCCCGCAGCAGGTCGAAGATGTACCCCGACAGGCCCTCGAAGAACTTGATCACGACGTTGCCGAGAACTGCGTCGCAGACGACGACGTCCGCCGAGAACTGCGTCAGGTCCTTGCCTTCGACGTTGCCGATGAAGTTGAGGTCCGTCTCGTCGAGCAACTCGGTCGCGCGGACGATGCGGGCGTCGCCCTTGCCCTTCTCCTCGCCGATCGACAGCAGGGCGACGCGCGGCCGCGCCACGCCCAGCACGCGTTCCGAGAAGATCGCGCCCATCAGCGCGTACTGCGCGAGGTTCTCGGGCGTGGAGTCCGGGTTCGCCCCGATGTCGAGCAGCACGAACGGGTTCTCGGTGCCGACCATCTGGATGGCGAGCGCCGGTCGATCGACGCCACGCAGGCGACCCAGGCGCAGGACCGCGGCGGCCATGCCCGCCCCGGTATGGCCCGCGGTGACGACCGCGTCCGCCTCGCCGTTGCGGACCAGGTCCGTGGCAACGAGGATCGTCGCGTCCTTCTTCTCGCGGAGCGCCAGCGCGGGGTGCTCGTGCATCTCCACGACCTGCGAGGCGTGGACGGTGCGAACGTTGGCGGGGCGGTCCGCGAGGAATCCCGCAAGGACCGCCTCGTCCCCGACCAGGATGACCATGTCGGCTGGGTGGCTGCGGGCGTAGGCCAGGGCGCCGGGTACCACCTCGGCGGGACCGTGATCCCCGCCCATCGCGTCCACGGCAACGCGTACGCCGCGGCCCGGTGCCGCAGCGGATGCGACGGGACCGGTCGGGACCGTGGTGGGATCCTCGCTCGGTCTCACGACCCGGTTATGCGGACTCCTCGCCCGCCGCAGGCCCGCCGGCCGGCTTCATCTGGACGGCCTGGCGGCCCTTGTACCACCCGCAGGCCGGGCATACCCGGTGCTGCAGCTTCGGCTCGTGGCAATGCGGGCACTCGACGAGCGTCGGCAGGGTGAGGGCGAGGTGGCTCCGGCGCTCCATCTGCCGCGCGTGAGCGACCTTTCGCTTCGGCACACCCATGTCGGTATCCTGCTCCTCTCGGGGGCTGTTCAAGTCGCGGGTGGACCCCGCGCAGCGTTCTGTGGTCGTCCCGGCACCCGTCGACACGGGCACGCAAACGCGCGACCACGGGTCCGAGGGCCGGATGGGCAGTCTACCCCGTCTCGTCGTCCGCGTCGACCCGGAAGGCCCGCAGGACCTCGAGGCGCGGATCGATGACATCGTCATGCCCGGGATGGCCGGGCTCAAGGCGTTCGCCACACTCCGTGCACAGGCCGGGGCAGTCAGGTTCGCACAGCGGCGCGATCGGCTCCTGCAGGCTGATGGCCTCACGGACCAGCGGCCGAAGCTCAAGCTCGTGATGGTCCGTGAGGCGCGGCATCTCCGTATCCGAGCCCTCCTCCAGCTCGACGGGCAGTCCGCTGGCAAGGTCGATCGTCGGCAGGACCTCCTCGTCGATCCTGAGCCTGATGGGCGTCACCAGCGGCCGGAGGCAACGGGCGCACTCCCCGGCCAGCGCGGTCCGCAGCTTCGCGTCGACGATGAGGCCACGGTTGGTGTGCGAGAGCCGGATGGTTCCACTCACGGGCTCCGCGGTCTTCAGGCCATCGCCGGGGTCCACCTCCACGGCGTCCAGTTCGTACTCGCGCACCGTGCCCGGAAGCTCAGCAAGGAGGCCGGCGACCGCGAACACCAGTGGATCGCCATGCGGGTCGACGGGGTGGGTGCCCCGCGAGTCCCGGACGGTCATCGCCGTCCGGCCGGCGAGGCTCCCTGCTCCTCGTCCTCGATCTCGTCCTGGGCATCCGCGTCGTAGGCGCCCGCCTCATCCACGGCCGGGATCGCATACGAGACCCGGCGCTCGTCAAGCATGGCGATGCCGCGCTCGATCCCGCGCAGGGTCCGCGTGACCTCGGACTCGAGAGCCGCCATGACGCCGGCGGCGTATTCGTCCGCGCCCTGGCGAACCAGGTCCGCCTCCTCTTCGGCCCGTGCGATGAGCCGATCGCTCTCGTCCCGGGCAGCGTCGGTGAGTCCGCGCTCCCCGATGAGGAACGCGGCCTGTTCCTGGGCGCGAGCGACGATGCGCTCCGCCTCTTCCTGCGCCTTCTCGATGATCCGCTCGCCCTCGGAGTTGATCCGCTTGGCGGCCCGAACCTCCTCGGGCACCGCGACCCGCAATTCGTCGATCAGGTTGAGGGCGGCGTCCCGGTCCACGATGGCGTTCCGCGTCAGGGGCAGCGGCCTGCCGTTCGCGATCAGCGACTCGAGGCGCTCGACGAGAAAGATGATGTCCAGCGGACGGCCTCCCGTGCGCTCGCAGCCCCGGCGGGGCGCCGCTGCCGATTATGGCACGCGGCGGGGGTCGCGCCCTAGCGCTCCGGCAACGCCTCGCGCAGTGCGACGGCCGCCTCGGGCGGAACCATCCGGGCCACGTCGCCGCCGAACAGGGCGATCTCCTTCACGAGGCTGGAGCTGACGTACGAGTGCTCGAGCGAGGTCATGAAGAACACGGTGTCCACGTCCGGTGCCAGCTGGTGGTTGTTGTGAGCGAGCTGGAGCTCGGTTTCGAAATCGGCGATGGCGCGCAGACCACGGACCAGGAACCCGGCGCCGACCGTCCGGCAGAACTCCACGGTGAGCCCGTCGAAGGTGCGGACCTCGACACGGCCGGCCAGCGACGGGTCCGCCTCGATCGCCCGGCCGATGACGTCCACCCTGGTGGCGGCGTCGAGCAGGGGGGTCTTACGCGGATTGGCGAGGACGGCCACGACGACCCGGTCGAACACGCGCGCGGCGCGACGGATGACGTCGACATGGCCGTTGGTGATCGGGTCGAAGGAGCCCGGGTAGACCGCCACCTTCACGCCTTGCTCGCCTCCTCCTCACCGGGCCCTGGGCCCGGATCGCCCGGCAACCGCCGCCGGTAGAACGTGAGCGCGGTCTCGCCGAACCGCCGCTGCCGATCGGATGCTAGCAGCCCGACCTCGGCAGGCGGCCGGTCGCGCCAGAAGTGCTTGGCCACCACGACCCCGCCGGGCGCCAGGTGCGGCCCGACCAGCTCCACGGACCGGACGAGCGATGCCGTGTCCGCGTACGGCGGGTCCACGAGGACGAGGTCGAACGGGCCTTCTGCGGCGGCACCGGCCGGGTCTGCGAGCCACGTGATCGCGTCGCGGCGGACCACCCGCCCTGCGTTCTCCAGGCGGGTCCGCCGGAGGTTCTCGACCAGGACGCGGACAGCGCCACCGTCCATGTCCACGAAGGTCGCCCGGGCGGCGCCCCGTGAGAGCGCCTCGATACCGCCCGCGCCGCTGCCTGCGAACAGGTCGAGCACCACGGAACCCTCCAGGCCGGGCTCCAGGACGGCGAACAGGGCCTGTTTGACGCGGTCGGCGAGGGGGCGCGTCCCCGGTCCCGGCGCGGCCAGGCGCACCCCTCGCGCGCTGCCCGCGATGACGCGTCCCGCATCCGCCATCGTCAGGCGGCGCTCGCCGGGTCGCCGGTATGGACGCGCCGCAGCCAGCCCTGTTCCAGCTCCGCGCGCAGCTCCGGCGGGTCGGTTGGCACCTCGCCATCCTCGCCCACGAGCACCTCCGCGTAGGCACGCGTCCTGGCGGCAAGGTCCCGGTGGTCCGGGTTGGCCAGGGTCGCCACCCGGAGACGAGGCAGGCCGCTCTGGGCCAAACCCAGGACGTCGCCCTCCCGTCGCAGCTCGAAGTCGCGCTCGGCCAGGGCGAAGCCGTCCGTCGTGGCCGCGACGGCCTTGAGCCGCTCGTGCTCGGTGGTGCCCTCGGCCGCCTCGCTGACCAGCACGCACCAGGACGCCGCGGTCCCCCGGCCCACCCGGCCGCGGAGCTGGTGGAGCTGCGCGAGCCCGAAGCGCTCCGCCCCCTCGATGACCATGAGCGTCGCTTCCGGAACGTCCACGCCGACCTCGATGACGGTCGTCCCGACCAGCACCTCCAGATCGCCGTCCCGGAAACGGGCCATCTCCGCGTCCCGGTCGGCGGGCTTGAGGCGGCCGTGGACCAGGCCCACCCGGAGCGGCACCAGGAGCCCCTTCAGCCGCTCGAACTCGGCCTCGGCGGCCGCGGCCCAGACCGTCTCCACGTCTTCGTCCGGCAGGTCGTCGTCACCTTCGAACCCACCTTCCTCCCCGGTCTCGGAGCCCGGCTTGGCCGCTGTGCCGATGCGGGGCACGACCACGAAGGTGCGGTGACCGGACGCCGCCTCGCTCCGGGCGAGGCTCCACGTCCGTTCGAGGTTGTCCGGCCGGCGAATCCCTGTCCCGATCGCGATCCGGCCTTCAGGGGTCGTTCGCAGCGTGGACACGTCGAGGTCTGCATAGACCACCTGTCCCAGCGTGCGAGGGATCGGCGTGGCGGTCATCAGGAGCACGTGGGGCGCCCCACGGACGGCCTTGACCTCGAGTGCCCCTCGCTGCTCCACCCCGAACCGGTGCTGTTCGTCCACCACCGCCAGCGCGAGGTCCGCAAAGTTGACGGCGTCCTGGAGCAACGCGTGCGTGCCGACCACGATCGGCGCCTGTCCGGAGGCGATCGCCTGCACCGCGTTCCTCCGGCCTTGCCCGCTGAGCGACCCGGTGAGCAGCGTAACCGGAATCGCCAGGTCATCGAGGAGGTCGGCGAGCGTGGCGGCGTGCTGGCGTGCGAGGAGGTCGGTGGGCGCGAGGAGCGCCGCCTGGCGGCCGGCGAGGGCAGCGGCTGCCAGTGCCCAGGCCGCCAGCGCGGTCTTGCCGGACCCGACGTCGCCCTGGACCAAGCGCAGCATCGGGACGGGACGGGCGAGGTCCGCGCGAATCTCGTCCAGGGTGGCGTCCTGGTCCGCGGTCAGGGTGACGGTGCGCCCGAGCTTGCGCGAGAGCGACGCGGAGAGGGCGCCGCGAATCCGACTGTCCGACCCGGACTCCACGGGAATCGGCACCGTCCTGGCCCGGCCGCGGGCACGGCGGCGGGCAACCATGCCCAACTGGAGCGCAAGCAGCTCGTCGAAGGCGAGCCGGCGCAGGGCCCGGTCCCGGACGTCGAAGTCGGTCGGATAGTGGGCTGCCTCCAGGGCCTCGGCGATCCCCGGCAGGGCTTCGGCCGCCCGGATGGTGTCGGGCAGGTACTCCGGGTAGGCGTGGCCGGCCCGGTCGAGCGCCTCTCGCATCGCCAGGCGCAGTCTCGTTGCGGTCAGGCCGCGGGTCAACCGGTAGACGGGGACGATCCGGCCGGCGTGGAGCAGCGACACGGCGTCCGTGCGCTGGAACTCAGGACCCTCGAACACCAGCCCGAAGCCCTTGTGGCGGACCTTCCCCGAGAGCAGGATCTCGTCGCCGGGTCGGACACGGCGCTCGATGTACCGCCGCCCGAACCAGGTCGCCTCCGCCGTGCCGGTATCGTCCGCCAGTTGGGCCGTGGTGATCTGCACCTTGCGGCGCCACGTCTTCTCGACGTGGATGGCGGCAACTCGGGCACGCGCCGAGACCACCGTACCGTCGGCCACACCGTACAGGTCCCCGAGCGTCCGCAGCTCGCGGAGGTCGTCGTAGCGGCGCGGCAGATGGAACAGCAGGTCGCGGACCGTCTCCACGCCCAGGTGCCGGCCCGTGCGGCGCAGCACCGCCGCGGACGCAAGCCCCGACTGTCCCAAACCGAGCGAGAGTCTGGCGACGGGATCGTCGGCTGCCGGAATCGCAGGCTTCGGACGGAGCGAGCGGCTGCCCCGCGCGGGTGCTGACCGCCTGCGCTCGCTCACTCCGCGGAGATCAGGTACCGGTAGTGCGGCTGACCGCCGCGGACCACCTCGACGTCCACCCCGGGAGCCCCCTCGCGGATCCTGAGCGCGAGGGTCTCCGCGTCGTCGAGCGTCGCATCCTCGCCGTAGTAGATGGTCACGAGGCCATACCCGGGCTCAAGCCGGCCGATTCCGGTGAGCACGGCCCGCTTCGTATCGCTGTCGACGGCGAGAAGGCCGTCGTCCGGGTCCAGGACGATCGTCTGGCCATGCTTGACCTTGCGGCCGGACACGGTGGCATCCCGGACCGCCTCGGTCACCTGCAGGGTCTGGATCGCCCGGCCCGCGCTGGTCATGGCCGCGGCATTCGTGGCGGCATCCTGCGCCGGGTCCAGCTCGAACAGCGCGGCGACGCCCTCGGCGCAATTGCGCGTCGGCACGACGTGGACCGGGCGGTCCGTCATGCCGGCGACCTGACGAGCCGCGAGCACGACGTTGGGGTTGTTGGGCAGGATCAGGAGCGCATCGGCCTGGGTGGCCTGCACGGCCTCGAGGAGCTCCCCGGTCGACGGGTTGGCGCCTTGCCCGCCCCTCACCACGCGGAACGCGCCGTATTCGCGGAACGGCGCTGCGGTGTCCGCGAGGACCGCAGCGAGACCGTCAGAAGGCGCCACGGCGACGATGCCCAGCGGGCGCCACGCCACGGGTGCCGGTGGCTCGGAGCCGGTCCCTCCCCCCGGGCCCGCGAGCGCCGCGGCGGACGGAGCGGTCCCGGCTGCGGGCGATCCGTCCTGGGTGCCGATGAACGCAGCGGCCCTAGCCTCCCGCACGTCGTGTGCCTGGCCGTCGAGGTTCTCGATCGTGATCCGCGACAGCAGGCCGACACCGAGCCCGTACGTGATCACCGCGTCGGGTCGATCGTTGTGGACGTGGACCTTGACCAGGTGTGCGTCCCCGGCAACCAGGACGGACTCCCCGATCGCCTCGAGCTCCGCCTGGATCGCCGGGACGTCCAGCGACTGGCCGGGTCGCGCGCGCATGAGGTAGACCGTCTCGTAACCGAACGCCGTCTCATCCACCACGGCGACGCCGACGTGGTCCGACCGCACGTGCGCAGGCCTGCCGGGGAGCTCCGCGCCCTCGGCCAACGGCCGGCCGCGCGCCGCCTCCAGTGCGCCCTGGAACAGCCGGAACAGGCCCTGCCCGCCCGCGTCCACGACATGGGCCTCGCGCAGGATCGGCAGCAGGGACGGGGTCCTTGCCACCGACCGCTCGGCGGCTTCAACCGTCGCCGCGAGGACGCTCTCGACGTTGTTGTCGCGCTCCGCGGCCGCGATCGCTGCCGCGCTGGCCTCCCGGATGACCGTGAGGATCGTCCCCTCGACCGGCTTTGCGACCGCCTTGTACGCCTGCTTCGTGCCCGCATCCAGCGCGTGGGCGAGGTCCAGGCCGTTGAACCGGCGCTTGCCCGCCAGGCCGTGCGCCATGCCCTGCAGGATCTGGCTGGTGATGACGCCCGAGTTGCCGCGCGCGCCCATCAAGGCGCCGAAGCCCGCGGCCTGGGAAACGCGCTCCGCATCGGCGCCGGTGCCGGCCTTGTCGGCCTCGTCCAGGGCGGCCCGGACGGTCGCGAACATGTTCGACCCGGTGTCCCCGTCGGGAACCGGGAAGACGTTCATCGCGTTGATCTCCTCGATGTTCGCCTCAAGCGCCGCGACGGCGCTCCGGAAGGCGGCGAGGAAGCCGGCGCCGTCGCAGGATCGCCGGACCATCGCCCTAACTCCTGACACCACGGAGTCCCTCGACAATCCGGGGAGCTTGACCAACCCGGCTGAGCAGGGACTCGCGGTGAAGATTGCACGTGGCATGCGGCGAAGGAGCGCGAAGATGGCGCGCCGCTCGGAGATCGTGACCGGTGGGACGCTGGTGGCCGGGATCGACATCGCCAAGAAGGAATGCGTCGTCGTGTTCGTGCGGGCGGCCGACAGGACCCGGGTCGGAAGGCTGCGGGTGCCGACCACGGCCGCGGGCGTGCTGGCGATCGCGGGCCGAAGCCGCCAGCTCGCCGAGCAGCATGGGGCTGAGCACCTGGTGCTGGACATGGAGACGACCGGCCACTTCTGGAAGATCCTGGCCCGGACGGCGGAGCGGGCCGGGCTGCCCTACGTGACGGTCCAGTCGTTCGTGGTCGCCCGGGCCCGGGAGCTCGACGACCTCACCCGCGACAAGACCGACCAGCGCGACGCCGGCCTGATCGCCGACCTCGCGGTCGAGCTGCGCTTCAACGAGGTCCAGCTCGAGACGGGAGCCTGGGCCGAGCTGCGCTCGCTCGCGAACGCCCGGGACCGCTACCGGGTCGATGCGCGGGCGGCGCTCCAGGAGCAGCGCGCCCGGCTCGCGCTGACCTGACCCGACCTCCTGGCACAGGCACCCGACCTCGACGGCTCGCACCTGCAGGCGATGCTGCGCCTGGGGCTCTCCCCGGTCGAGATCGCGGGCCTGTCCCGGGCGCGCTTCACGGCGCGGCTGCGCCGGGAGCACGTGGGCAGCCTGCTGCCCTGGATGGCCGGACGCCTGTGGGCCGCCGCGCGGTGTGCCGTGTCCGAGGACCAGGCTCCCTCGGCGACCCTGCGGCTGCAGCTCGCTGGCCAGCGCAACCGCGCCGGCGCCATCGCCGTCGCGAGGCTCGACGCCGAGCTCGCGGCGGCCTTCGAGGCGACCGGGCTCGCCTGGCTGCGGGGCCAGATCCGGGGCCTCGGCGACAGCCAGCTCCACAACCTGCTCGCGCTCACCGGTGACCCCCGCCGGCTCGACGACGCCCGGTGCATGGTCAAGCTCGCGGGCAGCAACCCGACCGACTTCGAGGCGCGGTTTCTCGAGCTGACCACCCGCCCGCACCGGCCGCTCCACAAGAAGCAGGCCTATCTCGCGGTCGCCGACAAGCTGCTGCGCACGCTCTGGGCACCGGCCGTCAGCGGCCAGCCCTACCAGCGGGCGATGCCGCGGGCGGCCTGAATGCGACTCACCCGGGACGGGACGACCCCGATGGCCATGGGGCACAACCCGCGACTGATCCTGGGGCGTCCCGCCCCTCCCCGAGAGGTCGAAGGTGGGCTGGAGGGCAGAACCCGCGACCTGGCTATGTGGAGCCGGGAGGGTGACGGGACACCGTCCGATGGTGAGCGTGAACCAGTTGGAGCTTGACAAGGAGCTCATGGGATGATCAGGCGACGTCCGTACCGCTGTCGGCCAGGTCGCCCGGACGGGGTTCACCTGGATGCGCGGGCGCCTGGGCGGGCGCGATCCCGTGTTCGTGGCGGAGCTTCCCGATGCGGATCGTGACGCGTTCCGGCTCCCGGCCCAGCGCATGGCGCAGGGAGTAGCGAACCGAGGCCTCCACCTGGCGCGCGACCTCCGCAATCGGCAGGCCGTACGCGACGGCGAGATGCAGGTGAACCGTGAGCGCGGGCTCGACCTCGAGGTGGAGGCCGGGCTGGGCAAGCCCCAGCCGCTCCAGCAGCCGCCCGACAGGCCCGCCGCCGGCGAAGCCGGACACGCCGTAGACGGAGAGCACGGCCGTGCGCACCAGCTCTCTGCTGGCTCGCTTCGTGACGAGCGAGCGGCCGGGCATCGGATCGGCTGACACGCGGGCGACGTCCTCCTCGCGGGTGCGGCATCCGCTCTGCGTGGGCCGCGATGTTGGCTCCCGGGGTGGGCTGGAAGCGTGTGCTACGATACCATCCCGTTCGCGTCGGACGCTTCCGACGTGTGCTCGTGTCCTGCATATTCCGAGGATCGAACCAGATCATGGCTCGCGTTTGCGTCATCTGCGGAAAGGCATCGATGGGCGGCTTCAACCCGCAGTCATCGGGCATGAACCGCGTCCGTGCCCATCGCCGCTACCAGCCGAACCTCCAGGTCACGACGCTCCCGGCGAAGAACGGCGGCACCGAGAAGGTGCTCGCCTGCACTCGCTGCCGACGCACGATGACCAAGAGCGCCCGCTAGCACCAGAGCGCCCGCTAGCACCAGCCCCGGGATCGCAGCCGAAGCCGGTCGCACCTGCTGCGGCCGGTTCTTCGTGTCCGGGGCCCGATGGGGCTCCGTTCGCGACGGCCCTACCGGACCGCAGTGTCCAGCCAGATCGTGAACGGCCCGTCGTTGACGAGCCCTACCGCCATCTCGGCCCCGAACTCGCCGAGGGCCACGCTCACGCCCTGCGCCTCGATCCCGGCCGCCACGCGCCGCCACAGGGCCTCTGCGAGGTCCGGCGCGGCCGCCTCCGTGAACCCGGGCCGCCGGCCCCGGCGCGTGTCCGCGTAGAGCGTGAACTGGCTCACGACCAGCGCCTCGCCTCCGGTGTCGAGCAGCGATCGGTTCGTGCGCCCCTCCTCGTCCCGGAAGATGCGCAGCTCGCAGATCCGCCGCGCAAGGGCATCGGCCGTCGCCTCGTCGTCGTCGTGACCCACGCCCAGGAGGACCAGCAGACCGGTCCCGATCGAGCCCGCGACCGCACCGTCCACCCGGACCTCGGCGCGGCTGACCCGCTGCAGCAACGCCCGCACGCGACGGTCCTTCAGGCCCCGGCCGTCGCGGCGCGCGCGGCCCCGGCGATCGTCCTGATCCGCTCGACCTCCGCCGCCATGTCCGCGGCCCGGTAGAGCGCCGACCCGGCGACGATCACGTCCGTCCCTCCACGCCCGATCGCCTCGGCCGACTCCGGGCGCCCGCCGCCGTCGACCTGGACCTCGGATGCGCCCGACGGGTCCAGCCAGGCCCGCGCCGCCGCGAGCTTCGCAGCCGCGACGTCATGCATGAACGGCTGCCCTCCCAGCCCGGGCTCCACGGTCATCACCAGGATGATGTCCAGCAGGTCGCGGTAGCCGTCGAGTGCGACCAGCGGCGTGCCCGGCTTGACCGACAGCCCCGCGGACCGGCCCGCCTCCCGGATCCGGGCCAGCGCCGGGTAGACCTGCGGCGGCGCCACCTCCACGTGGAACGTGATGGAGTCGCAGCCGGCGTCCAGGAACTGTTCAGTCCAGCGGCCCGGCTCCGAGATCATCAGGTGGGCGTCGAACGGCAGCGAGGTCACCCGCCGGAGCGCCTCGATCGTCTTCCAGCCGAACGTGATGTTGGGCACGAAGTGGCCGTCCATGACGTCCAGGTGGATCCGGTCCGCGCCGGCGGCCTCCGCGCGACGGATCTCGTCAGCCAGGGCGCCGAGGTCGGCGTCCAGGACGCTGGCGGCCACGAGCACGCCGGAGGGTCGGCGGCTGGTCATGGGCGTCACCCCTCCCCCACCCCGGCCGGCGCCGGCTCGTGGCTCCGCTCGCCCCGGAGGGCGGCCGCGCTCTCGGACACGAGGCGCTCACGGCGGCGCTGCACGACGATCGGCGCCGTCTGCCCAGCGTGCTCGGCCGCGAGCTGGCCGCACGCCGCCCCGATCTCCATGCCGCGGTTGAACCGGATGGTGGTGGCGATGCCGGCCGCAGCCAGGCGCGAGGCGAAGCGCTCGACCTCCGGCAGTGGCGTACCGGTCCACGGCGTGTGGGCGACCTGGTTCATGGGGATCAGGTTGACATGCGCGTGCTCGTCGTGGAGGAGCGCCGCGAGGGCATCGGCATCGACATCGGTGTCGTTGATGCCGTCGATCATCACGATCTCGTACGTCACCCGACGGCCGGTGGTCGTCGCGTGCTCCCGGGCGGCCGCCACCACCTCCTCCACCGGCCAGCGCCGGTTGAGTGGCACCAAGACGTCGCGCAGGGCGTTGCGGGCGGCGTGGAGGCTCACGGCGAGCGTGAACTGTGGCCCGAGCGCGGTCAGGCGCCGGATCCCCGGCACCACGCCGGACGTGGAGACCGTGATGTGGCGCGCGCCGAGCCCGAAGCGCCTGGGATCGTTCAGCGCGGCGATCGACTCGAGCACGCGGTCCAGGTTGAGCAGCGGCTCGCCCATGCCCATGTACACGACGTTGGTCAGGTGCCTGCCGTCCGCGGCGAGGCGTCGGGCGGCGTGACGGACCTGATCCACGATCTCCGCCGTCTCGAGGTCCCGCTCCATGCCCAACTCGCCGGTGGCGCAGAACGGGCAGCCCACCGCACACCCCGCCTGTGACGAGATGCACAGCGTGTGCCGCTCGCGGCTTCGCTCTCGGGCCGGGTAGTGCATGAGCACCGATTCGACGAGAAGCCCGTCGGAGAGGCGGTGGAGGGCCTTCTCTGTCAGGCCTCGGTCCGTGACGCGGACTTCGGTCCCGGTCATGGTGTCGAAGCGGAAGGCGGCGTCGAGGTCCGGACGGAGGGCCGTCGGGAGGGTCAGGATCTCATCGAAGGTCGTCTGGCGGCCGCGCCACGCGGCGTCCTGGACCTGCCGGGCTCGATACGAGGGCTGGCCGTGCGCGGTGAACCAGGCCGCGAGCTCCTCCGGAAGCAGGCCGGTCACACCCGGGCGCTCGTCCCGGAGACGCGTGGCGGACGGTGCGGGGCGCAGGCCGTAGCCGGCGAGGCCGGTGGGGCGGGGTTCGGTCATCACCGCCGATGATGCCACGACCGGTGCTCAGGCCGGCCCGTGCCGCCCACGGAGGTAGTCCGCGCCGGACATCGGGCGCCTGCCGGCAGGCGTGAGCGACACGAGGACCAGGCGTCCGTCAACCGTGGCCAGGGCCGGGCGGTCTCCGGCGCGGACGAGACGCCCGGGCACGTCGCCGGCCTCCCCCGGGGCGATCGACGCGGCGGTGACCACGAGCCGCTCACCGTCCACGTCCAGGAACGTTCCGGGCCACGGCAGGCAGGCGCGGACCCGTCGCTCCAGTGCGGCGGACGGCAGCGACGGATCCAGGCGCCCGTCCTCACGGCGGAGCGACCGGGTGAGCGTCACGCCGTCGTTCGGTTGCGGCCTCGCCTCGAGCGTCCCGGCAAGCCACGCGTCCAGCGATCGCTCCAGCAGGTCCGCGGCGAGCGTGGCCAGGCGAGCCTCCAGATCGGGTGCCGTCTCGTGGCCGGCGAGCGCCACGGCCTGCTGGGCCACGATCGGTCCCGTGTCCAGTCCGGCGTCCATGCGCATCAGGGTCACGGCGGTGACGGCGTCCCCGGCCAGGATCGTGGCGGGGATCGGCGAAGCCCCGCGCCAGCGCGGCAGGGCCGAGGGGTGGAGGTTGAGGGCTCCGTGTGGCAGTTCGAGGAGCCCGGGCGGGACGATCTGCCCGTAGTCCGCGAGCACCGCGAGACCCGGGCGAAGCGCAAGGACGGCCGCGATCGCCTCGGGGTCTCGCAGGCGTTCGGGCGTCAGGACCGGGGCGAGGCCGAGTTCCCGCGCCAGATCGGCGATGGGCGTGGGCGTGAGCACCTGGCGACGGCCGACTGGCCGTTCCGGCGCGGTGACGACGCCCACGAGGCCGATCGACGGGTGGCCGGCGAGCCGGCGCAGCGATGGAGCGCCGAAGGAGCCGCTGCCGAGGAAGACCGTCCGGACCCGTCCGCCGTCCGCCGGTCCGGCGCTCACGCGAGCGCCCGCTGCGCCCCGCGGACCCCGGCGTCGTCGTCCTCGTCATCATCGCCACCCTGGCTGACGGGGATCAGCTCCTCCATCGTGTCCAGGTAGTCGATGTACAGCTTGCCGTCGAGGTGGTCCAGCTCGTGCTGGAGCGCTCGGCCGAGGAGCCCTGATCCTGCGATCTTGAACTTCTTGCCGACCCGGCTCTGGGCGACGACCCAGACCTTCTCCCTGCGCGTGACGTAGGCCACGTAGCCAGGGATCGACAGGCAACCCTCGAGGTCGCGGTCCTCTCCGTCGGCCCGGACGATCTTCGGGTTGACCAGCTCGTAGAGCCTGGCCTCCACCTCGATGACGCAGGCGCGCTTCGCCTCGCCCAGCTGCGGGGCGGCAAGACCGACGCCGGGCGCCGCGCGCATCGTGGCGGTCAGGTCGTCGAGGAGTTCGTGGAGGGACTTGCCGAAGCTGTCCACGGTCTCGCCCTTCAGGCGCAGCCGCGGGTCGCCGAGCATGACGATGGGTCGAACGGTCATGGGCGGAGTATACGAAACAACCGCCCGATCCCCGGCGGGGCGGGCGGTTGTCCGCAAGGACCACCGACGGGTCAGCTGCGGGAACCTTCGGCAGGTTCCTCGCCGAGCGCGGGCTCGGAGATCGTGTCGTCGTCCGCGGCCGGCGCCTCGGCTGTCGCCGGGCGGTCCTGGGCCCGCAGCTCGGCCGCCACCGACTGGGCACGTTCCGCGAACCGCTGGCCGACGTCCGTGGTGACCTCGGCGGCCTTGTGCGCGATCGGCCCGGCCTTGACGGCGGCGGCGGCGGCGAGCTCCGCGGCCTTGGCGCCCACCTGACGGGCAACCGGCGCAGCCTGCGTCGCGATGTCCTGGATCATGGCCTCGAGCTGGGCGAGCCATTCGCGCGCCCTGGTGCCCGCGTTGTGCTCGGCACCCTCGGGCGGGGCGTCCGGGATCGGTTCGTCCGCCATCGGCTCAGCGGCGGGCGGGGTGGTGTCCTGCGGCTGCTCGGTCATCGTCTGCCTCCGTTCGTTCGACGGTTCACGTGTCCCACCTATTGTGCCGATCGCCCTGATTCGCGCACCTGCCGTGGGTCCCGTCCTGGGGCTACATTCCTACAGCAGGCTTTCGGGGTCCACGTCCACGCTCCACGGCGACCCCGGGGCCGGGTCCAGGAGGCGAACGGGATCGGGTCCGCGCAGGAGCACGTGGTACCGCCAGCGTTCAGCCCGGCGGGCAACGTACGCCGGAGCCGGACCTGCCACCACGACCGGCAGCGCCAGCTCGGCGGCGCGGGCGCGGAGCCGGCCGGCCATCGCCACCGCCTCCCGCTCGGCAGCCGCGCGGTCCTCAAGGCCTACGGTGAGCTTGACCAGTCGGCCGAAGGGCGGCGAGCCGAAGCGTTCGCGCAGGGCGAGCTCCTCGTCGTAGAACGCCGCTGCATCGCCCTCCACCACCGCCCGGATCGCCCGGTGCTCCGGCCGGTACGTCTGGACGAAGGCGATGCCGGGGCGATCCCCGCGCCCCGCTCGCCCCACGGCCTGCGCCAGCAGTTGGTATGTCCGCTCGGAGGCACGCTCGTCGGGGAGGTTCAGCGCGATGTCCGCCGAGACGACACCGACCAGCGTCACCTCCGGGATGTCGAGGCCCTTGGCAACGAGGCTCGTCCCCACCAGCACGTCCAGGCGCCCGGAAGTGAAGTCGTCCAGGACGCGATCCGCGGCCCCCTTGCGTTCGACCACGTCCCGGTCCAGGCGAGCGATGCGCAGGCGCGGGAAGCGGCCACGGAGCTCCCGCTCCACGCGCTCGGTCCCGCCGCCCAGGTAGCGGATCCGGGGCGATGCACACGCTGGACACCGCGACGCCAGCGGCCAGGCGCGGCCGCAGTGGTGGCAGCGCAGCGTGGCGCCGGCCTGGTGGTAGACGAGCGGCCGGTCGCAGTCCGGGCAGGCCTGGACGTGGCCGCAGTCGCGGCACACGACGACCGACGCCGTCCCGCGCCGGTTGATGACAAGGATCGCCCGGTCGCCGGCCGCCACGTCGAGCTCTCCGATGGCGCCCGCGAGCGCGTCCGACAGCAGTCCGCGGTTCCCCGCCGCCAGCTCCGCCCGCAGGTCCACGGCCGTCACCCGGGGCTCCGTCCCCGACGGACGCACGGGCAGCACCGCGCGCCGGTACCTGCCGGCGCGGGCGTGACCCACCGTCTCCACCGACGGCGTGGCGCTCCCGAGCACGACCGCCGCCCCGGCCAGCGCGCCGAGCACGAGCGCCACGTCGCGAGCCTGGAACCGGGGCGTCCGGTCGCTCTTGTACGCCGCGTCGTGCTCCTCGTCCACGACCACCAGGCCGACATCGGCCAGGGGCGAGAGCAGCGCCGTCCGCGTCCCCACGACGAGGTCCACGTCACCGGCCCGGATCCGCCGCCACTCGTCGGCTCGCTCCCCTTCCCCGAGGCCCGAGTGCATGATCGCGATCCGGACGGCTAGCTCGGACCGCAGCCGGTCCACGATGGGCGTGGCGAGGGCGATCTCCGGGACGAGCAGGAGCGCCGGCCGGCCGGTGGCGAGCGACGCCGTGATCGCCTCCACGTAGATGGCGGTCTTGCCGCCGCCCGTGACGCCGTCGAGGAGGATGGGCGTGGCGTCCCGGACCTCGACCGCGTGCCGCACCAGCCGGAGCGCTTCCTCCTGCTCTCCGGTCAGCGTTGAACCGGCCGGCCGGGCGCCGCGGGGTCCGACGGGCCGGCCGGCGAGGGGCCGGCGGGGCCGCTCGTGGACTTCGGTCCGGACCAGGCCACGGCGCACCAGGCCGGCGATCGCCGCCGCGCCATGGTGCTCGGCGAGAGCGGCGGCCGCGATTCCCTCGGGCGCCGTCGCGTCCGTGGTTGCGGCCGTGTCCGCAGCCAGTTCGGCCAGCTCGGCCAGCGCTGCCCGCTGTCGTGGCCCCAGCGGCCGGCCGACGGGCCGCTCTCCCGCGGCCAGTATCGCCGTCACCGCCGAACCAGTCTCCGTCAGCCATAGCCGCCGCTCGTAGCGTGGTCCGACCGCGGCGCCGAGGAGCGTCCACGTGAGCTCCACCAGCCCCTCAACCTCGAGCGCCCGGAGGCGGCGCAGCAGGCCTGCCCGGCCCTCGGGCGCCCCCAGGTCCCGCACCAGCCGAGGGCGCCCCGCTAGCTGGTCGAGGAGATCCAGCTCCACCGGCGGCAGCCCGGACTCCACCAGGCCGAGGCGTGCCTCCCCCTCCGGGGCAACCTCGGCGACGAGCTCCAGCCGCTCCAGGAGGCCGGGCGGCAGCATCGCCCGGATGACCAACGCCAGCGGCGCGAGGTAGTGCTCCGCGATCCGCGCGGCCAGCCTCAGCGACAGCGGCGGCAGCAGGGGCCCGTCGCTGCGGATCCGGGCGGCCACGGGCCGGATCTCGCCGCGTTCCGGAGCCGTCCCGGGACCCAGGATGATCCCCAGCGCCTGACGGGCGCCACGCTCGCCACGGCCGAACGGGACGAGGACAGCCTCGCCGGGCTCCAGTGGCGCGAGCTCCTCCGGCACGACATAGGTGTACGTGCGGAGCCCCGGGCCGGCGGGCGCGTCCACCGCCACCTCGACCAGCACCCGTTCGTTCGACGGCGTCCCCGGGTCGAGATCGCGCAGGGGCGGCACGGCGTCAGGAGATGCGGATCCTGCGGTCGCCGTGGCGCCGCTTCTCCTGCTCGATGATCGCCTCGATCTCCGCCGCGGTGCGCGGGATCTCACCCGTCTCGTTGACGACGACCCGGTCGTAGTCGCCCTGGCGTGCCAGCTCGATCGCCGCGTTGCGCTGACGGATCTCCAGTTCGTCGGCCGTCTCGGTGGCCCGGGAGCGGAGGCGCTGGAAGAGCGCCTCGAGCGACGGTGGGACGATGAACACGAGCAGGGCCTCCGGCACGCGCTGCTTGACGACGCTGGCGCCTTGGACGTCGATCTTGAGGATCACGTCGTGGCCCTCCGCCAGCGCCTCCGCGACCTCGCGCCGGGGCGTCCCGTACCAGTTGCCGTGAACCTCGCTGGCCTCCAGGAGCTCCCCCGTCACGCGGAGGGCGTGGAAGGCTTCAGGCGCGAGGAACCGGTAAGAGCGACCCGGGACCTCGCCCGGCCTCGGCCCGCGCGTGGTGCAGGTCACGACGTAGTGGTAGTCGGGCTCGCGCGGCCGTGCCGCCAGCGCTTCGATGATCGTGTCCTTCCCGACCCCGGACGGCCCGCTGATGATCACCAGGAGCGCCCCGGGTGCGCCCTGCAGCACCTCCGACTCCGTCACGATCTCCCTCCTGCGGGGCGCCGCCCGGCCGAGGCCTCGCCCGCTCGCAGCCCCTCGAGCACCGCTTCGAGCGATGGTGGCAGCGGCGCCTCCACCCGTACCAGCCTGGCCGACGAGGGCGACACCAGCTCAAGGCGCCACGCATGCAGGAACAGCCGGTCAAGTCCGTCCGGGCCCTTGCGCGCCGTCCCCGTACCGTACACGGCATCGCCGGCAACGGAGTGCCCGAGCGCCGCCAGGTGGACGCGGATCTGGTGCGTGCGACCGGTCACGAGGTCCAGCTCCAGGAGCGTCCAGGCGGCGAACCGTTCCCTGACGCGGTAGCCAGTGATGGAGGGGCGCCCGTCCTGCACCACGGCCATGCGCTTCCGGTCCTTGGGATCGCGGCCGATGCTGGCCTCGATCCGCCCGACGGCGGCAGACACGGAGCCCTGTACCAGCGCGAGGTAGGTCTTGCGGACGCGGCGCGCCTTGAGCTGGGCCATGACCCCCGCCTGGGCGGCATCGTTGCGGGCGACGATCAGGAGCCCGGACGTGTCCCGGTCCAGGCGGTGGACGATGCCCGGACGCGCGACCCCGGCGATCCCGCCGTAGTGGTCCCCGCGGGCCAGGAGCCCATTCACGAGCGTCCCGCGCCAGTGCCCGGGCGCCGGGTGAACGACGAGGCCCGACGGCTTGTCGACGATCAGCAGGTCGTCGTCCTCGTAGACGACGTGGACCTCGATCGTCGGGTCGGGCTCCAGGTGGTGCGGGATCTCCGGGGGCGGTACATCGAGCGTCACCCCGCCGCCGCGAACCTCGGAGTTGGCACGCAGACGGCGGCCGGCGTCGTCCACCAGGCGCCCGTCCGAGATGAGCTTCTGGACATAGGAGCGCGAGAGCCCGGTCCGGTCCGCGACGAACCGGTCCACGCGGCGGATGACCTCGCCCTCCGGCACCAGCAGGCGACGCGGGCCGGGCGTGACGGATGGGGCGGGCGTCACCGGGGGAGGCAACCCGTCGAAGTCGTCATCGGCGTCGAGCTCCCCGTCCTCGATCCCGGGGTCCAGGGCAACGAGCTCCTCGTCGTCCGTCACTCGGCGGCCCAGTCGGCGAACCGCGGGAACACCGCCAGCAGCAGGAGCAGGACGATCGCGGTCGAGATGCTCGCATCGGCGACGTTGTAGGTGTAGAACCGCCACTCGCCGATGCCCATGTCCACGAAGTCCACCACCGCCCCGTAGCGGAGGCGATCCACCAGGTTGCCGATGGCGCCGCCCAGGAGCAACCCGAGGGCGACCGTGATGACGAGGCCGCGGCGTGCCTTCGCGTGATAGAGGACGATCAGGACGATCACCACCATCGACACCACCGCGAACGCGGGTGCCGACTGCGGCAGCATGCCGAACAGGATCCCGGAGTTGCGCCAGTGGACGATCCGGAGCCAGGTCCCCAGCACCTCGAAGGCTTCGCCGATGTCCAGGTTGCCGGTGACCCAGGCCTTGGTCAGCTGGTCGACGACGAGCACACCGATCGCGAGCCCGCCGAAAAGGACCCAGCGCCGCGCGGATGGCCGGTGGCGGCCGGTCTCGGGGCCGGAGGTTGCGCCATCGTCGATCTCGTCGTCGATCTCGTCGTCGAACTCGTCGTCGCGCAGGCTCCGGGCAGGGGTCGTCATCGGGTAGCGACCGCGTCGCCGGCACGGCGGAGCGCGATCCGCGCCTCGCCGGCCTCGAGCTTCACGACCGCCACCATTCCGTCCTCCGGGGGCGCGTCGCGACGGATCTCGTCTGCCAGCGTGTCGGCGGCCAAGGCGCCGAGATGGACCTCCACCTCCGCGGCCAGACCATCGATCCACAGGACGATCCGGTCGTCGAGGTCCAGCTCCGCCTCCTTGCGCAGGTCCTGCACCGCTCGCTGCAGCTCGCGGGCGTCCCCCTCGGCACGGAGCTCCGGCGTGATCGTCGTGTCGATGACGGCCACCAGGCCGTCATCGTGGGCGACGGCGGTGCCGGGCCGCGGGATGGCCTGGATCTCGACCTCGTCGGGAGCGAGCGTCTCCCCGGCGAGCGTGACGGATCCATCCTCGTGCAACTCGAACCGGCCCTCGCGGGCGGCGGCGATCACCTCCGGGATCCGGGCACCCAGCCGCCTCCCGACGCGCGGCAGCAGCACCTTGACACGTCGGTCCACGAGCTCCGATTCGTCGCCGATGAGCTCCACGACCTTGACGTTGGCCTCGACGCGGACCAGATCAAGCAGCGCGTCCATCTCTCCGCGGCGCCGGCCCGGAAGGGCCAGCCACAGGCGTGCGAGCGGCTGGCGGACCTTGAGACCCGCCCCTCCACGGAGTGTCCGCGACAGGTCCACGGCCCGCCGGGCAACCGCCATGGCCTCCTCGAGCGCCTCGTCCCGCAGCGGCGCGAGCGCGGGTGCGGGCCAGGGCGTCAGGTGCACGCTGTCCGGCGCCTCCAAATCGAGATCCGCCACGAGGTTGCGGTAGATCGAGTCAGACAGGAACGGCAGGATCGGTGCAACCGCCCGGGCCAGGGCGACGAGCGCCTCGTGGAGCGTGGCGAAGGCCGCGTCCCGGTCCGCGCCCGTGCCACGCGACATGCGGCGGCGCGACAGGCGCAGGTACCAGGTGGAGAGGTCGTCGATGTACGTGCCCAGCACTCGTGTCGCGGCCTCGGCGTCGAAGTTACGCAGGTGGTCCTCGACCGCCGCGGAGACCCCGGCGCCCCGTGACAGGATCCAGCGATCGAGCGGCGGGCGTTCGGAGACCGGCGGGCCTCCCGCCGCCGTCGTCCAGCCGGCCAGGTTCGCGTTCGTCACGAAGAACCGGTACACGTTCCACAGCACCAGCAACCCGCGCCGCGCCTCGTCCGCGGCGTGCCAGCCGAACAGGATGTTGTCATCGGGCCGGGCCGACGCGTACATCCAGCGCATGACGTCCACGCCCATGCGCTCGGCCGCCTCGTCGAACTCGATGGCGTTGCCCCAGCTCTTGTGCATGGGACGGCCGTCCTCGCCGAACAGCGTCGCGTAGCCGAAGATCGTCCGGAACGGCTCCTCGCGGCGCAGCACCGTGCTCATCGCGAGCATCGCGTAGAACCAGTTCCGGAACTGGCCGGGGAAGCTCTCGGTGATGAAGTCGGCCGGGAACCACTTCGCCCAGTACTCCGGATCCTCGCGGAAGTGGAGCGTCGAGTACGGCACGATGCCGGCGTCGAGCCACGGGTTGCCGACGTCCGCGATCCGGGCAACGGGTTCCCCGCAGGACGGGCAGGCGATCTTCACCGCGTCCACGTATGGCCGGTGCGGCGTGTGACCCTCGAACGCGTCCCAGCCCTCGATCGCGCGCTCCTGCAGCTCCGTGCGACCGCCGATGACGTCGAACGCCCCGCAGGCGCCGCAGTCGTAGATCGGCAGTGCCAGGCCGTAGTAGCGCTTCTTGGAGATCATCCAGTCGCGCATGTTGAGGAGCCAGTCCAGCTCTCGCTCGTACCCGAAGGCCGGGATCCACCGGATCCGGTCCACGACCTCCATGATCTGGTACCGGAGGCTCGCGTCGATCTCGTCCCTCGTCAGCAGGGCCCGCGGCCGGTCGTAGACCTTGCCCATGCTGATGTACCACTCGTCCACGAGCCGGAACAGCAGCGGCGTGCTGCACCGCCAGCAATGCGGGTAGCGGTGGCTGTACGGCTCCAGGTGGTAGAAGAAGTGCCGCTGCTCGAGGTCGTCGATGATCGCCTCGGTGACCGCCGGGGCCTCCCGGCCGGCGAGCCAGCCAAACGTCGGGTAGTACCGGCCTCCCTCGTCGATGGGACCGATGACCGGCAGCCCGATCGCCGCGCCCAGCTCGAAGTCCTCCGAGCCGCAGCCAGGTGCGATATGGACGATGCCGGTCCCCTCCTCCTCGCCGACTTCGGCCCACGTCACCACGCGGTGCTCGTAGCCCGCCTCGGCGAAGGCGTCACGGACGACGGGCAGCTCGTCGAACGGCCCGGTGTACCGCCATCCCGCCAGTTCCGACCCGGCCCGCTCCTCCACCACCTGGAACGGGCCCCGCAGCGCCTGCTGGAGCGCGCCCTTGCCAACCCAGAAGTGGTCGGCACCCTGGCGCACCCTGACATAGCGCAGGTCGGGCCCCACCGCTGCGGCGACGTTGGCCGCCAGCGTCCAGGGCGTCGTCGTCCAGACCAGGAGCGATTCGCCCGGCCGGTCGACCAGCGGGAGCCGGATGGTCAGCCCGGGATCCTCGCGGTCCTGGTAGCCCTCGTTCATCTCCATCTGGGACAGGCCCGTGCCACAGCGCGGGCACCACGGCATCGTGTCGTGGCCGCGATAGACCCAGCCTCGCCGGTGGCACTCCGCGAGGAAGCCCCAGATCAGGTCGTTGTTCTCGTTGCTGAACGTGAAGTAGCTGCCCCCGAGCTCCGGCATCCCGAGCCGCCCGACGATCATCTCGACCGTGTCGGTCACCGGGCCGTCCGGACCGTCCAGGGTGATCACCTGGGTCGGGTCCGCCTTCAGCAGATCCCGCAGGCGCCGCAGTTCCTGCGGGTCGTTCCAGTCCATCCAGTAGCCAAGGCGGATGCTCTGCTCCGTCTGGCGGGCGGCGAACGTCAGCACGCGCTGCTTGCACAGTGCGACGAACTCCCCGATCCCGAAGGCCTCGATGTCGCGCTTCGACGTGAAGCCCAGGTCCTTCTCCACGTTGACCTCGACCCACAGACCCTGGCAGTCGAAACCGTTCTGGTAGCGCTGGTCCTCGCCGAGCATCGCGTGGAACCGCTGGAAGAGATCCTTGTACGTGCGGCCCCAAGCGTGGTGGACGCCCATCGGGTTGTTCGCGGTGATCGGACCGTCGAGGAAGCTCCAGCGCGGACCGGCGGCGTTCTGGGCCCGGAGACGTGCGAACGTCCGGCGCTCGGCCCAGTCGCGAAGCAGGGCGTGCTCCTGGGCGACGAAGTCGGGTCGGGCGGAGACGGGTTGGAACATCGGGCCTCGGTGGATCGCCGGACGCGAGGGCAGAGCCGGACGCGGCGGGGCACCAGTCTACGGAACGACGGGCAGTCGCGCGCCCGGGAGTCCAGGAGGGGTCGGGTGGAGGGACGGCCGAGGACCGCAGATCGCGCCTCGGCGTATCATTCCGCCCGATGTCGACACCCCAGCAGGCCCCGCGCGCGCGTTCCGCGTTCGCGGCCGCGTTCCTGTCCCTGGTCTTCCCGGGCCTCGGACACGCCTACGCCGGTGCCTGGTCGCGCGCCCTGGCCTTCGCGGCATTGCCGGTCCTCACCCTGGCGCTGCTGGCGGGAATCGTGCTGCGCGCCGAGAGGGCGGACCTGCTCGCCTTCGTCATCGGCCAGCCGTTCCTGATCGGGCTGTTCGTGTTCAACGTGATCGCGCTGCTCTACCGGATCGTCGCGGCGGTCGACGCGTGGCAGGTCGCCCGCTTCCTCAACTCCGGCGATGCGTCCGGGGGCGGCCGCCTGGGTCGGGTGCGGCTCCCGCTCAGCCCGCTCTCCGTCGCCGGCCTTCTGGCCGTCATCCTCGTGATGTCCGGCGGCCACTTCGCGGTCGCGCGCTACAACGTCCTCGCGCTCAACCTCGTGGACTGCCTCTTCTCCGAAGGCGACAACCCCAACTGCGAGCCGCCGGAGGCGTCGCAGGACCCCCGGCAATCCCTCGACCCGCGGGATTCCGAACAGCCCGCTGGCTCCGGCAGCGTGCTGCCGGACCCGACACCGGAGGGCTCGGCGACCGCCGCAGCCCCCGCGCCCACGCTGCCGCCCTGGGACGGGAAGGTGCGGCTGAACGTCCTGCTGGTGGGCAGCGACCAGCGCAAGGGTGAGTCCAGCTTCAACACCGACACGATGATCGTGGTCTCGGTCGACCCCGCGTCCCGCGAGGTCGCCATGTTCCAGGTGCCGCGCGACATGGTCGACGTTCCCGTGCCGGCAAACGCCCGCAGCGTGTGGGGCAGCGTCTACCGCGGCAAGATCAACACCTGGTTCACCCAGAACCGGAACCGCACCGATCTGTGGCCGGGCAAGACCGCCCAGGCCCGCGGGTTCGCGTCCCTCAAGGCGATCCTCGGCGAACTGTACGGGCTCGACATCCGCTACTACGTGATGGTCAACTTCGACGGCTTCGTCAAGGTCGTCGACACCCTCGGCGGGGTCCAGGTCAACGTGCAGATCCCGGTGGCGGAGAGCACCTACCCCCTCGGCTCGGGGTACGTCGGGCGGATCTACATCCCCGCAGGTCCCCAGCACATGACCGGAGCGCAGGCGCTGATCTACGCCCGCTCGCGCCACCGCGCCACGGACTTCGACCGTGGCCGGCGGCAGCAGCGCGTGCTCGTCTCGCTGCGGGACCAGATGAGCGCCCAGGCGATCATCGCCAACCTGCCGGGCCTCGTCGACGCCCTCAAGGGCTCGGTGTCCACCGACGTCAAGACCAGGGACCTGTCCAAGCTGCTCGCGCTCGCCGATGGCGTGGACACGAAGAACATCCGCTCGTACGTGTTCGCGCCGAACTTCTACGCCACTGAATACCTGTCCTCGCCACGCGGCTACATCATCACGCCCAACGTGGCCCGCATCCGCAAGGCGGTCAAGGAAGCCTTTCAGGTCACCCCCGAGGTCCTCGCCCTGCGTGAGCGTCTCGGCACGGAGGAGGCGCGCGTCTGGGTCCTCAACGGCTCTGGCCGCAACGGGCTCGCCGCCGCGGCCGCCGACTACTTCGCCCACAGCGGGGTCGAGGCGTCGGCGCCGAACCAGCGCGCGGACGTCATCGCGAAGACGTCGGTCGTCGTCTACAACGGCGCCGAGACATCGATGCCGGAGACGATCGCCTACCTCGAGGACGTCCTGGGGGTCAAGGTGACGACGGCGACGGACCCGAGGATCACGGTCGACGTCATCGTGATCCTCGGCAGGAACGCGCCGACACTCGAGGCGCCGGTCGTCGGCTGAGCGCGGCGGCGCGCTCGCGTGCCGCCGCCGTCCGGACCCGCTAGCCCTCGACGGGTGTCAGCCAATCCCCGTATTCGGCCAGGTTTCCGCGCACGGCGGCGAAGTAACGCTCGCTGATCGCGCGCGACACGGTGCCGACGGCGCCGGTCCCGACTGCCCGGTGGTCCACCTCGATGACCGGGCTCACCTGGACGCCGGTCCCGCACAGGAAGACCTCGTCGCAGATGTAGAGCTCGGAGCGGTCCACGGAGCGGACCTCGACCGGGATCCCCATGTCTCGGGCGAGCGTGATGATCGCGCGGCGCGTCACGCCCTCCAGGATGTCGTCGGACACCGGCGGGGTGATCAACACCCCGTCACGGACCATGAACAGGTTGGCTGCCGACGCCTCGGACGCGTGACCGGACGGCGTCAGCACCAGCGCCTCGTCGAAGCCGTTGAGCTCCGCCTCGGACTTCTGGAACGCCATGTTCACGTACCCGCCGACGATCTTGCCGCGGGCGGGCAGCGCCTCGTCCGCGTTCCGGCGCCAGGTCGAGGTCATGAGCCGGACGCCCTTCTCGATGTCGATGTAGTTCCCGAACGGCGTCGTGATCACGTACAGCTCGTGCTCGAGATGATGCAGCCGGACGCCGATCGCCCTGGTGCTCTTGTAGAACGACGGGCGGACGTAGACGTCCTCCCGGAAGCCGTTGCGCCGGACCGTCTCCAGGATGATCCCCACCAGCTCGTCCGTGGACGGCAGGTTCTCCATCAGCAGCATCTTCGCGCTGTCGCGGATGCGCTCGGCGTGCTCGCGGACGAAGAGGGCGTACAGCGTCCCCCGCTCCGCGTTCCAGTAGCCACGGATGCCCTCGAAGGTCGCCGTCCCGTACATGAACGCGTGGGTCATGATGCTGACCTTCGCGTCCCGGAGCGGGACGTAGTTGCCCTCGAAGTAGGCGATCAGGTCCTCGATCGCCCGGGGCTGGGCGGGCGCCGTCTCGGGCGCCTTGGAGGCGGACGGCGGCGGCGTCAGCATCGGGTCGGCTCCTGCTCGAGTGCGGCGGGAATGCCGCCGGGGTGCCTCGGTTTGGGGCCCGAGTCTAGCACGCAGCCACGCCGACCTCGCCGGCCGAAGGCCTCGCGAAGAGGGCTGGCACGGGCCTGCCGGCGCTCAGCCTTCCAGACCCTGGGCGGCGAGGATCGCGGCGAGGACCACGAGCAGCACGGCGAGCGAGATGGCCGCCAGACGCCGCTCCCCAACCCGCAGGAACCCGACGCCGGCGACGATCACGCGACCGATCGGGATCCCCATGACCACCACCAGGCCCGCCCAGAGGAACCCCTCCGGGCGGAGCGCGAGCAGATCCCCGGGGATGCGGCCGAGGTCGAAGGCCGGGGGCGTGCCGTGATCGAGGGGGTCGACGGCCGTGAGCAGCATCCCTGCCACACCGAGCAGCACGAACCCGATCGCGACGTAGGTCCCCACGGTCATGAGCCGGGCGATGATGATCTCGAGGCCGGGGGCCGCGCCCGCGCCTGGCCGTCGATCCACGTCCGGCCGTCGGTCCATGGTGTCGCTCACAGCGCCAGCGCCTTGCGGGCCATCTGGAAGGCCGTATAGACGAGCACCGCGACGAACAGCCGGCGGAGGAGCCGCACGTCCACGCGATGTGCGATGCGGGACCCGGCGGAGGCTCCGAGGAACACGCCGAGCGCGGTCGGCCCCGCGACGTACGGGTCGATCTCCCCGCGCAACAGGTAGATCACCGCGGACGACGTGGCCGTGATCCCGATCATCATGTTGCTGGTGGCGGTCGCCACCCTGAGCGGCACGCTCATGAGCAGGTTCATGACTGGCACCTTGACGATGCCGCCGCCGACGCCCAGCAGCGCCGAGATGAGCCCCGCCAACACGGACCCAACCATGCCGAGCGGGAGGCGGTCGACCTGGTAACCAGGACCGGACAGGGACGCCGCGAAGGTCCCCGGCCGCGCGGCAGCCTCGGCCGCCGGAGCCGCCGTCTCGTCACGGTCCCCCGCGGCCGACGCCTGGGCGACCTCGCGCGGATCCGTGGGCACTGCCGGAGCGCCGGGCTCCGGCTTGGCGGCCCGCGAGGGGTCCTTCTGGCGGGTCATCGAGACGGCCACCCAGGTGAGCAGCACAGCGAACAGGCCGGCGAGCACGCGCTCGGCCAGGAGGAAGGCCACGAGGCCGCCGACGAGCGCACCGGCGGCGGTGAACAGCTCGAGCACCATGCCCAGGCGCAGGTTGGCAATGTGCCGCTGCAGATATACGCCTGCAGACGCGCTCGAGGTAACGATCACCGAGACCAGCGAGACGGCCACTGCCTCGCGCAACGGCCGCCCGAACCCAAGGGTCAGCAGCGGCACGATGAGCACGCCGCCGCCGAGCCCGAGGAGCGATCCGAACAGGCCCGCCGCGGCGCCGCCCACGAGCAGGACGAGGCCGGCGATCACCGGAACCGCGCGGGCCGCACAGTTGCCCGCCGGTCGCCGGCGAGGCGGCGTTTCATCGCGTCAGGGGCGGAGGTGCTGCGGGGCGTACGGGAGCAGCGCCACGTGTCGGGCGCGCTTGAGCGCGACCGACAGCTCGCGCTGGTGCGCGGCGCAGGTCCCGGTCTTCCGGCGCGGCTCGATCTTGGCACGCTCGGACAAGTACCGGCGGAGGCGGTTTACCTCCTTGTAGTCGATGACGACCGTCTTGTCGGCACAGAAGGAGCAGACCTTCCGGCGTCGCCGATCGCGGTAGAAGTCGTCGCGCTTCTTGGTCCTGGGGGGCATGGCTCAGGTCTCCTGGATGATGGCGGGGCGAGCCCGCCGGAGCGGCGCATGGCCGCGGGAAGGTCTCAGAACGGGAGGTCGTCGAGGTCGTCGTCGCCTGGGGCGGATGGACGCGTGGGCCGCACGGCCCCGCCACCTCCTCCGGGCCCGCCGGAACCGCCGGGACCGCTGGCAACGCCGCCGGATGGAGCGGCGAACGACCCGCCGCCCTCCTCATCACGGACGCGGGCGTCGAGGCTGATGACGTTGTCCGCCGTGATCTCCAGGGAAATGCGCTTCTGGCCGTCGCGGGCCTCGTATTCGCGGGTCCGGAACCGGCCTTCCACGAAGACCTTGTTGCCCTTGCGGAACTGCTCGGCGGTTCGCTCGGCGCGCTCGCCCCAGACGGTGACGCGATACCAGTCGGTCCCGTCGTCGGCCCACGCGCCACTCTGCGCGTCACGGCTTCGGTGGCTGACGGCGACACTGAACTCGGTCACGGGGCGCCCACTGGGCGTGTACCGCATCTCGGGATCACGCCCGAGGTTGCCGATGATCATGGCCTTCGAGAACGCCATCTCCGGCTCCTCTCGTCAGTCGATGGCCGCGGGAGCGGCTTCGCTCTCGGACTCGTCGATGCGCTCGCCGACGATGTCGTCATCCTCGTCCTCATCGGTCGGGATGGCCGGGATCTCCGCGTCGGCATCCTCGGCGTCGCCGGCGGCCGCGGCGTCGCGGCGCGCCTTCACGGGCTTGATCGCCCGGGTGACGAGCGAGCGGAGCACATCCTCCGTGATCTGGAGGCTGCGCTCCAGCTCCGCGATCGCCTCCGCCGGGGCCTCGAACACCACGATGTGATACGAGCCGTCCCGGTAGCGGTCGATGGGATACGCGAGTCGGCGGCGTCCCCAGGGCGCGACCTTGACGATCTGCCCGCCCGAGGCGACGACGTGGCGGGTGGCGCGATCGATCACCGCGGCGGCCCGCTCATCCGGCGCATCCGGCCGGAGGACGAGCATGAGTTCATAGCGGCGCACGGCCTGCTCTACTCCTTCCAATGGGATCTGCCCCGCTGACGGCATGCCGATGCGGAGCCGAAAGGACCGCCGCAGGATAGCACGAGTCCCGAGTCCCGAGTCCCGAGTCCCGAGTCCCGAGTCCCGAGTCCCGGGGCCCGAGCCCCGGAGCACCCGTGTCGGAGGATCCCGTATCGTCCGTGTATTCTCTGGGCCGACGGCAGGACTCAAGCTCTGCGCCGACGGCAAGACTCAAGCTCGGGGGACCCGTGCAGCTCTCGATCCTTGTCCTCGCGACCGACCGCCTTGCGGCCGACGCGCTGGCAGGCGCCCTCGCCACGCCCGGCCACGGCGTCACCATCGTGTCGCGGCCCGAGGAGATCCTTGCAGCCGCCCATCGCTACAGCCTGATCGTCGTCGACCAGGTCCCGGCGGACTCGAGCGTCGCGGCCGTCGTCGCCGCGCTGCGCGCGGATCCGGCATCCGCGGGTGTGCCTGTGCTCGCCGTTGCGCAGTCGGACGACATCGAGGACCGGATCGCCCTGATCGAGGCGAACGCCGACGACGTCATCACCAGGCCGTTCGACAACGCCGAGCTGACCAGCCGTGTTGAGGCACTCGCGCTGCACTTCCAGCGGACCAGCGACCGTCGGTCGGGTGGACCCTCCATCGGGGGGCCTGGCAGCCGCCGCGTCATTGCCGTGTTCAGCCCGAAGGGCGGCGTCGGCACCACGACGATCGCGACCAACCTCGCGTTGATCGCGGCGGAACGGCACCCGGGCAAGACCCTGATCATCGATCTCGACCTCTCGTTCGGGCAGGTGGCGTCGCACCTCAACCTGCAGCCCAGGCAGTCGCTGCTGGAACTGGTCCGCGACGACGCCGCGCTCCAGGAGCCCGATCTGTTCCGGACGTATGCGGTCCATCACCCGAGCGGTGTGCACGTGCTCGCTGCGCCGCCCACGCCCGGGTTTGCGTCGCTGATCACTGGCGAGCATGTGGAGCTGGTGCTCACCAGGGCCCTCGAAGCGTATGACGTGGTGGTGGTGGACGCCGGCGCCGCGCTTGACGACCGGATGCTGGCGATCTTCAGCCGATCGGACACCGTGATCGTGCCGGTGGTGCCCGAGATCCCCGCCCTCAACGCCGTCCACCTGCTTCTCGAGCAGCTCACCGAGACCGGGGCCGTCGGCGGGAGCACGCTGTTCGTCCTCAACAACGCCTTCGCCCGCGAGCTGCTGAAGCGCTCGGACGTGGAGGGCGCTTTGGGGGCGAAGATCGCGGCGGAGCTCCCCTACGACCCATTGGTCTATCTCAAGGCCGCCAACGAGGGGAACCCGGTGGTCCGCGGCGCCCCGAAGTCCCTGCCGGCGGCGAGCCTGCGCGTTCTCGCGGACCTCGTGTTCGGCCAGGACGGGACCACAGGCGCGGGCAGTGGAGCCGCCGCTCCCACGGAGAAGCGCGGCCTCTTCGGCCGACGCCGCTGAACCTGCGCGGAACCGGCGACGCTGCTGGTGCCGAGGGCGAGGTTCGAACTCGCACGGGATCGCTCCCAGCGGTGTTTAGGACCGCCGCGTCTGCCGGTTCCGCCACCTCGGCGTCGTCCGTGGCCGGACCCCCGCATCGTACCCGTGCCGGGCAGCGCGCAGCCGTGCCGTCGCGCTCCAGCCGGGCTGCCCGGGCGATGACCTGTTGCGCCCCGGACTACGAACCAGGGCATGTCAGCCTTGGAGTGGAGGCGACGATCGGATTCGAACCGATGAATAAGGGTTTTGCAGACCCCCGCGTTAGGCCACTTCGCCACGTCGCCAGGTGAGCGCGACACCCCAGGTGCCGGTTGTCAGGTTGGCTGCCCCTCGAGGATTCGAACCTCGGCTAACGGATCCAAAGTCCGCTGTCCTACCACTAGACGAAGGGGCAGCGGGGCCAGGTGTCGAACTCGATACGGGGAGGAATGGAGCGGAAGACGGGACTCGAACCCGCGACCCTCACCTTGGCAAGGTGATGCTCTACCAACTGAGCCACTTCCGCTCGATGACCGACAAGAGAGTTGGTGCCGAGAGCCAGATTCGAACTGGCGACACCGCGATTTTCAGTCGCGTGCTCTACCAACTGAGCTATCTCGGCCTGGTCCCGGGTCCCCATCGGGGCCCGTCGGCGCGCCGCAGAATACCACGGGGTCCAAAGAGGCGGCAACCGCTTCCCGGGGTCCGTCCACTCACGACGGGCGGGGTCCGCCGGCCCGCGGCGAACCCCCCAAGATCGCGTCCACGCTGGTCGTCGGGGGCAGGCCGGACAGCTCCCGGAGTCGGTTGATCCGGTCCAGGGCCGCCGGATGCGTGGAGAACAGGGACCGGGACTTGCCGCTCGCCGCCTTGACCGGGTTCTCGAAGTAGAGGTGCTGGGTGGCCCGGTTGGCGACCTCCAGCGGCTCGGTGTCCAGCGAGATCTTCGCCAGGGCCCGGGCGAGACCGTACGGGTTCCGGGTGAGCTCCACACCGGAGGCGTCCGCGAGGTACTCACGCTGGCGGCTGACCGCCATCTGCACCAGCCGGGCGACGATCGGGGCCAGGATGGCGAGCACGATCGCGACCACGAAGAGGACGATCTGGAGCCCGCCGCCGCCGGAGTCCCGGTTGGAGCTCCGCCGTCCCCCACCCCAGAACGTGAAGCGCAGGAAGAAGTCGGCCAGCAGGGCGATCGAGCCGACCAGCACCCCGACCATCAGCGAGAACCTGATGTCGTAGTTGCGGACGTGGCTGAGCTCGTGGGCCATGACGCCCTGCAGTTCCTCGCGGTCGAGCTTCTGGAGCAGCCCGGTTGTGATCGCCACCGACGCGTGCTTCGGATCGCGACCGGTCGCAAACGCATTTGGGGCGGTGTCGTTGATCAGGTAGACCCGCGGCATCGGGACGCTGGCTGCCGTGGCCATCTCGCGGACCACGTTGAGCAGCTGCGGCTGGTCTTGCGCGGTGACCTCCTTGGCCCCCGAGACGGCGAGGACCAGCGAGTCGCCCGCGTAGAACGAGACCAGCGACGCCAGCAGGCCGACGCCGACGGCGATGCCGGCCGACAGCAACCCGGCCTCCACCACGCCCGTGACGGCGATCCCGACCGCGGTGCCCAGCAGGCCCAGGATCAGGATGACGGCGAGCGCCAGCAGCACCGAGTTCCGGCGGTTCGCACCGATCTGGTCGTGGAAGGTCGCCATGGGAGGACCTCAGGCGTGCCCGGGAACACAGAGCGCGGCCGTGGGACGGCGCGCCTCGGCTCGCGGCGTCAGCGAAGGCTCAGGTCGACCGCGGGGACCGCCTGGACCTCCGGTCCGGCGTCGAAGAACTCGCGCTTCAGGAAGCCCAATGGGCCGGCGATGAGGACGGCCGGGATCGTCTGGATCGCGTTGTTGTAGTCCAGCACGGTGGCGTTGTAGTGCTGGCGCGAGAAGCTGATCTGGTTCTCGGTGGTGGTGAGCTCCTCCTGGAGCTGCATCACGTTCGCGCTCGCCTTGAGGTCCGGGTAGTTCTCGACGACGGCGAACAGCGACCGGAGGGCGCCGGTGAGCATGTTCTCCGCCTGGGCCTGCTGCGCCGGGCCCTGGGCGCCGGCGGCGACCGCGCTGGCGCGGGCCTCGGTGACCCTCGTCAGGACGTCCTGCTCGAAGTCCATGTAACCCTTCACGGCCTGCACCAGGTTCGGGATCAGGTCGTGGCGGCGCTTGAGCTGGACCTCGATCTGGGCGTACGCCTCGTCGATCCGGTTCCGGCGCGTGACCAGACCGTTGTAGATGCCGACGACCACCAGGGCGACGACGACGACGATCGCGATGATCACGAGCAGTTCCATTGGGCCTCCTCGAAGCTGGGTGCACGAACGCCCCTGCCGTCCAGCATAGCGCGCGCCGGCTCTGGCGGGTCGCAACTGGCCATGGGGTTGCGTTGCCCGAGCGCCGTCGCAACGTGCCGTCGCGGGTCGGCCGGCCTCCGAGCGGCCCAGTGCGCCGGTCAGATGGCTTGGCGCCGGCGACCTCGGCTCTGCGACGGCGGCGGGTACGGTGAGGCACCCCGGGTTGGTGGGCGGTGAGGGGCTCGAACCCCCGACATCCTCGGTGTAAGCGAGGCGCTCTGACCAACTGAGCTAACCGCCCGAGGACCCGTCGGGGCCCGAAACACGAGCGGACGGCCGACCGGCCGCCCGCTTGAAGGTCAGGAGAGTGGTGCCCAGGCCGGGACTTGAACCCGGATGAGTTGCCTCATACGCCCCTCAAACGTACGCGTATACCAATTCCGCCACCTGGGCCTGATTCACTGCGCTGCGGCCGGGATCCTCACGGGAAGTGGCCTGTGGTACCGAGGAAGGGACTTGAACCCATACGCCCTTGCGGGCACTAGCTCCTGAAGCTAGCGCGTCTGCCAATTTCGCCACCTCGGCGAGGAGCCGGCACGTGGGCCGAGGCGCCCGAAGGCTCACCGGTCCGCGGCGAGCCGCCATGCTAGCACATCGCCAAACCGGTCACCCGGGCCCGCGATGAGCAGCGGAGAGGGGCCCTCGAGCGCTCGCTCCAGGAAGACCTCGTCTGCCCAGACGATCGGCAGGATCGGCATGCGTTCGCCCACCGCGGTCAGGAGCACCCTCCACGCCGCGGTCCGGACCTCCGGCGTGCCAGGCGCCCGGGCGGCGTCCAGGAGCTTGTCCAGGGCCGGGTCCTGGTAGCCGCTGAGGTTCGTGCCGGAGGCCCGCACCTGGGACGAGGCGAGGAGCGGGAACAGGTCGGGTTCCAGGCCTTCGGCGATGTCCACGACGGCAGCCGCGAACTCGCCCGCACGGAGCCGGACGGTCAGGTCCGCCGCGGGCAGCTCCACCACGCTCGCGTCGAACCCGATCCTGACCCAGGCGTCGCGCACGAACCCGGATACCACGGCCAGCCGGGTGTTCGCCGTCGCGGGCACCGTGAGGATCTCCAGCTTGTAGGCGGTCTTGGCCTGGGGTGCCACCCACTTCCCGCCGGTCTTCGTCCAGCCGGCCTCGGTGAGCGCCTTGGATACCGCCTTCGCGTCGTACGAGACCGGCGGAGCGGCCGTCGCGTCGAAGGCCCAGGACCCCGGCGGCACGAGCGCGTCCGCGCGCCTGGCATCACCGTCCAGCGGACCCGCCACGAGCGCGTCGCGGTCGATCGCCGCCAGGAGCGCGCGTCGGACCGCGGCGCTGCGGAGCTCGGGGTGCGACGGGCGGAGGTTGAGCAGGACGGCCGACAGTGTCGTCGTGGGGTACCGGAGTCGATCGATGCCATCGGTGGCGGCCAGGTCCGCGGCCACGGCCGGCGCAAGCCCCGCCGCCCCGTCGATCTCGCCGGTTCGGAGAGCCTCGGCCAGCGCCGCCTCCGTCTCGTAGAACCACATCTCGATCCGCTCGAGGTACGGGGCAGGGCGTCCGGGCGCAGGGTCGGGATACGGCGTTGCCAGCGAGTCGAGCGTGGGCCCGAGCGTCGGCTCCTCGGGGGTGGGGACCGCAGCCGACGGCTCCAGCACGGCCCGGGTTCCGTCACGCTCCACAAGGGTGAACGGGCCGGTCCCAACGGGAAGCCGTGCGAAGTCGCTCTCGGCCAGGTCGGCGAGCGGCAGGCCCTCGAGCAGGTGTGACGGCAGCAGTGGCTGGCACAGCGCGGCCAGGAACCCGCCGAGGGGCGTCGCCAGCGTGAAGCGGACCGTCCTGGGGCTCATCGCGACGGCCGTCACCTCGGCCCAGGAGCCCGCGACACCGCCTGCGGCATCAGGGCTCTTGAGCGCCTCCACCGTGTAGACCACGTCGTCAGCCGTCACCGGGGCGCCGTCCTGCCAGGTGGCGTCGGCGCGGATCGTGACGGTCCAGGTGGTGCCGGCGGGATCCGTGGTCCAGGACTCCGCGAGGTCAGCCTCGTAGGTACCGGCAGGCCCCGGGCGGACCAGGCCCGAGAAGACCAGCCCGACGAGGGTCCGGTCGGCGCGCGTGCGGGCGGTGACGGGCGTGATGGAGACGGGAGATCCGACGACGCCTTCGCGATACGTCACCGGGGGTGGGAGGGTGGCGCCTGGCGTGGGCTCCGCGCTGGACGCGGGCACGCCCGGGCGAACCTGGGGAAGCGCGATGGCAACCCCGAGCACGACCAGCACGAGGACGAGCGCCGCGACGAGCGTGGTGTCGCGACGGGTCATGCGCGGTTGGGTCGGGCGGGCGGCCGCACGGCGGGCGGGCTCGCGATCAGCCGACGAATGCGAACGAGACCATCGCGAACAGGACGAACAGCACAAGCAGCAGGATGGTGAACCGCCAGAGACTGCGCTCGACGCCCCGCCGGCTGCGGTAGACCGCCGAGTCGCCGCCGAACGTGCCGGACAGGCCGGTGCCGCGCGCCTGGAGCAGGATCGCTGCCACGAGGGCAACGCTCAGGATGAGCTGGCCGATGGCCAGGAGCGGATCCACGGTTTGGTTTGGCCTCCGATAGGTGACGATGGCGGATGGTAGCAGACCCGACGCTCCGCCCCCGGGTTCAGGCGGGTTCGAGCAGCGACCGGCCGGTCATCCCCTCCCAGCGGGGCAACCCGGCCAGATCGAGGATCGTGGGGGCGACGTCCGCCAGCACGCCGTTCCGTAGGGTCCGACCCGTCAGCGCGCGCCCGGCGCCGAGGAGCGGCACGGGGTTGAGCGAGTGCCGTGTCACGGGCTTGCCGACATCGTCGAGCATCTCGTCGGCATTGCCGTGGTCGGCGGTGACGAACAGGACCGCTCCGGGACCATCCTCGTCGGCTCCGTCCACGGCGAAGATGGCGTCGGCGATCCGGCCGACGCATTCGTCGATCACGCCGAGGGCCGTCACCGTGGCGTCCCACACGCCGGTGTGCCCGACCATGTCCGGGTTCGCGAAGTTGGCAACGATGAAGTCGTAGCGCCCGGAGCCGATCGCAGCGACCAGCTCGTCGGTGACACCCGCGGCGCTCATCTCGGGCTGGAGGTCGTACGTGGCGACCTTGGGCGACGGTACGAGTCGGCGCTCCTCGCCCGGCCACGGCGCTTCGACGCCCCCGTTGAAGAAGTACGTGACGTGGGCGTACTTCTCGGTCTCGGCGACGTGGAGCTGCCTCCAGCCGGCCTCGGAGAAGGCCTGGGCGAGGGAGCGCGCCTCCTCGGGTCCGAACGCGACCTCCGCCGGGAGGCCGGCCTCGTACGCGGTCATCGTGACGACGAGAAGACCGGTCGGTGCGGCCCGGCCGGCGGGGCTCGTACGGTCGAAGCCGACGAAGTCGACGTCCGCGAGCGCGTGGGTGAGCTGGCGCGCGCGGTCGGCACGGAAGTTGAGGTGCACGATCGGATCCCCGTCGCGCAGCGAGCCGTCGGTCGCGTCGATCACGGTGGGCGCGACGAACTCGTCGGTCTCGCCGCGGGTGTAGGCCTCCTCGATCGCGGCCGACGCGGACACGGCATGCCGCCCGATCCCATGGACGATGGCGTCGTACCCCCGCTCGGTCCGCTCCCAGCGCTGGTCACGGTCCATGGCGTAGTAGCGACCGCCGACCGATGCGATCCGCGCATCCGGGTGGACGACGTCGAGCCGCGCTTCGAGGTCCTGGATGAACCCGAGTGCCGAGCTGGGCGGCGTGTCCCGGCCGTCGAGGAGCGCGTGGATCCGGACCGCCGGGACGTCGAGCCGCGCGGCCAGTTCCACGAGCGCCACGAGGTGGCGATCGTTGGCATGGACCCCACCAGGCCCGATCAGCCCCACCACGTGGATCCGGCCGGTCACCTTCGCCCGCTCGCAGGCGGCCACGAGCGCAGGACGTGTGAAGAACGAGCCATCGGCGATGGCGGCGTCGATGCGCGGGAGGTCCTGGAGCACGGGCCGGCCTGCCCCGAGGTTGAGGTGGCCAACCTCCGAGTTGCCCATCTGGCCGGGCGGCAGCCCCACGGCCTCTTCGGACGCGCCCAGGATGGCCTGCGGGCAGCCCGCGACGAGCTCGCGCCAGCGCGGCATCGCCGCCGCGGCGATCGCATCCTTCGCCGGGTCCGGGCCGATGCCGAAGCCGTCGAGGACCACGAGGACGATGGGACGCGGTCGGCGACCCTCGGTCACGAGGCGAGACCGCGGGCCGCAGCGGTCAGCCCGGCCCGGGCCACGATCCCGGCCATCTCGTCCGGCTTGAGCGAGGCGCCGCCGATCAGCGCACCGTCCACGGCCGGCTCCGCCAGGAACTCGGCTGCGTTTGCGGATGTCACGCTCCCGCCATACACGACCGGCGTGGCCTCGGCGCCGCCACCCCAGCCCAGGCCGCGGAGGCTGGCGCGAATGGCGTCCGCCATGGCGGCGGCGTCGGTCCCGCGGGCGTTCTTGCCGGTGCCGATCGCCCACACGGGCTCGTACGCGATCACGATGCCCGCAGCGACGAGCGCCTCCGCGCTCCGACCCTGGAGGGCCCCGCGCAGCTGGGCGTCGACCACCGCAGTCGCCCGTCCGGCCTCGCGGTCCGCGAGGACCTCGCCGACGCACAGGATGGGGCGCAGGCCGCCGGCGACCGCGCTGTCGAGCTTCTTCCCGACCAGCTCATCCGTCTCGCCGAAGTAGGCGCGCCGCTCGGAATGGCCCAGGATCACCCACGTCGCGAGCCCGGCCAGCATCGACACGGAGATCTCACCGGTGTAGGCCCCGGCTGGCTCATGGTGGACGTTCTGCGCCCCCACGCCCACGTCCTCGTCCAGGAGCGCGTCGCGGACGGCAGCGAGGCTCACGTACGGTGGGCAGATCACCCTCGTCACGCCGGGCTCGCGCGTCCTGGACGCGATCGTCCGCGCGAGGTCGCCGGCATCGGCAGGGGTGGCATTCATCTTCCAGTTGGCGGCAATCACGATCGGGCGAGTCATGCCCGCATCATGCCAGACGGCGACGGGCCATTCCCCGGCCGACCGGCCCCCCACCTGTCGCCGCCCGGCCCGGGCGACGACGGCCGAGTGACTCCCCAGATCCGGCGCCGGATGGCCGGTAGCGCGCGCGGCGACCGATCCCTTCGTCGTCGTGGAGGGCCAGGTGCTCGAGGCGGTCGAGGGCCCGTTGCACCGTCGACCGGTGCAGGTCGAGTCGAACGGCAATCTCCGAGAGCGACGCCTCGGGGGTCTCGCGGCGGGCGTCGGCGACCGCCCGAACCGTGCGCGGCTGCTCCCCGAGACGTCCGTCCGCCTCGAGGGTGTCGATCGCGGCGAGGTGCCGGCCCGCCGCCGCCACGGAGCGCTGGAGGTTGGCGGACTCGGCGTTGAGAACGCGGTTGAGTTCACCACGGAGCGTCCGGGCGACCGCCCTCGCCTCCAGCTCAAGAAGGGACGCGCTGGCCCCGATCCGCCCGAGGAACGCGGCGATCGACTCCGTGCTCTTCCAGGTCACGACGCCCTGGCCGCGCCGCACACGCCACGATGCCGGGAGCCCGACCGAGGAGAGCCTGTCCGCGAGGATCGGCGCCTCCGTCACCGACACCACGAACTCCAGGTGGGCGCGACCCATGGCGAGGCTCAGAGAACCCCGGGCCAAGAACATGCCGCGGAGCCACGCCCAACGGCAGTGATCGGCCGAGCCCCCCCACGCGACGGCGAGCTCCGGCAGCAGGAACAGGCGCCGGCCGCCCGCAGTCCGCTTCTCCGCTGCACGGCCTCCCAGGCGCACCGCGAGGCGCGCGACGGACGGCTCCCGAGAGGCGACGACCGGCCCGAGCCCGGCGATCTCAGCCAGGCGGTCACACGGGCGGGACGGATCCACGGCAGCAAGCTCCGCCCGGAGCGCGGCGACGAGATCCCGGTCAGTCCCTGACACCGGCTTCGCTCAGGCCGTACGCCCGACGCGTGCTGCGCTCGCCCGGCGGCGGTGGCCGCCCTCTCGCTCCCAGGCCGCCAGGATTGCGACCGCCAGGCGGTCCGGTGCGTGATGGTGGGCATTGGAGGGATCCACGAGGTCCGCCAGCACGAGGCGGGGAGCGGGCGACGCCGATGCGGGCGGCCAGCGCAGGCGGACAGGCTCCCCCACCCAGCCTGGCGGGGCGAGCGCGTCGAAGCGGTTGTTCGCCAGGACCGTGTCCGGCAGGTGGCCGGCGCCGTGGCGGGCCAGGGCGTCGAGGTGGTCGGCCAGGTCGTACCCGCCGGTCTCACCGGGCTGCGTCGCGACGTTGCAGGCGAACAGCACGAGGGCGCCCGACGCGGCGATCGCCTCCCTGAGACCGGGCACCAGCAGCGCGGGCAGCAGGCTCGTGAACAGGCTGCCGGGCCCGATCACGATGATCTCGGCCTCGGCGATGGCGTTCAGGGCGTCCGCCGTGGGGCGGACGTCCGCGGGCTCCACCCAGACGCGATCCACGCGGCTGGACCGCGCGATCCTGCTCTGGCCCTCGACCTCGGTCCCGTCGTCGAGACGGGCATGCAGGGTGATCGCGGTGCCGGTTGCCGGGACGACTCGCCCGCGCACCGCAAGCACCCGGTTCATCTCCCGGACGCCCTCCTCGAAGTCGCCGTTCTGGACCTGGACGAGCGCGGCCAGGAGCAGGTTGCCCACCGCGTGCCCGCCGAGGCCTGCGTGCGGCGTCGCGGGCTCCGGCTCCCCTGGCTCGGCCGACCGCGCGCCAGCCCGGCTGGCCGGACCATCACCCGGGAAGCGGTACTGGAGGAGCCGGCTCATCAGCGGCTCGGCATCCGCAAGCGCCACCACGCAATTGCGGATGTCGCCGACCGCCGGGATCCCCAGCTCCGTGCGCAGCACGCCGGACGAGCCGCCGTCGTCCGCGACGGTGACCACCGCCGTCAGGTTCGACGTGTGCTCCTTGAGGCCACGCAGCAGGCCGGACAGGCCTGTCCCGCCGCCGATGGCCACGATCCTCGGGCCGCGGGCCAGGAACCGCTTCTGGTAGATGACCTCCACCATCGGCTGGTCCCGGTCCCACGGGGCGAACGGGTCGACGAGGGCCCGCACGAGGCGGTAGGCGCCCAGCAGGAACAGGACCAGGCCGGCCGTGCTGGCGATCGCCCCGCGCAGCTGGTAGGGCAGGAACTGGAGCGTGAGGAGATCGAGGATCTCACCGGGCGGTCCCGAGGGCCGCGCGACAGCGGTGACCTGGCGCAGCACGTGGGCGACGCCGAGCGCGAGCACGAGTAGGCCTGCGAACGCTACGAGAAGCCACCGCTTGACGCCGATGCCGACCATCAGCCAGCGGCGCAGGTTCACCGCTCGAGCTCCCTGTGGAAGACGGAGACGGGCCCGAAGTCCCGCTCACGGAGCCAGGCGGCGAGTTCCTCCGAGATGACGACCGAGCGATGGAAGCCGCCCGTGCAGCCGACGGCGACGGTCAGACGCGTCTTGCCCTCGTCCACGTAGGCCGGCACGAGCAGGTCCAGGAGGTCCCGGAGGTGTTCGAGGAAGGCCACCGCGATCGGCTGGCCGAGGACGTACTCGCGGACCGCGCCGGTCAAACCGTTCTGCGACCGCAGGGCCTCGACGTAGTGGGGGTTCTTCATGAAGCGCACGTCCAGCACGAGGTCGGCCTCCAGCGGCACGCCGTACTTGTACCCGAAGCTGACGAGCTGGATCGCAAGGCGGTCCGAGCTCTGGACGTCGCCCAGGCGCGCGAAGATCCGCTCGCGCAGCTCGCGCAGCGAGAGATCGCTCGTGTCCAGGACTACGTCGGCCTGCATGCGCACCGAGTCGAGCAGCGTCCGCTCCAGCTCGATGGCGGCGGCGATGCCCCGCTCGTCCGCCAGGGGGTGGCGGTGGCGCGTCTCCGAGAAGCGGCGGATGAGGACGTCGTCGCGCGCCTCGAGGAAGATGATGACCGGCCGGATCCCGCGGCCCTCGAGCGCCCCGCGCATGGCCCCGAACGCGAGCGGCACGTCGCCGGCGCGCACGTCGAGCACGATCGCTGTTCGTCGGAACCGCAGCGGGTCACTCGCCACCAGGTCGGCGAGGTCTCGCAGGAGCTCGCCCGGCAGGTTGTCCACGACGACGTAGCCGAGATCCTCGAACAACTTCGCCGCCGCCGTCTTGCCCCCGCCGGACAGGCCGGTGACGACGACGACCTCCGGCGCCGGCTCGTCGGGACACGAGACGGGGGCAGCGAAGACTTCGGCGGGGTGCGGGTCGCTCGTCATGCGTCGGCCGCCCGCCCTACTTGCCGCTGCGCCGGATGAAGAAGATCGTGCCCTCGAAGAGGAGGTACATCGTTGCACCCAGGGCGAACGGGCTCACGAGGTCACCGCCGGGCGTGATCGCGGTGGCGAAGATCGCGATCCCGAGGATCGCCATCCGGCGCGCGGCCACGAGCCGCTTCGAGGTCACGATCCCAACCCGGGACAGGCCGAACAGGAGGATCGGGAACTCCATGATCAGCCCGAAGGCCAGGAACAGCGTGGTCACGAAGTCGAAGTAGGCGCCGGCCGTGATCAGCGGCTTGAGGTCCGCGGTCTCGAAGCCGATGAGGAAGCCGGCCGCGAACGGCAGGACCAGGTAGGCGATCGCAGTACCGATGGCAAAGAACACAAGCGCCAGCGGCAGCCACGGACGGACGATCCGCCGCTCGGCTGCGGTGAGCCCCGGCGCGATGAACCCCCAGACCTGCCACAGGATCACGGGCATCGCCAGGATGATGCCGACCACCACCGCGATCTTGAGCTTGATGACGAACGCGTCCCCGATTCCCGTGAAGAACAGGGGATCCTCGCCGGGGATCGGCGCCTTGAGCACGGCGACGATCTGGTCGCCCAGGAGGAACCCGACGCTCGACGCGACCGCGACGGCGATGACGCTCCGGATGAGCCGGTCCCGCAGCTCCGCGAGGTGATCGACGAGCGACATCTCCGCGGCCACGGGCGTCGCAGGCGACGGCTGGGGCGTGGGCGTCAGGAGCGCCGGGACACCGGGGTCACGGACGACGTCGGCGTCGGCCATCGCTGTCGGGCTCGAGATCGTCCTGCGGTCAGGCGGGCGGCGTCGGCTGCTCGTCGGCGGGCGTGAGCTCGGCAGGCCAGCCCTCGGCAGGCTCGGCCGCAGCATCAGCGGGCGCAGCGGCCGGAACGACCTGCGTGGCGGCGATGACCGGTGCGGCGGTGGCAGCGGACGCGGCAGCAGGTGCAGGCGTGGCAGGGGCCGCCGCGGCGGCGGGCGGGGCGGGCGCCTCGAGGCTGGTGGATTCCTTCACGTCCGTCGCGGCCTTGCGGAACTCGCGGATGCTCTTGCCGAGCGCAGATCCGACATCGGGCAGCTTGCCGGGCCCGACGACGATCAAGGCGATGATCAGGATGATGATGAGCTCGCCCGGTCCGATGTTGAACGGCATGACGTGCGCAATCCTCGTGGCGGGACGTACCTCTTCGGGGCCAGCCCGAAGGCTCAGGGTAGCACAGCGAGCCTGCCGGCCCACTCGGCGGCGGCCTTCGCGAGGCGCTCTCCGGGGTCCCCCGAAGCCCCCGCGGCGACCGGTCCCAGGGCCGCCCGGGCGATGCCGCGGGACACGTTGACCAGCAGCGCCCCACCGGTCGCTGCCCCCGCCGGACCCTCCCTGGCGGGGCCGTCCGCGAGAACCGGTGCTATCTCTCCACCCTGGGCACCCACCCCCGGGACCAGGAAGGCCAGCGACGGCGCGAAGGCCCGGATGGCGGCGAGCTCCGCGGGGGCCGTGGCACCCACCACCAGCCCGACGGTTCCGTCCGGCCCCCACGCGATCGCCAGGCGGGCGACCCGGGCCCAGAGCGGCTCGGCCGGATGGCCCGCCACCGCGTCCGCGGCCACGACCAGGCCCTGGACCTCGGCAGCGCCCGGGTTGGAGGTCCGGCACAGCACGTAGGCGAACCGGTCGGCACGCCCGAGGAACGGCGCCACAGCCTCCTCTCCGAGGTACGGGTTCACGGTGACGGCGTCGGCGCCGAGCACGTCGAACAGGGCCGACGCCTGGCGAGCGGCCGTCGTGCCGATGTCGCCGCGCTTGGCGTCAGCGATGAAGGGAACCCCGGGTGGGACCAGCGCGCGGAGGCGCTCGAGCGCGGCGATACCCGCGGAACCGTGGGCCTCGAAGAAGGCGAGGTTCGGCTTGACGGCGGCGGCAAACGGGAGCGACGCCTCCACGAGGAGCCGCGCGAAGCGCTCGACGCCTGCGAGCGTTGCCGGAAAGCCGTGCGGCAGCGCGGCCGGGTCCGGGTCGACGCCCACGCAAAGGACGGTGCGGGTGGCCGCGATCCGTGCCCCGAGTCTCGCGAGGTACGGGGTGCTCACGATGCGCCGGGCGACGCCGTGGGTGCGGCTGAGGGCACCGGCGTGGATGCGGGCAGCTGGTCGGCCGGGATGAACCAGCCCGGTCGTGACACGCCGTCCAGGCCCGCGTTGGTCGTGAGGTCGACGGTCTCCTTGACCGCCCACGAGGGGCCCGAACCTTCGAGCTGGGCCAGGCGCAGGTCCACCACCTGCCCCGAGACGTGGAGGTAGGCGATCTGGTCGCCCCGGGGCGACCACGCGGGCGCCCAGCTCTCGCCGTCGGCGGTGACACGGAGCAGTTCCGCACCGGTCCGCGCGAGGAGGATGGTGACATCCGTCCCGAACGCCGTGGTCCTCGTCACGGCGAGGTACCGGCCGTCGGGTGACCACGACGGGTGCAGGTAGCCGGGGCCGGTGATGGGGGCGGACTTCCTGGTCTCGGTGTTGTACTGGTAGATCCGCGGCATCCCCTTGGCGCCATCCCGGTCGCTCCGGACGTAGGCGAGGCGCAGGCCGTCCGGTCGCCAGGCAGGATCCTGGTGTCCAAGTGGGGCAACCTGGCTGAGGCCGAGGTCGGTGATCTTCTTCGTCTTGAGGTCGTACGTCCTGATCACGACGTCGCTGCGGGTCGGATCGGGCAGGTCGGTCGCCATCGCGATCGTCCTGCCGTCCGGTGACAGCACCGGCTCCCGGATGAAGCCCATCCACTTGAGCTTGCCGGCAGGATCGACCACCCCGTCCAGGATCCGGACTGCATCGCCCCCGGCTGCCGGCACGCGCATGACACTGGGCACCTCCATCCGGTACCGCCGGTTCGAGCCATTCACGGGCCACCAGCCGGCCTCCGGCCGCGTTCTCACGAAGTAGACGGACGTACCGTCCGGCCCGAACGAGGGCATCGAGTCCGTGCCGCCGCGGGTGAGCTGGGTCGCCTTGCCACCCGACTGCGTCCAGATGTTGCCGTCCTTGGCGTACACCAGGATCCCGGGAACCTCGAGCCCCGGCTTCGTCGTTGGTACGACGACGATGTCCGGCGGCGTCGGCGTCCTGGCGACGGTCCCGGGGTCGCCGGAGCCGCCAGGGCCGGGTCCGCCGTTGCCGCCCGCCAGGAAGGGCAGGTTGCCGCCAGCCAGCGAGAGGGTCACGAGCGCGATCAGCACCAGCCCCACCAGCGAGAGGACAGCGGCGAGCGGGATCCCCCGGGACGACGGTCCACGGGAGCCTCGCGCCGTGGCCGCCCGGTCTACCGGGCGCGGCGAGCGGGTCATGCGATCCCTCCCGGAACGAGCGTGGTGGAGCCGGGTTCCGCCGTCCCGCTTCCGGCACCGCCGGCGGCGCGAGCCAGGACGGCGGCAGCCCGGGGATGGGACCCGGATTGCGCCACGTCCCTCACCTCGAGCTGGAGCGTCTCGAGCCCGCCGAAGGTCCTGCTCGCCACGCGGGCGACGACATCCACCCTGTCTCCCTCGGCGAGGGTCAAGGCCAGGTCCGCGCGCCCGAACGCGATGCCGTCGAGGACGTCGCGCTCCCGGCGCAGGACCAGCTGCGTGTGGCCGCCGTTGGCCACCCTGACGCGCTGCACGGTGAGGCCGAGGACGGCGACGAGCGGCTCCGGGTTGCCGGTCCCGCAGGGAGCCAGACGCGCGAGATCCCGGAACAGCCCGTAGTCGACGTAGGAAGCGGGAAGCGCGAGGTCGACCGGGAGCGGCCGGCGCGCATCCTCCGGAGCAGCCACCGCGGCAAGGACGAGGAACCGCGCCACGAACGCGTCCCAGCGATCGACGGGCAGCTCGAACCCGGCGGCAGCCGCGTGCCCGCCGTGGCGGATCAACAGGTCGTCGCAGACGTCCAGCGCCGCCGCGAGGTTGAGCCGTCCGTCGCCGCGGCACGAGGCCCGGATGACCTCGCCGATCCGCGTCCCGATGATCGCCGGGCGACCCGACTCGTCCGCGAGACGGCTGGCGACGAGGCCCACGATCCCCACGGGCCACGGGCCGTGCACGATCAGGGCCGGGGCGTCCGGAGCGCTTCCCACGACGATCTCCGGCGGCAGAGGCGCCGGGCCGTCGAGGAGCACCTGCTGGCCGGACGGCGGGCCGGGCTCCGGCAGGCCGATCGCCGTGCGTGCCTCGATGATCGCGGTTCGCATCAGGTCCCGGCGCGTGGAGTTGGCCGTCTCGAGGGCCGCCGCAAGAGCCGCCGCCTCGTCCGGAGTCCCGGCGAGCAGCAGGCGCGCAGCGTCCAGCGCCTCCCCCACCCGCCCGGCGGCGTTGAGACGGGGGGCCAGCACGAAGCCGACGGTCTCGAGGTCCACGGAGGCGGGCACGACACCCGCCCGCGCGAGGAGCGCCGCGATGCCCGGGCGCGGTGTGGTCCGCATCAGCTCCAGGCCGAGACGGGCGATCGCCCGGTTCTCACTCAGGATCGGCACGACGTCCGACACAGTCCCGATCGTGGCCAGGTCCGCCAGCTCGAGGGCCTCCCGCTCGGATCCCAGCAACTCGCCGAGCAGCAGGCGTGCCACCGTGAAGGCGACACCGCTCCCGGAAAGTCCCGCGTCCGGGTACGCGGAGTCCGCCCGGTGCGGGTTGACGATCGCCATCGCGGCCGGGAGGACGTCCGGCAGGTGGTGGTGGTCCGTGATCAGGACGTCGATCCCGCGCTCAGCCGCCGCGGCGACCTCGGTCACGCTGGTGGACCCGGTGTCGACGGTGACGATGAGCGACCGGCCCCCCTCCGCAGCGGCGACCACCGACGCCATCGATAGGCCGTGGCCCTCGTCCAGCCGGGACGGCACATACGGGACGACGTCCAGGCCGAGGCGCCGTAGCGCGATCACCAGCTGGGCGAGGCCGGTGAGTCCGTCCGCGTCGAAGTCACCGAACACCATCACCCGTTCCGCGCGCTCTCGGGCCAGCGCGATGCGCGCGACCAGGCGGTCTGCGTCCGGCAGCAGACGTGGATCGTGGAGACCCGCGATCGCCGGTCCGAGGAAGCCCGCGAGGCCCTCGATGTCCGCGATGCCACGGCGAGCCAGGACGGCCGTGGCAAACGTCCCGAGGCCGTGCCCCCTGGCGGCGGCGCGGAACTCCGGGGCAAGACCGACCGGGTCCGGAAACACCCAGCGGTAGCGTGCTTCGATCATCGACCGGAGCATGCCACGTCCGGCTTGTCGCGGACTTGCGCCCACGGACGAAGCGGCGTCGCGCGGGGCGCAGCCTGCGCCGACGGCCGGACCAGGTACCGGCGGGGGCCGGGCCCCCAGGTCACGTGGCCGAGCGGCGGCCTGAACGAACCGCGATCTCGGGCGCCCGCTTCCGGTCGTCCCACTCGTGCCACACGACCAGGATCGGGCTCGCGGTGAAGATCGAGGAGTAGGTACCGGCGACCATGCCGAGCAGCAGGGCGAGGACGAAAGTCCCGATCGCGTCCCCGGCGAACAGCAGCAGGGCGAGCAGCACGATGACCACGGTCAGGCTGGTGGTGATCGACCGGCCGAAGGTCTGCAGGATCGAGTGGTTGACGATCCGGCTGAACGACTCGCCGGCGTGGCGCGCGCGGTTCTCACGAACCCGGTCGAACACGACGATCGTGTCGTGGACCGAGAAGCCGATGACGGTCAGCATCGCCGTCACGAACAGGCCGTCGATCTGGAGGCCGACGAACGTCCCGAAGATGGCGAACAGGCCGACGACCACGATGACGTCGTGGATCAGCGAGATGAGGGCTGTCACGCCCATCTTGAAGTCCCGGAACCGGTAGGTGATCCAGGCCATGATCCCGATCGAGCCGATCAGGATCAGCAGCAGGGCCTGCGACACCAGATCGCTGGAGACGACGGCGCCGACGCTGGCCAGCGATCGCTGCTCGGCGATCGGGCCGAGGGCCTCCTCGAGCGCGTAGCGGACCTCGCCGAGCTTGCCGGTGGACGGCAGGATGCCGATCGGCTCCGGGGACGCGGACGGGCTGGGTGCGGCGCTCGCCGGGGCCGAGGGGGCAGGCGTAGCGGTTGGGGCGGGGGTGGGCGAGAACGTTGGCACGGGCGACGCGGTGGCCGACGCGGACGCATCCGGCGTGACAGCGGCTGAGCCCGCCGGCGCTGCGGTGGCCGACGGGGCTGCGGTGGCCGACGGGACCGACGGCGCTGCGGTGGCCGACGCGGAAGCCGTCGGCGCGATCGTGGGCGGCGCGGTCGGCGACGGCTCAGGCGCGGCCAGGGCAGCCTCGCGGGTCCGGATCTCCATGAACCCTTCGCCGGTCTGGGTGACGTTCGCCTCGGTCCCGACGCGCGCGAAGACGTCCTTGACCGCCTGGGGCGTCACGGCCCCGTCCTCGAAGCGAATGCTCCACACGGTTCCCCCGGTGAAGTCGATGGCGAACTGGAGACCGACCTTGCCCCCGGTGATGGGCCCGAGGAGGATGAACAGCAGGCCGGGGATCGTGATGGCGAGGGAGAACGCGAAGAACCAGTTCCTCTTCCCGATGACGTCAAACACGCCCGCGCGCCTCGCCTCGCAGGGCGCCGCGCCCGATGGTCGGACGAGCCAGGAACTCCTCTTCGGTCACCCCGTACAGGCCAGCCTTGCGCGCCCACGGCTGCGCCACCACGATCCGCATCACTGTCCGAGTCACGGTGATGGCCGTGAACATCGACACCAGGACACCGATGATCAGCACCAGACCGAAGCCGCGGATCGTCGAAGTCCCGAACAGGAACAGGATCAGCGCGGTGATGAGGCTCGACACGTTGGAGTCGAGGATCGAGTTCCAGGCCCGGTTGAACCCGGCCTCGATCGCCGCCGGCAGGCTCTTGCCCACGCGCAGCTCCTCCTTGGTCCGCTCGAAGATCAGGATGTTGGCGTCCACCGCCATGCCCACCGAGAGCACGAAACCCGCGATGCCGGCCAGGGTGAGCGTCACCGGGATCAGCCGGAACAGCGCCAGGACCACGATGGCGTAGTAGATCAGGGCGCAGCTGGCCACGAGGCCGGGCAGCCGGTAGTGGACGATCATGAAGAACACGACCATCAGGAAGGCGATCACGCCGGCGAGGAGGCTCTGGCGCAGGAACGCCTCGCCGAGCGTCGGGCTGACCGTCGTGTTGGCGAGCTCCTCGATCGGGTACGGCAACTGGCCGAACTGGAGGATCGTGACCAGGTTCTGCGCCTCGTCCAGCGGATACCCGCCGATGCCGCCCGACGTGATCTGGACCTGGCCGTTGGGGATCGAGCTCTGGATGACCGGGGCGGTGATGACCTCGCCGTCGAGGACGATCGCGAAGTAGTTGCCGATGTTCTTCGCGGTGTAGTCGGCGAACAGATCCCTGCCGGACGGCTCGAGCGTGAAGTTGACGGTCCGCTGGCCGGTCTCATCCGCGCCGATGCTGGCAGCGGCGACCTGGTCACCCGAGAAGAGCGGCGGGAACGCGATGAGATCCAGCGGCTGGCCGGAGGTGGCGGTCGTCGTGCCCAGCGGCACGAAGTCCAGCCGGCCCGTGGTGCCGACGAGCTTGCGGATCTGGTCGGGATTGTGGAGACCGGGCATCTCGACGACGATCCGGTCCGAGCCCTGGGCGACGACCTGTGGCTCGGCGACACCGGACTTGTCGACACGGTTGATGATGATCTGGCGGAGGACCTCGATCTCATCGCGGCTCGGCACCTTGCCTTCGGCCGGCAGCACCCGGTACTCGATCCGCAGGCCACCCTGAAGATCGAGACCGAGCTTGGTCTCGGTGTAGCGGGTGCCCGTATCGCTCGGGTTCAGCGACGGCATCGGAAGCCGCGCGAAATCGACGAGGAGGGCGAGCAGCCCGACAATCAGGATCAGGATCGGTCCGGTTCGACGCATCGGGGCGGGATGATACAGGGGACGGCGCCGCGGCGCCGCCCCACGGGCGCGACGTGGTCCGGAACCCGCCGGGCGGGTCGGGCGCCTTGCGTTTCAGCTCCCCGGCCGTGGCCTTGCGCCCGGCCTTCAGGCCTCGAGGTGCGCCTTGATCCGCTCCGCGAGCGCCCGCCCGATCCCCGGGACGGCTGCGATCTGCTCCACGGGCGCCTCGCGGACGCGCTTCGCCGACCCGAACACCTTGAGCAGCTCACGTTTGCGCTTCGGCCCGACACCCGGCAGGTCGTCGAATGCCGACCGGACGGCCTTCCGGTTGCGCAGGCTGCGGTGGTACGTGATCGCGAACCGGTGGGCCTCGTCGCGCAGCCGCTGGACCAGGTACAGGGCCTGCGATGTAGCCGGGAGCAGCACCGGGTCGGTACGGCCCGGCAGGATCAGCTCCTCGCGCTCCTTGGCCAATCCCGCCAGCGGCAGGTCTCCCAGGCCCATCTCCGCCAGCGCCTCGAACGCCGCACTCACCTGGCCGCGGCCACCGTCGACGATCACGAGGTCCGGCATCGCCCAGCGCAGCTCCTCCTCGGTCCCCTCCTCGCCAGACTTCGTGCCCTGGAAGCGGCGCCGGAGCACCTCCTGGTGGCTGGCGAAGTCGTTGGCGCCCTCCACCGTCCTGATCCGGAACCGGCGGTACTCCCCCGTTCGCGGCCGGCCCTCCTCGAAGACCACCATGCTGGCCACGGACTGGGCGCCCTGGAGGTTCGAGATGTCGTAGCACTCGATCCGCATCGGCGGCCCGGGGAGCCCCAGCGCGGTCGCCAGCTCCTCCAGCGCCCCCAGGGTCCTGCCCTCGTCCGCCAGCCAGCGGGCCGCCTCGCGGGCCAGGGCCTCGGCGGCGTTCCGGGTCGCCAGCTCCATCAGCTCCCGCTTCTCGCCACGCTGGGGAGTGCGAAGACGGACCTGCGTGCCGCGCTTCGCCGCCAGGAAGGCCTCCAGGTCCGCCTTGTCCGCCAGCGACCGCGGCACCAGCACCTCGCGCGGAACGCTCGTCGCCCGCGCGTAGTACTGCTCGAGGAAGCTGCCCAGCACTTCGTCGTCCGCCACGTCCCGGGGCGTGTCCAGGAAGAACACGTCCCGCCCGAGCATCTTGCCGTTGCGCACGACAAACAGCTGCACCGCCGCCTGGCCGTCCCTGCGCGCCATCGCCACGAGGTCCAGTTCCGTGCGGGCGAAGGCCGCCATCTTCTGGCTCTCCATCGTCCGCTCGATGGCCCGGATCTTGTCCCGGACGACGGCCGCCTTCTCGTACTGCTCCCTCTCCGCGGCGACTGCCATCTCGTCCTTGAGCCCATCGACGAGCGTGTCCGTGTTGCCCTCCAGGAACAGCTCGACCTGCGCGATGTCCGCGCGGTAGGCCGCCTTCGGGATCGCCTCGACGCACGGACCCTGGCAGCGCTTGATGTGGTAGAGGAGACACGGCCGTGGCAGCGCCCGGGTCCCCTCGCGGATGTCCACGGTGCAGGTGCGGAACGGGAACAGCCGCCGCACGAGGTTCATCGCCTCGTCCACGGAGCTCGCCGATGCGTACGGCCCGAAGTAGCGGCTGCCGTCGTCGGGGAGCTTGCGGGTCCGCTCGATGCGCGGGAACTCGTCGCCCAGCGTGATCTTGATGTAGGGGTAGCTCTTGTCGTCCTTGAGGCGGACGTTGAAGCGGGGCCTGTACCGCTTGACCAGGTTCGCCTCGAGCAGGAGCGCCTCCGAGACGGAGTCCACCTCAGTGACCTCCAGGTCGACCACGCGCTCGATCGCCTGCCGGATCCGGTGGACGTCGCCCGGCCCGCGGCCCGTCGACGGCTTCTGCCAATAGCTCCTCACACGCTGGCGCAGGCTCTGGGCCTTGCCGACGTACAACACCTCGCCGCGGGCGTCCTTCAGCAGGTACACGCCGGGCCGGTCTGGCAGGCTCGCGAGTGTGGCGGCAAGCTCGGGGGTCACGGTCCGATTGTGGGACCTGACCGGGGATGGTGCCCTCGGCCCCGGGCGGTACCTGCCGGGAACGGACGGGTCCGGGCCGGTTTGGCGCGGCATAAGTGGCTCCGGCCATCCTCACCGCATGCACGGCCAGGCTCACCCGACCGTCACCGAGCGCCTGGGTCGCCTGGCGCCAGATCAGCGGGCGGCCGCCATGGCGCCCCCGGGTCCGGTGCTGTGCGTGGCGCCGGCCGGCTCGGGCAAGACGACCACGCTGGTGGCGCGCGTGGCCTGGCTGGTGGACGGCGGCGCAGATCCTGCGTCCGTCTGCATCGTCGCGTTCAACAAGCGCGCAGCCGAGGAGCTGACGGCCCGGGTGGACGCGGCGCTCGCGCCACTGGGCGTGGCGGCGGGTGCGGTCCGGGTGCGGACGTTTCATGCTCTGGGCAGGGAGATCCTGCGGGACGCGGGCGTGGCGGTGGAGCCGCTGGTGGACCGGGACGCCCTGCTCCGGGACCTGTTCCCCGCGATCGGGCCGGCGGACCGGGGGCGGCTGGACCTGGCGTTCTCGCGGCTGAAGCTGGACCTGCGGGTGTCCGCGGAGGACGTGGCGGCGGACCCGGCACCCGGGCCTGTCGCGCGGGCATTCATTGCCTACGAGCGAACGATCCTGGACTCGGGCGGCGTGGACTTCGACGACTTCGTGATCCGGGCGCTCCGGTGCCTGGAGGGGGACGAGGCAATGCTGGCGCGGTGGCGGGCCCGGACAGCGCGGCTGCTGGTGGACGAGGCACAGGACCTGGACCGGACGCAGCTGGACCTTGCCCTGCTGCTGGCGGCGCCAGGGAACAACGTGTTCCTGGTCGGCGACGACGACCAGACGATCTACGGGTGGCGCCTGGCGGACGTCAGGCGGGTGCTCGGACTTGCGGGCTCCCTGCCGCACCTGCGAAGGGTGGACCTCGAGACGAACTACCGCTGCCCACGGCCGGTGATCGAGCGTGCCGTCCGGCTGGTGGAGCACAACGAGGAGCGGTTCGCGAAGCGGATCAAGGCGGGCCCGGCTGCGACGGGGCGCCTGGTCGTGGCGCCCGACGCGGCGGATGACGCCGTCCGGGTGGCGCGGGCGATGCGATCGTGGCCGGCGGATGGCTCGTCCCGGGCGGTCCTCGCCCGTACGAACCGGGAACTGCTGGTGGCGGTAATCGCGGCACTGGACCTGGACCTGCCGTTCCGGGCACCGGACCTGCGCCTGCCGATCGAGGACCCGCGCCTGGACGACCTGCTGGACCGGCTGGATGCGACGGCGGGCGCGGCTCCGCTGGCGGACGCAGCGCCGGCGGCGCTCCTCCCGACCCTCGGATGGCTGCGCGCCACGGTACGGGCCGAGGACGACGCTGCCGGCGTCGAGCCCACCGACGAGCCCTCCCGCGCCGATCTCGTCACCGCCCTGCTCGGCTGGGCGGCACCACTCCCGGACGCCGCCTCCCTCCGCGCTGCCATCACAACCCGGCGCGCGGCCCTCACCCGCCTTCGCCGGGACGACGCCGCGCTGAGTCTCGCCACCGCCCACGGCACCAAGGGCCTCGAGTGGGATCACGTCCTCGTGCTGGCGGACGGGTTCCCCGGCCGGCGGTCCGTCACCGATGCGACCGAGCCGGAGCGCGCGCTCGAGGAGGAGCGGCGCCTCGCCTACGTCGCCTGGACCCGCGCCCGCCGATCGCTCACCCTGCTGTTCGACCCGGAGGCGCCGTCCCAGTTCCTCTCCGAGGCCTTCGATCCGCACGAGTTGGGAATGGAGCCGGGTCGGGCCCTGCCGGCAACGTACACTCACCCGACCTGACCAGCACGAGCCGGGAGGAGCCGGATGCTCATGCGATGCCACGGGACCCGACCGACGACCGCGCACGCTGCCGACGAGCGGCGGGCCTTCGGGTCGTGAACCGGTTGCCGGCGCTCGGGCCCCGCGGGGAGGGCTGGGTCGTCATCCAGTTCGTGCTGCTGGCGCTGGTTGCGGGTGCGGGGTTCACCGGCCCGGCATGGGAGGGGGCCGCGCTCGCCGTGACGAGGATCGTCGGCGTCGTGATCCTGGCCGTCGGCGGGCTGCTCGCGTTCCGTGGCGTGGTGGACCTCCGCGGCGCCCTGACGCCGCTCCCCCACCCGCGCGACGGCGCTTCTTTGGTGGACACGGGTTCCTACGGTCTCGTGCGTCACCCGATCTACGGCGGGATCATCCTCGGGGCCGCGGGGTTCGGGCTGCTCATGGCCGCGCCGCTCGCGCTGGTGGGGGCCGTCGTCCTGCTTGCGTTCTTCCGGCTCAAGGCGGGCCGCGAGGAGCTTTGGCTGGAGGCCCGCTACCCAGGCTACGCGGCCTATCGGGCACGCACGCGCCGGTTCATCCCGCGCCTCTACTGAGCCCGGGCTTCCGACTGCCGACTGGATGCCTTGATGATTCGGCAGCCTGGAACGAGCGACGGACGCCAACAGTTCGTCCGTACCAAGCCCCGCGTCCGACCCGGCGCGGAATCAGGCCGGGCGTGCGGATCCGTCGGCGCCGTCCGCCCCGGTGCGTGCGTCGCGGTCGAGTTCCCCGTCGTCGGCCACGCTGTCGTCGGCCTCGCTGGCGGACTCCGCATCGACTGGCGCCGCGGCCGCGGCGTCGACGGACGCAGAGTGACTGCGCAGCTCGTCGATCGCCGTCCCCTCCCATAGCGGGACTCCCGTGAGGTACGCCGCGCGGCCGATGAGGTGTCCCGACACCGGGACGGTGAGGAACACGAACGTGATCGCGAGCACCGCGCGGACCCCGACGGCGAGGTCCCCGAACTCGAGGATGAGCGCCACCAGCAGGCACCCTGCGCCGAGCGATGCCGCCTTCGTGGAGGCCTGGAGCCGGACGTATACGTCGGGCAGGCGCAGCACGCCGATCGCGGCGAGGAGCATCAGCAGGCTGCCGAGGACGACGAGCGCGGCCGCGACGAGGTCGATCATCGGGTTCGTCGCCGCTCGATGAACTGGGCCAGGACGACCGCGCCCAGGAACGCCACGAGGATCAGCGCGATGGCGACGTCGAGATAGGCCGACACCCTCGTGGCGATGCTGGTGACGGCAACCACGCCGACGAACAGGGACGCGACGAGCTCGAGCGAGACGATGCGGTCGGGCAGGCTCGGCCCGCGCAGGAGGCGGAGGATCGCAAGCACGAGCGCGGCGCTCAGCATCGCGAACGCGGCCACGATCGCCGCGGACAGCGCGGAGGCGCCGAGCGCGTCGATGCTCGCCACGAGCTCGTCGAGCGCCGTCAACGGAGCAGCTCCAGCACCCGTCGCTCGATCCCGTCCTTGATCTCGCGCCGCACCGCCTCGGGGTCGGACGCGAACATCGCGTGCACGTACAGCGTCCGGCGATCGGCTGAGATATCCAGCGTCAGGGTCCCCGGCGTCATCGTCACGAGGTTCGCGACCAGCGTGATCTCGAGGTCCGTTTGCGCATCGAGCGGCACGGCGACGATCGCGGGTCGCATGTGCAGCTGTGGGGTCACGACGTCATAGGCGACGCGCAGGTTCGCACGGATCACGTCCTGCACGTAGAACAGGAGGAATCCGGCGACCTGGCGGATCCGCCCGAAGTAGGGCGACGCCGGCATGATCCGCCGCAGCGAGTAGAGGACGAGGAAGCCGAACGTGAAGCCGAGCAGCAGGTTCGGGAACGTGAAGACGCCGGTCATGGCGCACCACACGAGCGCCAGGAGGAGGTTCACCACGAACAGGCTCACGGGTCGCGCACCTCCACCTCGATGGCTGACGGGGACCCAGCCCGGAACCCGTCGGCCGCACCTGGACCGAGCACCGCCTCGATGTACCCCCGCGGGTCGAGCAGCGACGCCGCGGCCCGCTCGGCAACCCGGAGCGCGGGCTCCGCGCCGAATCCGATCGTGAGCGACAGCAGCGCGAGGATGGCGATCGGCGGCAGCAGCGGGCGCACGCCGCGCGGCGACGCCGTCTCGGTTCGGCCGGGCGGCCCCCAGAAGCCGTCCGTCCAGATCTTCGCCATGGACACGAGCGTCAGCAGGCTGACCACGATGGCGACAGCGACGACAAGATGCTGGCCCTCGACGAGACCGGCCTGGACCAGTCCGAGCTTCGCGAAGAACCCGGAGAACGGCGGCAGGCCCGCGAGCGAGAGTGCCGGGATCGCGAACAGGACGGCGACCACGGGGGCGCGGGCCGCGATCCCACCGAGGTCGTCGAGCTCGAACGATCGCCCGATCCGGCCCATCACGCCGGCGACGAGGAACAGGGCGGTCTTCACGATGATGTGGTGAACGATGTAGAGGATCGACGCCGCGAGCGCCGACACGGTGAACAGCCCGAGCCCCATGAGCATGTAGCCAATCTGGCTGACGATGTGAAACGAGAGGATCCGCCGGACGTCGCGCTCGGCGACGGCGCCGAGGACGCCAGCCACCATCGTCAGTGCCGCGATCGCAAGGATGATCGTATGCGTGTATCCGGGTTCCTGGTCGAACAGGAGCGTGAACGTCCGGATCAGCGCGTAGACGCCCACCTTCGTGAGCAGGCCCGCGAACAACGCGGAGACCGGGATCGGGGCCGTGTGGTACGAGGCGGGCAGCCAGAAGAACAGCGGGAACACCGCCGCCTTGATGCCGAACGAGACGAGGAACACCATCGCCACACTCGTCACGACGAGCGGGTCTGCGACGGTGTCCAGGCGGACGGCAAGGTCGGCCATGTTGAGCGACCCGGCGACGCCGTAGATGATGCCGGCGCCGCTCAGGAACAGCATCGAGGCAACGAGGTTGAGCGCGACGTACTTGAGGCCGCCCTCCACCTGGGGCCGCCGTCCGCCGAGCGTCAGCAGGACGAACGAGGCGATGAGCATCACCTCGAACCAGACGTAGAGATTGAACAGGTCGCCCGTCAGGAAGGCGCCGGTCACGCCGAGGATGAGGATCTGCGTGATCGGGTAGTAGCCGAGTACCTCCAGCCGACGCGGGATCGACGTCACCGAGGTCAGTACGACCACCAGCCCGACGATCGCGGCCAGGAGGACCATGATCGCGGACAGCAGGTCGGCGATCAGCGTGATCCCGAACGGCGCAGGCCAGTCGCCCACCTGGACGACGAGCGGACCCTCCGCGTCCACCGCGACAAACAGCGCGATCGCGGCCAGCAGCTGGGCGACGCCGCCGGCGACGGCGACGGCGACCTGGAAGCGGTGGCGTCCCCACGCGATGAGGGACGCGGCGGCAACCGCGAGCGGGACGAGCAGTGGGACGACGACGAGCAGGTTCACGGGTAGCGCCGGTCGCGTGCGTCGCGACCGGCGAGCTCGTCGCGGCCGTTGCGCTCGTCGTCCGGGCGCGCGGCCTCGTCCATCGAGTCCTCGGCCGCCACGGCCTCGGTACGGGCGACGCGGACGTCCGGCAGGTGGTCGGTCACCGCCAGCGCGTCCACGTCGTCGCTCGCGACCTCGAAGTACACGCGATGGACGAGCACGAGCGTGAAGGCGAGCACGGCGAATCCGATGACGATCGCGGTCAGCACGAGCGCCTGGGGCAGCGGATCGGCCGACGCGAAGGCCGCGCCGTCCGCAGCCGCATCGGGTCCACCGGGTGGGAGGATCGGCGGGCCTTCGCGGCTCAGCCCGGCAGCGGTGAAGATGACGAGGTTCGCGGCGTGCCCGATGAGCACGAGCCCGATCGCGAGGCGGACGATGCTCCGGCGAAGGATCGTGTACAGGCCGGTCGCGAACAGCGCGGCGATGACCACGGCGAGGACGAGTTCCACGGACTAGTCCTCCCCACCGTCGTGGGCCGGTACGGGCTGCTGGATCAGCCCCAGCACGATGCCGGTGGTCGCGCCGACAACCACGAGGAACACCGCGATGTCGAACAGGATCGGGGTGCCGAACTTGAACGTCAGGTCGGCGGCAAGCGGCAGCTCGACCCACAGGCCCGTGAGCGGCGGCCGCCCCGCGAGCACGGCGAGCAGCCCGGACGCGAGCGCGAGGCCGAGGCCGAGGCCCACGATGACCGGGGCGTCGGCGATCAGCAGCTTCCGGGCCGCGGGAGCCCCAACCGCAAGCGCCACGAGGATGACCGCCGCGGCGGCCACGAGCCCGCCCGCGAACCCGCCCCCGGGCTCGTCGTGGCCTCGGAGCAGGAGGAACAGCGAGAACAGCATGAGCCCCGGCACGATGAGCCGCGCGGCCGTCCCGAGGATGAGCGAGCTCATGCCTCCTGCTCCCGCCGGCGGCGCAGCGGTCCGTGCAGGAGCGCGAGCACGCCGAGCGCTGCAAGGGCGACGACCACGATCTCACCCAGGGTGTCGAGGGCGCGGAAGTCCACGAGGATCGCGTTGACGACGTTCCGTGCCCGGGCGAGCGGGTAGGCCGTCTCGGTGAAGTAGCCCGAGATCGGCACCTGGGGCGGGTCGGCCAACCCGGCCACGACCAGGAGGCCCATCACCGTGCCGGCAGCCACCGCGATCCCGGCGTCGCGGATCCGGACCCGCGCGCGGGTAACGTTGAGGAAGCCCGGCAGGTGATAGAAGACGAGCACGAACAGGATCAGCGTGAGCGTCTCGATCAGCACCTGGGTGAGCGCGAGGTCGGGTGCGCCGAACATGAGGAACAGGAGCGCGATCCCGTAGCCGCTCGCGCCCAGCCCGGTGATCGCGGCGATCCGCGACTCTGCACGCGCGGCCATGAGTGCACCCACGATGACGACCGCCGAGACCGTGATCTCATGTACGCCGACCCCCTCGTCGACGAAGGCGGGCAGCGTGGCCGGAACGGCGCGGATCAGCGCCGCCCCGACGAGCACGACGACCGTCGCGAGCGTCGTCAGGAGGTAGTGTCGGAGGTTGCCGTTCTGCAGCAGCCGACTCGAGCCGAGCGCAAGCCGCTGGAGGCCCGCGAGCGCGCCACGGTAGCCCCGCTCGGGCCCGAACCGCTCGCCGGCGTCGAGGCGGCGCAGGACCGGGAACGCACCGGCCCGGCCCGCGAACACGGCGACGCCCGCGGCGATCGTGATCCCACTGAGCACGAGCATCGGCGTGATCCCGTGCCACAGCGCGAGGTCGACCTTCACCGGTCGGCCCGCCACCGCCTCGACGGCCGGGCCGACGATCGCGGCACCCGTCGGGCCAAGCAGCAGGCCAAAGGCGGCGCCCGCGACCGCGAGCACGAGCGGCGGGAGCCAGAGCAGCAGCGGCTCGCCGTGGACCCGCCGGGCAGCCTCGGTCGGCGCGCCGAGGAACGGGCGGACGCCGGCAACGACAGCGACGGTGACGAACGCCACGCTGCCGAGGAACGCACCGGCGGTCACGAGAAGCGGCGCGACGGCCCCGTCGAGCGCCGCCGGCAGACTTGCCTCGTAGAGCAGCTCCTTGCCGGCGAACCCGAGGAACGGGGGCAACCCTGCCATCGACAGCGCCGCAAGCACCCCGGCCGCCGCCGTGAGCGGCATCGCACGTCCCAGGCCACCGAGCAGGTCTGGATCGCGCTCCCCCGCCTCGTGATCCACCGTGCCGACGATGAGGAACAGGGCCGCCTTGTAGCACGCGTGGGCGAGCAGGAACACCATCGCGGCCTTGATCGCGATGTCGTCGCCGACGCCCAGCAGCATGACCATCAGGCCAAGCGCGCCGACCGTCGAGTACGCGAGGACCTGCTTGAGGTCGCGGGCGCCGAGTGCGAGCAGCCCGCCGAGCAGGAGCGTGACCATCCCGAGGGGCACGAGGACGTCGCCCCACAGCGGCGACGGCCCGAACAGCGGGTGCAGCCGGGCGAGCAGGTAGATGCCCGCCTGGACCATCGTCGCCGAGTGGAGGTACGCGCTCACCGGCGCCGGGGCCGCCATCGCGTTCGGCAGCCAGAAGTGGAACGGCGCCTGGGCGGACTTTGTGATCGCACCCGCCAGGACGAGGAAGAACGCGGCGGGGAACAGCGGGTCGGCGCGGATCACGTCGCCGGCCGCGATGACACCCGTGATCGAGTACGTCCCCGCCATCTGGCCCAGCAGCACGACGCCGCCGAGCAGCGCGAGCTCGCCGGCGACGGTCACGAGCAGCGCCTGGCGGGCGGCAGCGATCGCGGCGTACTTGTCGCGCTCGAGGCCGATGAGCAGGAACGACGTGAGGCTCGTCAGGGACCAGAAGACGACCAGCAGGAGCAGGTTGTCCGCGAGGACCAGGCCGAGCATGGCCGCCATGAACGCGAGCAGCAACGGCACGAGCCGGCCGGCCATCGCGGCGCTCGCATACCGGCCCGTGTACACGATGATCAGCGCGCCGATCCCGGACACCAGCAGCGCGAACAGGAGCGACAGGCCGTCGAGCCGGAACGCGAGGTGGATCCCCAGGCTGGGCACCCACGGGACGGACTCCGCGTAGCCGCCGGGGCCGGTAGCGCCGGCGTTGGCCGCGAGGCCGGCGAAGAGGGCGAACAGCCCGGCGGGCACCAGCGCGAGCAACAGCGCAACGGGAACGGGCCGTCGACCGGCGATCATCCCGAGCGGCGCGGCGATGAAGCCAGCCAAGGACGCGAACAGGAGGATCACGGGGCGATTATCGCCTGCGGGGCGTCACCCGTGCCGGAATCGCCGAGGCCGGACACTGGGTCCCTCTACGCGGCGGGATCGTGCGGGTCGCGCCGCGCGAGCACCCGGAGCAGGTGGTCCAACGCGTCGATGAACGGCTCGGTGACGTCCGGCAGCAGCGCGTCGCGCACCGAGTCCTTCGGACCGTACGCCGCCCGGGCGCGCATCGCGATCTTCCGCAGCTCGCCGAGTTCCCCGTCGCGCAGGCGGTCCGGCAGCGGCTCGAAGTACGCGATCCAGCGCGTGACGCCCCGCGTCCGCGCGTCGGCCAGCATGCGGTCCGCGGCGCGCGCGGCGAGGAGCGCCGCGTCGTCGATCGCGGGTCGCTCGTGACGGGCCGGCCCGCGCGCCGCACGATGGTGCGCGGTCACCTCACGTGGATCCCGGGACCCCGGTTGCGCTCACCTGCGACGCATCGTCCGGGCGCACGAGCACGAGCGGGAGGCGCTTGCGCTCGGAGCCGTTGACGAGGATCCGGAACGAGTAGTCGCCCGGTGCCGGGAACGTCAGGTTCCACAGGTCGATGCTGAAGGTGAGGATCGCGTCGCGTCCGTCCGGGTGTCCGCGCGCGACGAGGTTGCCGGTCGCCCCCGTGACCTCATGGCCGTCGGGGTCGAGGAGGACGATCCGCAGCTCGTGCTCGCGGTCCGTCTCGGGCGCGGTGACGACCAGGCCGACGACGAGCGCGATGTGAGGATGCCGGAGCGGGAACGTGCGGCCACCGATGCGCGTGATACCGCCGCCCAGGACGTGGAACTTCTGGCCGGGCTGGGTCTCGGCGGAGTCGGCGAGGAACGCGAAGTCGATCTCGGGCACGGCGCCATCGTATCCCGATGCGACCGACCGGCGACGCAATGAGGGCCAGTGACAGCGCGGACGGGAGACCGGGAGGTTGCGCAGCGTAAGCACCCACGCGATCACGTCCGTCGGTTCATCCGCGCGAGGCGACCACTGGGTCGTCGAAGCCGAGGCGACCTGCAGCCGGCAGGAGGCCTACGCGTCCCCGGCGGAGCGCGCCGCGGCGACGCGCTTGCGCGCCGGGACGAGCGCCGGTTCGGGTACCGCTCCTCGCCCGTTACCGCCGACGCCCGGCCTGCCGGCCTCGTCCGCGAACGTGACGTGGCTGAGCGGCACGAGCGGTTCGCCGCGCAGGACTCGCGCGAGGTACTCGCCCGTCGCGGATTCGGCGATCGCCGCGACCTGCTCCGGTGTCCCCTCGGCGATCACCATGCCGCCGCGATGGCCACCCCCCGGGCCCAGGTCCACGATCCAGTCCGCGGTCTTGATCACGTCCAGGTTGTGCTCGATCACCATCACCGTGTTTCCCGTGTCCACCAGCCGGTGGAGGACGTGGAGCAGCTTGTCCACGTCGGCGAAGTGGAGGCCGGTCGTGGGCTCGTCCAGCAGGTAGAGCGTCTTGCCCGTGGCCCGTCGTGAGAGCTCCGTGGCCAGCTTGACGCGCTGCGCCTCACCGCCGGAGAGCGTGGTGGCCGGCTGGCCCAGGTGCACATACCCGAGGCCGACGTCGTACAGGGTCTGGAGCTTGCCCTGGATCCTGGGCACGGCCGTGAAGAAGTCCAGCGCCTCCGCCACGGTCATCTCCAGCACGTCCGAGATCGACCGGCCCTTGAAGTGGATCTCCAGGGCCTCGCGGTTGTAGCGCTTCCCCTTGCACACCTCGCACGGGACGTAGACGTCCGGCAGGAACTGCATCTCGATCTTGATGATCCCGTCGCCCTTGCAGTTCTCGCAGCGGCCACCCTTGACGTTGAAGCTGAACCGCCCGGGCAGGTAGCCGCGGACGCGGGCGTCCGGGGTGCCCGCGAACAGCTCCCGGATCGGGCCGAACAGGCCGGTGTATGTGGCCGGGTTCGAGCGTGGCGTGCGGCCGATGGGGCTCTGGTCGATCTCGATGATCTTGTCGATGTGCTCGACGCCCTCGACCGAATCATGGGCGCCCACCGGGGCCCGCGATCCGGAGAGGTCCCGAGCCAGGGCGCGGTACAGCACCTCGTCCACGAGCGTGCTCTTGCCCGAGCCGGACACCCCCGTGACAGCGATGAACGCGCCGAGCGGGAACCGCACGTCCACGTTCTTCAGGTTGTGCTCCCGCGCGCCCCGCACGACCAGGTGCCTGCCGTTGCCGCGCCGTCGCCGGTCCGGGATCGGAACCTGCCGCTCGCCCCGAAGGAAGGCGCCCGTGATCGAGCGCGGCTCCGCCAGGACAACCTCCAGCGGGCCGTTGGCGATGATCTCGCCTCCGTGCTCCCCCGCTCCCGGCCCGATGTCGATCACCCAGTCCGCCGTCCGGATGGTCTCCTCGTCGTGCTCCACGACGAGGACGGTGTTGCCCAGGTCCCGCAGCCGGGTGAGGGTGGCGATCAGCTTCGCGTTGTCCCGCTGGTGCAGCCCGATCGAAGGCTCGTCCAGGATGTAGAGCACGCCCATGAGCGTGGTGCCGATCTGGGTCGCCAGCCGGATCCGCTGGGCTTCGCCGCCCGACAGGCTGACGCTCGCCCGGTCCAGCGTGAGGTAGTCCAGGCCGACATCCACGAGGAACCCGAGCCGGGCGACGATCTCCTTGAGCACCTGCCGGGCGATCGTCCGCTCCCGCTCCGAGATCCGCCCCGAGAGGCCGGCCGCCCACTCGAGCGCCTGCGTCACCGAGAGGTCGGAGACCGCCGAGATGTCCCGCCCGTCCACCGTGACGGCGAGGATCTCTGGTTTGAGACGGCGACCCTTGCAGGTGGGACACGGCTTCTGGACCATGAACTTCTCGAGCTCGGTCCGGATGAACTCCGACTCCGTCTCCTTGAACCGGCGCTCCAGGTTCGTGACCACGCCCTCGAACGTAGCGACGTAGCTGTTCTCGCCCCGCTCGTGGCGGTACCGGACGACCACCTTCTCGTCCTTGGGCGCGTACAGCAGGAACTCCAGTGCCTCGGGCGGCAGGTCCCGCACCGGCACGTCGATCCGCCAGCCCCGCGACGCGAACACCGCCTCCGTGATCTTCATCCGCCACGAGATCTCGGTGGGCATCTTGTTCCACGGCACCAGGGCCCCGGCCTTGATGCTGCGGCTCTTGTCCGGGAGCACCAGGTCCGGGTCGATCACCAGCTGCGTTCCCAGCCCAGTGCAGGTGGGGCAGGCACCGTGCGGCGAGTTGAAGGAGAAGCTGCGCGGCTCCAGGTCGTCGATGGTGGTGCCGTCGTAGGGGCAGGAATACCGCTCGCTGTACCGGCGCTCCTCGAACTGGGCGGCCTCGCCCTCGCGCGGCACCGGTGCAATGACGACCACGCCCTCGCCCAGCCGCAGCGCGGTTTCGACGGAGTCCGCGAGCCGCGTTGCGTCCGGGTCCGGGAGCGCGGCACCCGTCTCGGGGCTCACCGGACGGCCGCGCTCGTCGGTCGCCCAGCCCTCCGGGGCCTCCGCCCGCCGGACGACAAACCGGTCCACCACCACCTCGATGGTGTGGCGCTTGTACTTGTCGAGCGTCGGGGCCTCCGACAGGTCGTACTGCACGCCGTCCACGCGGACGCGAACGAAGCCCTGCTTTCGCGCGCCCTCGAAGACGCGGTCACCCTCGGTCTTGCGGTCCTTGATCAGCGGGCCCAGCACCAGAAGGCGCGTCCCGTCCGGCAGCCCCAGCACCTGGTCCACGATCTGCTGGACCGTCTGGCGCTCGATCTCCCGGCCGCACTGCGGGCAGTGCGGATGCCCGATGCGGGCGAACAGGAGCCGGAGGTAGTCGTAGATCTCGGTGACCGTGCCGACCGTGGACCTGGGGTTCTTCGACGCGCCCTTCTGGTCGATGGAGATGGCCGGGGACAGGCCGTCGATCTGGTCGACGTCCGGCTTCTCCATCTGGCCCAGGAACTGTCGGGCATAGGCGCTCAGGCTCTCGACATAGCGGCGCTGGCCCTCGGCGTAGATGGTGTCGAAGGCGAGGCTGCTCTTGCCGCTGCCGGACAGGCCGGTGATGACCACGAGCCGGTCGCGCGGGAACGCCACGTCCACGTTCTTGAGGTTGTGCTCGCGCGCGCCGCGCACGACGATTCGATCCTGGGGCACGGCGGCAGTCTACCGGATCGTCGTCAAACCGAACACCTGTTCTTGTCGACGCAATCAGCGCCAGGACGACCCTGCCGTTCCGGGCGGGCTCTTCTCCCTGCGGTACCCTTCAGGTGAGAGCATCGAGGGTGTTCGACTCGAGCCCACGTCGCCGGCTCGGAGCGGGAGCAATCGTGGCAACGTCGATCGAGCTTCGGCCTCTCCGGCACGGGGAGGCCGGCGGGCTGAGCCGCCTGCTGTGGCGGGCGTTCGAGCGCGATCCCCTCTTCCGGTATCTCTTCCGGTCGCGCCCGTACGCGGGCAGGGTGGTGCCGCTGCTGTTCGACGCCGCAGTCCGGGACGCCCTGCGGCATGGCTGGATCGACGTTGGCGTGGCAGGCGGACAGCCGGTGGCGACGGCGATCTGGCTCTCGCCGGGCAACGTCCCCTCCACGGGTCGTCGGATCCTGGCCCGGTTGCCGGCCTATCTCCTGCTGGGGCTGCTGTTCCTCGACCGCCTGCCCGACCTGGTCCGCCTGACCCGGGTGGCCACCAGTTTTGCGGACGAGCCACACTGGCACCTGGAGTACCTCGGGGTCGATCCGGATCGCCAGGGCCAGGGGGTCGGCGGCCAGCTGCTGGCGCAGGGCCTCCTGCGTGCGGACGGGGCCGGCGTTCCCTGCGGACTTGAGACATCGAACGAGCGAACGGTCGCGCTTTACCGGCGCTTCGGCTTCCAGGTCCGCGAGGAGGCCCGCCCGTTCCGGATCGGGCCACCGGTCTGGACCTTGTGGAGACCAGCCACCGCGCCGCGGGCACGTGCCGGACCCGAGCCCGGCGCCCCCGGGGCGAACCCTCCAATCGAACCGAAGGGCAGGTGATCACCATGAGCCGCCGCACGATCGGCCTGGTCAGCAGCATCCTCCTCCTGCCGGCGACGCTGTTCGTGGCGGGCACCGGCCTCGTCTCGGACGCCCTCGATCTCAACGAGTTCGTCCCGCACAAGTACGTCGGCTACGCGGCCGTGGTCCTGGCGATCGTGCACGTCACGGCCCACTGGCCGTCGCTCGCCGCCTTCCTGGCCGGGCGGGGTGGGCGCCGCTCGAGGCCCGCGGCAGGGAGGATTCCGGAAGCGGAACGGGTGCCGGCCGCGCCCGGGGCGTCCGCCGCGTTGGACGCGTCCTCCGCCCTCCCCGGCTCTGCCGCGGTGACGGCCTCGCCCCGCGGCATCGGGCGGCGCTCCGTCCTTGCCGCGGCAGGCACCGGGGCCGCCGGGTTTGCCGCCGGATGGCTGGTCCGCCCGGCAGACGTCGGGCGCCTCCCCGGGGAGGATTTCGGCGCCCTCTACCACCGGGCGAGTACCCCGGGCTTCGCCGACGCCCTCGGCGCCCTCGTCGGCTGGGGAGGACAGCCGGCCCGCACGAAGGAGTACCCCGGAGCCACCCGTCTCGCCCTCCCGCCCGTCACGGCACCACCCGAACTCACGGTCGCCGCGGCGATCGAGCAGCGGCGCTCGCTGCGCGACTACGCTGACCGTCACCTGACGATCGGCGAGCTGTCGTGGCTGCTCGCCTCGGCAAGCGGGATCACGAGCCCCGGAGGCCTCCGGGCGGCACCGTCGGCGGGGGCCCAGTACCCGATCGAGACGTACGTGGCGGTCACCCGCGTCGAGGACGTCGAGCCCGGGATCTACCACTATGCCCCGGCCGACCATGACCTCGCGCTCGTCCGAAGCGGCTCCTTCGGGGGCGATCTCATCCTCGCCGGGCTCGGCCAGGAGTTCCTCGGCCAGGCGCCGGTCGTCGTCATCCTGACCTCGATCTTCCAGCGCCTTCGCTGGCGGTACCAGGAACGCGCCTACCGCTATGCCCTGATCGAGGCCGGGCACATCGGCCAGAACGTCTACCTGGCGGCCGAGGCCACCGGGCTCGGGACCTGCGCCGTCGC
>CAMTVM010000006.1:0-49065 GCA_947085195.1 uncultured Chloroflexota bacterium
CGATCTCGCCGCCCCGCCCCGCCCCGCCGCCGCGCCCCGCCGCCCCGCCCCGCCGCCCCGCCCGCCCCTGCCAGATGCCCATGGGGTGGGCACTCGCCACCGCGCCCACCGGACACCGACCGGCCGGAGGCGTCAGGAGCGGCCCCCGGCGACCCCGGCGGGCCCGTACGCCCGGCACGCGGGCACATGGCACGCGGTTGCGGACGGCCGGACCCGGACGCGCTGGCGGGTGCCCACCAGGCGGGCATCCGGCAGCCACCGTTGCCCCGGAGCCTGCCGGCCGGCTGCCCTGGGCATCGGGCCTGATCGCCACCCCTGGTTGTCGCTGGCCGACGACACCCTGCGATTTCGGGCATTGACGCGCGCCGTTCGCGCGCTAGAATGCCCCAAGTGGCGCAAAGTGGTGAGAAGTGGGGGAAGTCCGCGTTGCGGGACAGCCCGCAGCCAGCTCACCGGGCGCCGCTCGACGTCAGGGAGTGGCGGATCGGTGTTCACCGGCGAGTACCGGCACGCGGTCGATGTGAAGGGACGGATCGCCGTCCCTGCACGGTTCCGCGCGCAGCTCGACGGCGGCGCCGTGGTCGCGCGGTGGCTTGACACCTGTCTCGCGATCTTCCCGATGGCGGCCTGGGACGAGCTCGCGACGAAGGTCGGGAGCCTGCCCATGACCGACCCCAACGGCCGCCTGCTGCAGCGCCGGCTGTTCGCGGGAGCCTTCGAGACGGAGCTCGACCGCCAGGGTCGGGTGCTCGTCCCGCAGGGCCTCCGCGCGTTCGCCGGGCTCGAGGACGAGGCGATGGTCCTGGGTTCCCGGGATCACGCCGAGATCTGGGCTCCGGCGCGCTGGGACGCCTACAGCGAGAGCCTCAACGACCCGGACGCCTTCGCACAGGCGATCGCCGGGCTGGGGATCTGACGTCGCACCACATGCGCTTCCAGGGTCCGCTCGGGATCCGCAACCGAACCGTGGAGGAGTGATGGAGGCAGGACACCTGCCGGTCATGACGGACGAGGTCATCGCGACGCTCGCTCCGGTTGCCGGCAGCCTCCAGATCGATGCGACGGTCGGCGGCGGTGGGCACACCGAGCGGATCCTGGAGGCCGCCAGCCCGGATGGCCGCGTTCTCGGACTGGACGCCGACCAGGCCGCGATCGACCGCGTGGGCCTGCGCCTGGCGCGCTTCGGCGGCCGCCTCGTGCTGCGCCGCGCGAACTTCCGCGAACTCGCGGCGGTGGCCCCGGACGAGGGGTTCGGCGTCGTGGACGGCCTCCTGTTCGACCTCGGCCTCTCATCCTTCCAGCTGGCCGACCGCGAGCGCGGCTTCGGGTTCCGTGCCGGCGGGCCGCTGGACATGCGCTTCGACGCGACCCACGGTGTCCCGGCTGCCGAGCTGCTGGAGGCCCTCGATGCGGGCGCGCTGGCAGCCCTGTTCCGTCGCTACGGCGAGGAGCCGGCCGCCTGGAAGGTCGCCAAGGCGATCGTCGCCGCCCGCGCCACCGCGCCCTTGCGGACGGCGGAGGAGCTGGCCGCCCTGGTTGAGCGCCTGCTGCCTGTCAATCCGCGCCTGCGCCGCCGCACGCACCCGGCCACCCGCGTATTCCAGGCGCTGCGGATCGCGGTCAACGAGGAGCTGGACGCGCTCGAGGAGGGCCTCGCCGCCGCCGTGGGCCTGCTGCGGCCGGGCGGCCGTCTCGTCGTCATCTCGTACCACTCGCTCGAGGACCGGATCGTCAAGCGGTTCCTCGCGGCGGAGCGCCGCGGCTGCGTCTGCCCGCCCGAGGCGCCGGTGTGCGTGTGCGGGAGGACCCCGCGCCTCCGGCTCGTGACCCGCCCGTCGTTGACCCCGACCGAGGCGGAGATCGACGCCAACCCGAGGGCCAGGAGCGCCCGTCTGCGGGCCGCCGAGCGGCTCGCTGCCTGACCACCGGAGAGGAGGAGGACCGAACCGCACAACGCACCGACCCGGCGATCCGTCGACACCGGCCACACGGCCGGCCCCCCGCCCACGGAGGAGGAATCCCGTGAGCAAGCGCCACCAGTCCAACCGCCGCAAGAGCTACGGCCGTCGCCAGCACGAGGTGGCCGAGCGCCGCCAGCGCGACCCCCAGCCCGACGTTTCCGAGCTGGTCTTCGACGATGTCGTCCCGGCCGCCCTCGCAGACCGGTTCGCCTTCCTCGATGCGCGCCCGTCCCGGCTGCGCTTCGCCGTGGGCGACTGAGCGATGGCCGTCTACCAGGGTGCGCGCCAGCGCACCGTCACCCTGCCGCGCCGGCCGCGGGTGGAGCTCGGGGTACCGGCGCTGCCCCGACGCCGCGTGCGGGCGGCCATCCGCGCCCGCCGGGGGCCATCGAGGATGGCCATCCTGCTCGCCGCGATCGTCATCGCGTTCGCGGGCGCGTTCTTCTCGCTCTCGCAGGACATCCGCGTCTCCGCCACCGGGTACGAGACGGACCGGCTCGCAACTCAGCAGATGCGCCTGGAAGCCCGTGCGCAGGACCTCCGCAACGAGCTCAACCGGCTGGGCAAGGCGCCCGCCATCCGGAAGATGGCCATCGGCGCCGGCCTCGGCCCGCTACCCGAGCCCGAAGTCATCACGGTTCCCTAGGCAGCCGCCACCACGATGCTCGGACGGACCGACTCCCGCGCTCGCGCGCTGCTCATCCTCGTCGCCTTGGTCCTGGTGGCGGGAAGCCTCGGCGCGCGCCTCGCGTACTGGCAGGTGGTCCGGCACGACGATCTGGCGGCCATGGCGGTCCGGCAATCCTCGATGACGTACGAGATTCCGGCCCGTCGCGGCTCCATCTATGACCGGACGGGCACCGTGGTGCTCGCCACGAGCATCAGTCGCGACCGCCTGGCGGCCAACCCGAAGCTCCTCACGCCGGCGCGCCGCGCAGAGGTTGCGGCGAATCTGGTATCGCTGCTGGGTCTGTCCGCCGAGGCCGCGGAGAACCTGACCACGCGCATGACCTCCGCGAAGGAGTATGTCGTCCTGGCCCGCAACCTCGAACCGGACACGTCGGACCGGATCCGCGCAGCGAGCGTCGGCGACAAGCCTCAGCTCTCGGGCCTGCTCCTCGAACCAGAACAGGTGCGGCTCTACCCACAGGCCGGCGGTGGCCCGGACACGACCCTTGCCGCCCACCTGCTGGGCTTCGTCAACCGTGAGGGTAAGGGCCAGTACGGCATCGAGCAGTTCTACCAGGACGACCTTGCGGGGGTTCCCACGCTGGTTGCCGCCCACAGGGATGCCAGTGGCAACGCGCTCCCGGACACCTCCGCCACGCTCGAGTCCGGCTATCCGGGTCGGGACATCACGCTCACGATCGACGCCTCGCTCCAGGTTGCCGTGGAACAGGAGCTGCTCTCGGCGTGGATTGCGGACCGCGCGAAGCGGGTGTCGGCGGTGGTGCTGGACCCGTACACCGGCGAGGTGTACGCCTACGCCAGCTACCCGGCGTACGACGCGAACGACTACCAGGGGATCGCGGCGGAAGACCCAGGCCGGTTCATCGACCCGATCGTGTCCACGGTCTACGAACCCGGGTCCGTGTTCAAGATGCTGACGGCCGCCGCGGCCCTCCAGGACGGCGTCGTGACCGTCAGGACCAAGGTCAGGGACAGCGGAACCCTCAAGGTGGACAAGGGCCGCGCCAGGGTGAGCAACGCGGATCGCAAGGGGATGGGCGAGATGACGTTCGAGGACGCCATCGCCTACTCGCGGAACGTCGTGGCGGCGAAGGTGGCGCTGAAGCTGGGCAAGTCGACGGCCATCGCCGCAGAACGGCTCTACCGCACGTGGAGCGAGTTCGGGTTCGGGTCGATGACGGGCATCGACGTGGCCAACGAGGTGCCGGGAATCGTGAACAACCCGGCCGACCGGCCGTGGCGCCAGATCGACGTCGCCAACGGCGCGTTCGGACAGGGGGTGGCCGTGACCCCGATCCAGCTGGCCCAGGCCTTCGGGGCCATGGTCAACGGCGGGGTCCTCGTTCAACCCCGCGTGGTCAAGGGGGTCGGCGAGACCGAGCGCCTGCCGATCCAGCGTGGGCGGGTGATCAGCGAGAAGCTGTCCGCGACGCTCGGGAAGCTCATGAACCACGTCCTGACGAAGGTGCCCTTCTACCGGACCCGCACGCTGATCCCGGGCTTCGAGCTGGGTGGCAAGACCGGTACCGCCCAGATCTGGGACGCGGAGAAGGGTGGCTGGAAGGTCAACCAGTACAACTACTCGTTCGTGGGCTACATCGGACGGACGCCTGGCCACCCCGACCTCGTGGTCGCCGTCCGGATCGAGGAGGGCACCCCCACCGTGATCAGGCAGGGCCACCTCGAGATGCCGGTCATGTCGTTCGAGCTGTTCCGGCGCATCGCCCACAACGCGATCAACACGCCGTATCTCGTCCCCGAGCCGCAGGCCCAGGCGGCTACGCCCACCCCCGCCCCGTGAGCGTGGTCCATGCGACACTTCCGATCGTGACGAACCCCGGACGGTCGCCCGTTCCCGATCCGTCCCTGTCGGCCGATGACCTCGTGGCCGCCACCGGCGGGCGGCTCCTGCGCCGCAGCGAGCGCCGCGTGCGGGGCGGGGCGGTGGACTCCCGCCTGGTGACGCCGGGGTGCCTCTTCGTGGCCCTGACCGGCGATCGCACGGACGGACACCGCTTCCTGGCCGAGGCGGCCGCGGCCGGAGCCACGGCGATGCTCGTGGGTCGCGAGCCGGACGTGGACGCGGGCGACGTGGCGCTCGAGGCGCTGGGCGACGTGACCGTGGTCCTCGTTGCCGACCCGCTCCGGGCGCTCCAGGCGGTGGCGGCCGCGTGGCGACGCCGCTTCGGTCCGCTCGTCGTGGGCATCACCGGGAGCATCGCGAAGACATCCACCAAGGAGGCCGTGGCGGGGGTGCTCGGCCGCCGGTTCGCCACGCTGCGCACCGAAGGCAACCAGAACAACGAGGTGGGTCTGCCGCTCACGGTGCTGCGCATGGGACCGGAGCACGGGGCGGCCGTCCTCGAGATGGGCATGTACGCCGGGGGTGAGATCCGGGACCTGGCGGCGATCGGGCTGCCCGCCATCGGCATCGTGACGGCCGTCGGGCCCGTCCACCTCTCGCGGCTCGGCACGATCGAGGCCATCGTCGACGCGAAGGCCGAGCTGGTCGAAGCGCTGCCGTCCGCGGCCGCCGGGGGGGTCGCGATCCTGAACGCGGACGATCCCCGGGTGCGCGGGATGGCCGGGCGAACGCGCGCGCGGATCGTGACCTACGGGTTCTCGCCCGATGCGGACGTCCGTGCCACGGACGTCGTATCCGCCGGATTCGAGGGCATGACCTTCCGGCTGGTGACGCCCGCGGGTGAGGCACCGGTGGCGATCCCGGCGCTCGGCCGCCTGGCGGTCCACAACGCGCTCGCGGCCGTGGCGGCAGGGCTGGCCGCCGGCCTCCGCCTCGACGAGCTGCTGCCGGGCCTGGCGGTCGGCTCCACGGCGGCGCATCGCTCCGTCGTGATCCGTGCGGGTGGCGTGGTGATCGTGGACGACGCCTACAACGCAGCGCCCGGGTCCGTGCGCGCGGCACTCGAGCTGCTCCGCGGGCTGCCCGGGCGTCACGTGGCGGTGCTGGGCGAGCTCCGGGAGCTCGGGTCGGCGCACGACGCGGGCCACCGCGAGGTCGGCGAGGCGGCCGGTGGTGCGCTGGACCTGCTGGTGGTCGTGGACGGCGGCCCGGGTGGCGCGGCCGAGGGGATCGTGACCGGGGCGCTCGCCTCGGGCCTGGCCCCGGACCGGGTCCTTGCGGTACCGGATGCGGCCGCTGCCGTCGAGTGCCTGGGCGGCCGGCTGGTTCCGGGCGACGTCGTGCTGGTCAAGGCCTCCCGTGGCGTCGAGCTGGAGCGGGTCGTGGACGGCCTGGTCGAGGCGCTCGGCGGAACGGAGACCGGCGGATGACGCTCGAGCTGATCCAGGGCCTGCTGCTCTCGTTCGCGCTCGTCGTGATCCTGATGCCGCCCTACATCAGGCTCCTCCGCCATTTCGGCTTCGCCAAACAGATCCGCGAGGAGGGCCCGGAGAGCCACATGGTCAAGCGGGGGACCCCCACGATGGGTGGCCTCCTGATCATCTTCGTGGTCCTCGTGATCTTCCTGGTGCTGCGCTGGCCGGTCCAGGGCGGGATCATCGCGCCGCTGGCGACGCTCGCAGCCGTGGGTCTGCTGGGCGCTGCTGACGACTACCTCAACGCGCGGACGGGCGAGGGCATCCGCGTCCGCCAGAAGCTGCTGTGGCAGGTGGTCGTGGCGGCGTTCGTCGCGTACCAGATCCAGGACACGTACCAGATCACGGGCATCCGCGTCCCGTTCATCGGCGACGTCGCCGTGGACCCGATGATCTACGTCCCGTTCGCGGCCTTCGCGATCGTGGCCGCGTCCAACGGCGTGAACATCACGGACGGGCTCGACGGCCTCGCGGGCGGGACCCTCGCCTTCGCCTTCGTCTCGTTCCTCATCATCGCGCTGCTCAATGAGCCGACCCAGCCCAACATCGCCTTCCTGTGCGCGCTGATCATCGGCGCCCTCCTCGGGTTCCTGTGGTTCAACGTCCACCCGGCGCAGGTGTTCATGGGTGACTCGGGATCGCTCTCGCTGGGGGCGACGCTTGCCGTCATCGCGCTGGTGACGGGCCAGATTCTCGTGCTGCCCCTGATCGGCCTGATCTTCGTGGTGGAGACGCTGTCGGACATCATCCAGATCGGCTACTTCAAGATGTCCGGGGGCAAGCGCGTGTTCCGGATGGCGCCGCTGCACCACCATTTCGAGCTGGGCGGCTGGGACGAGGAGAAGATCACGCTCCGGTTCTGGATCGTGGGGATCCTCGCGGGACTCCTGGGCGTGACCCTGTTCATGGCCTCCATCCGTGCCCTCGCCTGAGGTTGGCGCCGTGCCCCCGATCGACCTCGACGCCCTCACCCTCGACGACGTCCGCGCCGGTGCCTTCGACGGGAGACCCGTCACCGTGCTCGGACTGGCCCGGAGCGGGATCGCGCTTGCGCGGTTCTTCGCGGATGCAGGGGCCCGCGTGACCGTGTACGACGGCCGGTCCGCGGACGAGCTGGGCCGTGCGATCGAGCTGCTGGGCGGGCGGGACGTGACCCTGCGACTTGGTCCGGACGTGGATCCCGCCACCGCCTGGGCCCGGGCCGCGCTCGTCGCCACGTCCCCCTCCATCACGCCCGACTACCCGACGACGGAGCCGCGTCTCCGTGCGCAGCTGCAGGCGCTTGTCGCCGCCCGCGCCGCCGGCGACCCGGGCGCGCCGTTCCTCGTCTCCGAGCCCGACCTCTTCCTGCGCCTCTGCCCGGCGCCGACCGTCGGGATCACCGGAACCAAGGGCAAGACCACGACCTCCGCGCTGATCCACGCGATCCTGTCCGCCGACCCGCTCCACCCGGCCCTCCTGGGCGGGAACATCGGGGCGCCGCTTGTCGAGCGCCTGCCGGAGCTCACGCCCGCCCACCGCGTGGTCCTGGAGCTCTCCGAGCTCCAGCTGCCGGCGCTCTCGCGCGGCACGACCGTGGCGGTCTACACCAACGTCACGTCGGACCACCTCGATCGCCACGGGACGGTGGAAGCGTACCGGCGGGTCAAGCGCCGCCTGGCGGAGCTGGCCGACCCCGACGGCGCGCTCGTGCTCAACATCGAGGACCCGGTTGTGGGCGGCTACGCCGGGCTGGGGACCGCGCCCGTGGTGCTGTACCGGAACGACCGGCCGCTCCCCGGCGGCCTGGGGGTCGTGGACGGCTGGATCGTGGCGGCGGCCGTGGAGCGGCTGCCCCAGGCCGGTGGCGGGACGGCCGCCACGGGTCCCGGCGGGGGGATCATGCCCGTGGACGAGCTGGGGATCCCGGGGCGCCACAACGTGTCCAACGCCCTGGCCGCCATCGCCGTGGGCCTGCTCTTCGGCGTCGCCCCGGATGCCATCAGGCGGGCTGTCGCTGCGTTCACGGGCGTCGAGCACCGCCTCCAGCCCGTGGGGCTCGTGGACGGCGTCAGGTTTGTCAACGACTCCCAGGGCACCCAGCCGGACGCGGTGATCGCAGCGCTCCGTGCATTCCCGGCCCCGGTCGTGCTGATCGCCGGCGGACGGGACAAGGGCGTCGACCTCACGGAGATGGCGCGGGTCGCGGCCGGGACCGCCCACGCGGCCGTGCTCATCGGCGAGAGCGGCCCCGTGATCGAGGAGCTGCTCCGCGCGGCCGGCCTTTCCCGGACTCGGCGTGCTGCGTCGATGGACGAGGCTGTCGCGTTCGCCGCCGGGCTTGCCCACGAGGCCCTCGCAGCCCGGCCCGAGGGCACCGTGGCCACCGTGATGCTGAGCCCGGCGGCCGCCTCGTTCGACATGTTCGAGGACTACGAAGCCCGCGGTCGCGCGTTCATCGCCGCCGTCGCGCGCCTTGCCGGCCGCGACTCCGGCCAGGGAGGACCCGCATGAGCACGACGCCCCTGTCGATCCCGCGCGCGGTCGTCCGGTCTCGGCCGAAGGACACCCTCAAGCGCGAGCGCCACGAGCCCGAGTACGGGATCCTGGTCGCGGTGATCGCCCTCGCGGCCATCGGAATCCTGATGGTCTACTCGTCCTCGGCCATGAAGGCGTTCCTCCAGAGGGACGACACCTTCGCGATCGTCGGGCCGCAGATCCAGTGGGCGGTGCTGGGCATCGTGGCGATGGCGATCATGATGCGGGTCGACTACCGCTGGCTCCGGGTGGTCTCGGTGCCGCTGTTCCTGATCGGCGTCGCCAGCCTCGTGCTCGTCTTCGTTCCCGCGCTCAACAAGGTCGTCGGCGGGTCCGCGCGGTGGCTGGTGATCGGCCCGCTGCCCGCCGTCCACCCGGCGGAGTTCATGAAGCTTGCCCTGGTCATCTACCTCGCCCACTGGTTCGCCAAGCGGGGGAGCGCGGTCCACGGGTTCCGGGCCGGCACGGTGCCGTTCCTCGTGATCGCCGTCCCCGTGGTCGTCCTGGTGCTCCTGGAGCCCGACCTGGGCACCTCGTCGGTGCTTGCCGCCACCGCCTTCGTCATGTTCTTCCTGGCCGGCGCCAACATCCTCCACCTGGCGGCCCTGGTCACGGCCGCCGTGCCGCTGGTGATCGCCCTGTTCATGCGCGGGTACCAGATGGACCGCGTCACGGCATGGCTGAATCCCTGGGTCGACACCTCGGGCCTGGGCTTCCACAGTATCCAGGGGTACCTGGCGCTGGCCCTGGGCGGCCTGCTGGGCGCCGGGCTGGGCGAGAGCCGGCTCGCCGGAGGCCTGTTCCTGCCCAACGCGTCCAACGACTTCATCTTCGCGATCATCGGCGAGGAGTTCGGACTGCTGGGCGGCGGGCTGGTGATCGTGCTGTTCCTGGCGTTCGCGTACCTCGGGATCCGGACCTCGCTGGGAGCGCCGGACACGTTCGGGGCCCTGCTGGCGGCGGGGATCACGGCCTGGATCTGCATCCAGGCGTTCGTCAACATCGGCGTGGTGGTGGGGCTGATCCCCGTCACGGGCATCCCGCTGCCATTCGTCTCCGCGGGCGGCTCATCGTTGATCATCAGCTTTGCCGCGGTGGGCATCCTGCTCTCGGTATCCCGGGAGACCGTCGAGAAAGGAACCTGGAACGATGCGCCTGCTGATCGTGGGCGGGGGAACGGGCGGGCACATCTACCCGGCCCTCGCCGTCGCCCGGTCGCTCCGCGCTCGAGCCGGCGCGCCTGACCTCGCCTGGCTCGGCGGGCATCGCGGCCTCGAGGCGAGGATCGTCCCCGGGGCGGGCATCCCGCTCCGCCGGCTCATGCTGCGCTCGCTCCGGTCCGCCGGCCGCGACGTGCACCTCCTGCTGGACCCCATCCGCCTCGGGCTCTCGATCCCGCAGGCGCTGTTCCTGCTGCTGGCGCGCCGTCCGGCCGCCATCTTCACCACGGGCGGCTACGTGGCCATCCCCACGATGCTGGTCGCCCGTCTGCTGCGGATCCCGAGCGTGCTGTGGGACGGCAACGTGGTGCCGGGGCGGAGCGTGCGGTTCGTCGCTCGCTGGGCGACGGTCTTCGCCGCCAGCCACCCGGACACCGCGGCCTCGCTCGGCCATCCCCGGAGCTACGTGACCGGGACGCCGATCCGGTCCCTGGGCGACGTGGACGCGGACGCCGCGCGGGAGCGCTTCGGCGGCCGGCCGGGCGAGCGGATCCTGCTCGTCTTTGGCGGATCGCAGGCGGTCCGGCGGATCAACGACGCGGTCGCCGGGGCGCTGCCCCGGCTGGTGGAACGGGTGCGCGTGGTGCACGTGACCGGCGACGCCGGCTACGGCCCGGCACTCGCGGCCCGCGAGCGGCTGCCCGAGCACCTGCGGGACCGGTACCGACCGTTCCCGTTCCTCCACGACGAGATGGCCGATGCGCTCGCCGCCGCGGATCTCGCGGTCGGGCGGGCCGGGGCCTCCACATTGGCGGAGGCGGCGGCCTTCGCGCTTCCGATGGCAATCGTCCCGTACCCGCACGCGGGCGGGCATCAGCGGCGGAACGCGGAGGCATACGCGGCCTCTGGGGCCGCAGTCCTGATCGAGGACGAGGCGCTCGACGCGGACCGCCTCCTCGAGGCCGCCGGGTTGCTGGCCGATCCCGCCCGCCACGCGCTGATGTCCGCCGCGGCCCGGGAGATGGCCCGTCCGACGGCCGCCGTCGCGATCGGCGACCTGGTCCTGGCCGTCGCGCTCCGCGAGCCCCTCCCGACCCAGGCCGATATCGACGCGGCGGCGCGCCGGGGCCATCCGTGACCCCCGCCGGGTTCGACGCCTTCGCGGTCGGGACGGAGATCCAGCGCCGGATCGGGGTGAAGACCGTTCGCGACCAGCCGCTGGCCCGCTTCACCACGATGCGGGTGGGCGGCCCGGCCGACCTGTTCGTGGTGGCGCACAACGCATTCGAGCTGCGGGCGCTGGTCCGGTATGCGCGCGCCCGCGCGATCGCGGTCACGATCCTCGGGCGGGGCAGCAACCTGGTCATCTCCGATGCCGGGATCCGGGGCCTGGTGATCCACGCGAAGGCCGAAGCGTCGCACGTCGAGGGAGACCGCTACGTGGCCGAGGCCGGGGTCCCGATGGCCCGCGCCGCCACGGAGACGCAGGGGGCGGGCCTGGCGGGGCTGGAGTACGGGCTCGCGATCCCGGGCACCGTCGGCGGTGCGGTGTGGGCCAATGCCGGGGCGCACGGCAGCGACACCGCGGGCGTCCTGGCGTCGGCGACGGTCCTGCTGGGAGACGGGACGGAGCGCGAGATCGCGGCCGCGGACCTCGGCTTCTCGTACCGCCACAGCCGGTTCAAGGACGCGGCCGGCGCCCGGTCCGCCGGTAGCCCCGGAGCTGCTGGTGACGCAGGGCCCGCTGGTGACGCAGGGCCAGCGGAGGTCGTCATGGCGGCCACGTTCCAGCTCCGGGCTGCCGACCCGGCTGAGATCCGCGCACGCCTGGACGAGATCCGCCGCTGGCGCCGCGAGCACCAGCCGATCGGCATCCCGTCGGCGGGGAGCGTCTTCCGGAACCCGCCCGGGGACGCTGCGGGCCGGCTGATCGATGCCCTCGGGCTCAAGGGCCACCGGATCGGCGGCGCCGTGGTGTCCGAGAAGCACGCCAACTTCATCGTCAACGACCGGCACGGGACCGCGGCCGACGTCCGTGCCCTGGCTGAGCACATCCGCCGCGAGGTCCGCACGCGCCACGGGATCGACCTCGTGTTCGAGGTCGAGTTCGCGGGCGACTGGTCCGCCTGGCGCCCCGAGGAGATCGCGTGATGCCCGTCCCGCCGCTTGGCCACGTCCCCGCCGAGACGCCCGTCGCGGTCGTGTACGGGGGCCCGTCAGCCGAGCACGACGTGTCGATCGTGTCCGGGACGGCGATCGCGGACGCACTGGCGGCCTCCGGCTACCCCGTGGCGCAGTGGCTGATCGACCTGGGCGGCGGCTGGTGGAGCCTCCCCGTTGACCACCGACGAGAGGGCCGCCCGCAGGCAGCCTACGACGAGCCCGCGGGGCTCGGGGCGGCGGGGCCGAGCGATGCGGGAGGGGCGCTCGCGGCGCTGGGTGGGGCGACGGTCCGACCGGTCGTGTTCCTGGCCCTCCACGGGCCGTTCGGGGAGGACGGGACCGTACAGGCGCTGTGCGAGGCCGAGCGGCTCGCGTACACGGGGTCCGGCGTCACGGCCAGCGCGATCGGCATGGACAAGGCGATCTTCAAGCGCCTGGTCCGCGGGCTGGGCCTGCCGGTCGTGGACTGGGTGGAGGTCCGCGCGGCGCGCTGGGCGAAGGCGCCCGCCGGGGTCCTGGCAGAGCTGGAGTCGTTCGCGGCCGAGGCCGGCGACCCGCGGCTCATGGTCAAGCCGTCGCGCCTCGGAAGCTCGCTGGGCATGACGCTCGCCCACGAACCCGGGGAACGCGCCGGCGCCCTCGATGAGGCGTTCCGGTTCGACGATCTCGCGCTGGTCGAGCGGTACCTCGCCGGCGCGCGGGACCTCGAGGTCTCGGTCATCGGCAACGACCCCGACGCCCTGGAGCTGTACGGTCCCGGCGAGATCGTGTCCGGCCACGAGTTCTACGACTACACCGCCAAGTACACGCCGGGCGTCTCCCGCACCACCGCCGTTGCCGACGTGTCCGACGAGCAGCACCGGGCCATCCTCGGCCTTGCCCGGGACGCCTACGTGGCCATCGGCTGTGAGGGGTTCGCGCGGATCGACTTCCTGCTGGGCGGCGAGACCCTGGTGGTGTCCGAGGTGAACACGATCCCGGGCTTCACGCCGATCAGCCTGTTCCCGACCCTCCCGGCCGCGGCGGGCTACGACTTCGCCGCCGTGTGCCGGCGGGTGGTGGACCTCGCGCTCGAGCGGGACGGCGCGCGGATTCGCCGGCAGCTGGGCCCAGGCGACCTTCCGCGATGATCCGCCTCCCTGGTGGTCGCCGCCCTACGCCCGCCACGCGGCCCGTCCGGCCTGCTGCGCTCCGCCCGGGCGGGCGTCCCGCCGGCCGCGAATACCGGCGGACGCATCCCGTCAAGCGTGCATCGGCCGGCCTGACGCCGGTCCGCGCGGGTGCCCTGCTGGCGCTGCTGGCCGGGATCGCCGGGCTGTACGGCGTTGCGACCACGGGGGCGTTCACGGTGACGAGGACGGCGATCGAGGGCGCCACCTGGACCCGGGAGCACGAGCTTGTCGCCGCCCTCGCGCTCCCCCCTGACCAGAACGCGTTCGCTATCCGGACAGCCGACCTCGTGGGCCGCCTGATCAGCATCCCCGCCGTGCGCGGGGCCGTGGTGACGGTGGCGCTGCCGGACGAGGTCAGGGTGGTGATCAGCGAGCGCGAAGCCCAGATGGCCTGGAAGGTTGGCGAACGACGGTTCCTGGTGGACGCGACCGGGCTCCTGTTCGCCGACCTGGACGAAACCGGGTCGCCCGGCGCGAGCCTGCCCGTCATCGACGATCGGCGGGCGATGTCCAGGAACCTGGGCGTGGGCTCCGCCCTCGACGCGGTCACGCTCGATGCCGCGCTCCGCCTCGGCTCCCTGATCCCGGCGGACCTCGGCAGTTCAGCGACCCGCCTCGAGCTGCGGGTGGACGACGAGGAGGGGTTCGTCATCCGTGGACTCCCGCCTGACTGGACGGCGGTGTTCGGGTTCTACACGCCGACGCTCCGGACGACGGAGCTGATCCCCGGCCAGGTCCGCCTGCTCCGGGGCGTGCTGCTGGGCCGGGAGGAGACCGTGCTCAAGGTGATCCTCGCCGACGACCGGAGCGGGACCCGAGTCCCCCGTGCCACGCCGAAGGCCTCGGCGACCCCCAGGCCGTGACGCCCGCGACCCATTCGACGCCGACGAGGAGCCGGGCGTCTGGTAGCGTTACGGCAACGTTCATCCGGACGGAGGCTGCCCACCCGTGCTCCTGCCCCTCGTGGGTCTCCTCGTCGGCGTCGTGGCGGGGCTTGTCCTCAACGTCAACGTCAGCTTCGAGTTCTCCCGCTACTCCGCCGTGGCGATCCTCGCCGCGCTCGACTCCGTCCTCGGAGCCGTGCGCGCCGAGCTCGACGGCGTCTACGACAACAGGATCTTCATCAGCGGGTTCGTCACCAACGCCGTGGTGGCGGTCCTCCTGACCTTCATCGGCGACCGGTTGAGCCTCGATCTCTACCTCGTCGCCCTCATCAACTTCGGCTTCCGGATCTTCAACAACGTCGCACTCATCCGGCGGCACTTCATCTAGCAGCGAGGGACGACAGGCAGGTGGAACGGGAAGCGGTCCTGGTCGGCATCGACGTCGGCACGTCCAAGGTCTGCGCGCTCATCGGCGAGGTCAGCCGGGACGGGCGCCTCACGATCATGGGCCACGGGACCGTGCCCACGACCGGGCTCAAGAAGGGCGTCGTGGTCAGCATCGACGGGTCCGTGCGCTCCATCGCGGACGCCGTCGAGCGGGCCGAGCGCCTCTCCGGCTGGAAGATCGACCGCGCCTTCGTCGGCGTCGGCGGCCAGCACGTCGAGAGCCTCAACTCCACGGGCCAGGTCGCCGTGACCGCGCATCACCGCGAGGTCACCCGCGAGGACATCAATCGCGCCATCGAGGTGGCCCGCGCCGTGTCCATCCCGAACAACCGCGACGTGCTCCACGTGGAGCGGCGCGGGTTCACGGTGGACGGCCAGGAGGGCGTCAAGGACCCGCTGGGCATGAGCGCCCTGCGGCTCGAGGTGGAGGCCCACATCGTCTCCGCGTCGGCCACCGCCGTGCAGAACCTCACCAAGTGCGTGGGTCTGGCGGGCGTCAAGATCGACGAGCTGGTGGTCAACGGACTGGCCTCGGCCGAGGCGGTGCTCACCGAGACGGAGAAGGAACTGGGCGTCGCCGTGGCCGACATCGGCGCCGGGACCATCGACCTCGCGCTCTTTGCCGACGGGTCGCCGTTCCACACGGCAGTCCTTCCCGTCGGCGGCAACAACGTCACCAACGACGTCGCCATCGGCGTCAAGACGAGCCTCCAGGTCGCCGAGGAGCTCAAGGTCCGCCACGGGACCTGCGACTTGCGCAACCTGGAGGATGAGGAGATCGGCGTCTCTTCCCACGGCGACGACGCCGGCCGGACGGTGAGCCGCGAGGAGCTGTGCCGGATCATCGAGGCGCGGATGCGCGAGACCTTCGAGATGCTCCGCGCCGAGATGGCCCGGAGCGGCCACGGCATGCTGCCGGCCGGGATCATCCTCACCGGCGGCGCCGCCCAGCTCGCCGGAACGGCCGAGCTCGGGCGTGAGGTGCTCCAGATGCCCGTGCGGGTCAGCGGCCCCGCGGGGATCGGCGGTCTCGTGGACACGATCCAGCTGCCGCCCTACGCCACGTCGGTCGGCCTGCTCCGCTGGGGTGCCACCCAGATTGCGCTGGGCGAGCCCCTCCGCTACGAGTCCGCGCCGGGCCGCGGCGGCCTCGGCCGGATCCGGGACGCGATCCGCAGCATCTTCCCGTAGGGCCACGCGACGCGACACGTCCGGCCAGTTTCCCGCCCGGCCGGGTGAGGCCGCCGGGCGTGGCGCAGATTTCCGGATTCACAGCGGACCACGGTGCGATCGCGCGGGTATACTCCCGGCGAGTCCCTGGGTCCCCCAGCGACGCCGGCTCCCCGGACCGGCGCGACAAGGGACGAGCGCACCGATCCTGATCTCACGACCCACGCCACCGACCGAGGAGAGCGCCGATGCCGCTGCGTTCCGATTCCGAGAACTTCGCCCTCATCCGCGTCATCGGCGTCGGCGGTGGCGGCAGCAACGCGGTCAACCGGATGATCCGGGCGGAGATGATGGGCGTCGAGTTCATCGCCTGCAACACGGATGCCCAGGCTCTGCTGCAGTCGGACGCCCCGCACAAGATCCGCATCGGCGACAAGATCACCCGTGGCCTCGGGGCCGGCGGCGATGCCTCCATCGGGCAGCGCGCCGCCGAGGAGGACCGGGACAAGATCGCTGACGCGCTCGCTGACTCGGACATGGTGTTCATCACGGCCGGCCTCGGCGGCGGGACGGGCTCCGGCGCGGCCCCGGTGGTGGCGGAGATCGCCAAGGAGCAGGGGGCGCTCACGATCGGCGTCGTGACCAAGCCGTTCAGCTTCGAGGGCAGCCGGCGGAAGCTCATCGCGGAGAAGGCGGCCGAGGATCTCAAGGCCAAGGTCGACACGCTGATCACCATTCCCAACGACCGCCTCCGTGACGTCGTCCAGAAGAACACCTCGATCGTGGACGCGTTCCGCGTCGTGGACGACGTGCTCCGCCAGGGCGTGGCCGGCATCAGCGACATCATCACCGTGCCCGGCCTCATCAACCTGGACTTCGCCGACGTGCGCACGGTCATGAAGGACGCGGGCTCCGCGCTCATGGGCATCGGCCGCGCCACCGGTGACAACCGCGCGCTCGAGGCAGCCCGCCAGGCGGTGGCCAGCCCGCTGCTCGAGATCAACATCTCCGGCGCACAGGGGATCCTGTTCAACATCACGGGTTCCTCGAACCTCACCCTGTGGGAGGTCACCGAGGCCGCCGAGGAGATCCGCGCCGCGGCCGACCCCGAGGCGAACATCATCTTCGGGGCGAGCTTCAACGAGCGCCTCGGCGAAGAGGTGATGATCACCGTCATCGCCACGGGCTTCGACGGCCGCCGCCGGACCGACAGCGCGCGGGCCGCCGCGGGCGAGCGCGTCTCGAGCGCGGCCGGTGTCCGCTCGGCGGCGGCCAACCCGGCCGGCGGGGCGACGATCCCGGCGCGGGACTTCCTCGAGGAGCTCGAGCGCCAGCGTTCGGAGTCAGACACCGGAGGCCGAGCGCGGGACGAGGCCGTGGGTGTCCCGGCCCGCCCCGAGCGGTCTGTCGGGGAGCCGGCCGTCCGTCGCGCGCCCGCCTACGACGCGGACGACCTCGAGATCCCGAGCTTCCTTCGCCGCAAGTAGCCCGCGCCGCAGGGCGGGGGCCCGGCGACGTGGCGCGCCCGACAGGATGCCCGTGACCAGCGCGACCGTCGACCCGGACGAGGTCGAGGGGTTCGCGCGCGCCCGCGCTGCGGTCCTTGACCGGATCGCGGCCGCCGCCTACCGGGTCGGGCGGGAACCATCCGGGGTCACCCTGGTCGCCGTCACCAAGACCGTGCCGGCGGCCCGCGTGCGCGCCGCCGTGGCCGCCGGCCTGGACGTCCTCGGGGAGAACCGCGTCCAGGAGGCCGCCGGGAAGATCCCCGAGGTTCCGGGCGCCCGGTGGCACCTCGTGGGGCCGTTGCAGTCGAACAAGGTTCGCCGGGCGACGGAGCTGTTCGACATGGTCCATTCCGTGGCCTCGGAGGACCTGGTCCGGCGACTGGACCGGGTCGCCGGCGAGCTGCGTCCCGGGCGGCCGCTGCCGATCCTGCTCCAGGTCAACGTGGCCGATGACCCGGCCAAGGCGGGCTTCGAGCCTGCGGCGGTCCTGGCGGCCATCCCATGGATCCTCGACCTGCCGAACCTGCGCGTCGCGGGCCTGATGACGATCGGGCGGCTGGCCGCCGGCCCCGAGGAGGCCCGGCCGACCTTCGTCGCGCTCCGGGCACTCTCCGAGTCGCTGCGGACCCGCTGGCCGCGGCTCGGCGCGGAACTCTCGATGGGGATGACCGACGACTACGAGGTCGCGGTGGAGGAGGGGGCGACGTTGGTCAGGGTGGGCCGTGCGCTGTTCGGCGAGCGCACCGTGGGAGCGGTGGACGGCGCGGGCTGAACCGGAACCGCTGGTAGACTCCCGGTCGTGGGTTCCTTCTTCCAGGTCTTCCTCGGCGCGATCTTCGCCATCCTGTGGCTGTTGGTGCTGGGGCGCGTGCTGATGAGCTGGTTCGACCCGACCGGCCGGTCGGGCGTGGCCGCCTTCCTGATCCAGGCCACGGAACCGCTGATCGCCCCCGTGCGCCGCGTGGTGCCACCAGTTGGGATGCTGGACCTGTCGAGTCTGCTGGTGCTGCTCGTCCTGGGCGCGCTGATGCGCACGTTCCTCTGAGCAGGACGGCCGGACCGGGCGTCCGCTTCACCGTGCGCCTGCTGTCGCGCGGGGGGAGTGACAGGATCGACGGCGTGGTCGAGGGCGTCCTGCGGGTCCGGGTCGCGGTGCCGGCCGTGGACGACGCGGCCAACCAGGCATTGGTCCGGATGCTCGCCGATGAGCTGGGCGTGCCCCGGCGCGACGTGCGGCTTGTCGCCGGCGCCGCGGGCCCGACCAAGCTCGTCACCGTCGACGGCTTGTCCGTGGAACGCCTGCTGGAGCGGTGGCCGGGCCTGAGGACGTGATGCGCGGAGCCGGGCGATCGCGCTAGAATGCGGGTCCCTTCGGGGCACCCTCGGGCGATTAGCTCAGTTGGTCAGAGCGCACGGTTCACATCCGTGAGGTCACTGGTTCGAGCCCAGTATCGCCCACCATCCCGACCGGACCACAAGCAGGGCTTTCGGGCCCTGTTCCTGTCTTGGAGCCGGTTGTCCCGTCACATCCCGCCCGAGTCGCCCGTCGCAGCCCACGAAGGACCACCTCGTGATGCGGTCTCCTCCCCGCGTCGACGAGGATCCACGAACCGCGAAGCCCCCTGAACCCGTTCAGGGGGCTTCGCGACGTCAGGGCGAGGTCCAGCCGGGATTCGTGCGTCGTCCGGGCCGGCAGCGATCAGTCCGTGGCAAGGCGGCGCAGCACGGCCGGCAGGATGCCGCCCTGCCGCAGGTAGTCCACCTCGATCGGGCCGTCCAGCCGCGCGATGGCCTGGAACGTCCGCTCCGAGCCGTCCGCGTCCGACCGGACGACGATCGTGACCACCTGACGCGGGGACAGGTCCGTCATGCCGGTGATCGTGTACGCCTCGCGGCCGGTCAGGTCGAGGGACGCGGCGCTCTCCCCGGGCAGGAACTGGAGCGGCAGCACGCCCATCCCCACGAGGTTGGAGCGGTGGATCCGCTCGTAGCTCTCGGCGATGACGGCCCGGACGCCCAGGAGCGCGGTGCCCTTGGCGGCCCAGTCGCGCGAGGAGCCGGAGCCGTACTCACGGCCGGCGATGATCACCAGCGGCACGCCCTCGTCCCGGTAGCGCATCGCCGCGTCGTAGATGAACGCCGGGTCGCCGCCGGGGAGGTGGAGCGTGTACGGCCCCTCCCTGCCCTCGACCAGACGGTTCCGGAGCCGGATGTTGCCGAAGGTGCCGCGCATCATCACCTCGTGGTGACCGCGCCTGGCCCCGTACGAGTTGAAGTCCACGGGCGAGACGCCGTTCGCCTGGAGCCACTGGCCGGCGGGCGACCAGGCGGCGATCGAGCCCGCGGGGCTGATGTGGTCCGTGGTCACCGAATCGCCGAGCAGCGCCAGGACGCGGGCGCCAACGATGTCGGTGAGCGGCGCCGGCTGGGCGGTGAGCCCGGCGAAGAATGGCGGGTTGGCGATGTACGTGGAGGCCTTGTCCCAGGCGTACCGGTCGCCGGCCGGGATCTCGATCGCCTGCCAGCGCTCGTCACCCTCGAAGACCGAGGCATAGGTGGTCCCGAACAGCCCGGCGTCGATCGTGTCGCCCACGACCTGCCGGACCTCCTCCGGTGTCGGCCAGATGTCGGAGAGCATGACCGGGGATCCATCCGAGCCCGTGCCCAGGGGCTGGGTCGTGAGGTCAACGTCCATGCGGCCGGCCAGGGCGAAGGCGACCACGAGCGGCGGCGAGGCGAGGTACGCGGCCCGGACCATCGGGTGGACGCGTCCCTCGAAGTTGCGGTTGCCGGACAGGACGGCGGCCACCACCAGCTCGCCCGACTCGATCGCCGCAGCGACCGGCTCATCGAGCGGCCCGGAGTTGCCGATGCAGGTCGTGCAGCCGTAGCCCGCCAGCGCGAATCCGAGCCGGGCGAGGGGCTCCATGAGGCCGGCCCGCTCGAGGTATCCGGTGACCGCCTTGGACCCAGGGGCCAGGGAGGTCTTGACGACCGGGGACACGGCCAGGCCCCGAGCGACCGCGTTACGCGCCAGGAGGCCGGCGCCCACCATCACCATCGGGTTGGACGTGTTGGTGCAGGAGGTGATCGCCGCGATCGTCACGGTCCCGTGCCCGACCTCCGCGGTGCCGCCGGGCGTCTCGATGACGACCGGAGTGGTGCCCACGGTGTGCGGGTAGGCCGTCCGGAAGTTGTCGCCGACGCCGGCGAGCGAGACGCGGTCCTGCGGGCGTCGCGGCCCCGCGAGCGACGGCTCCACGGTGGCCAGGTCCAGCTCGAGCGCGACATCGAACTGCGGCCCGTTGCCGGGTTCGCGCCACAGCCCCTGGGCCTTCGCGTATCGCTCCACCAGGGTCACGCGGTCCGCCGGGCGGCCGGTGAGCCGCAGGTAGGCGAGCGTCTCGTCATCGATGGGGAACAGCGTGCAGGTCGCCCCGAACTCGGGGCTCATGTTGGAGATCGTGGCCCGGTCCGCGAGCGACAGCCCCGCGAGGCCGTCACCGGCGAACTCCACGAACGACCCGACCACGCCGAACCTGCGCAGCATCTCGGTGATGACCAGCACCAGGTCCGTGGCGGTGGCGGTCCTCGGGAGCTCGCCCGAAAGACGCACGCCCACGATCCGGGGCATCGGCTGGTAGAGCGGCTGGCCCAGCAGGACGGCCTCGGCCTCGATCCCGCCGACGCCGTAGCCCAGCACGCCGAGCCCGTTGATCATCGTGGTGTGGGAGTCCGTGCCGACGAGCGTGTCAGGGAAGGCCACCCTGCCCCCATCGTCCGCGCGGTCCGCGACGACCGTGGCCAGGTACTCCAGGTTGACCTGGTGGATGATGCCGGTGCCCGGCGGGACCACGCGCAGGTCCCGGAAGGCCGTCTGGGCCCAGCGCAGGAGCTGGTAGCGCTCCCCGTTGCGCTCGTACTCGCGCTCCATGTTGAAGGCGAACGCGCCGGCACCGCCCCAGGCGTCAACCTGAACGGAGTGGTCGATGACGAGGTCCGCGGGCACCAGCGGATTCACCCGCGCCGGATCGCCGCCCAGGGTTGCCATCGCGTCGCGCATCGCGGCCAGGTCCACCACGGCCGGCACGCCGGTGAAGTCCTGGAGGACCACCCGGCTGGGCATGAACGGGACCTCGGCCTCGCCCCCGCCCCCAGGTCGCCACGCCGCCAGGGTCGCAACGTCCTCCTCCCGGACGATGCCGCCGCCGGCGTGCCGCAGCGCGTTCTCGAGCAGGATCTTGAGCGTGACCGGCGCCACGCCCAGGTCGACGCCGAGCGCCAGGCCGGAGGTCGCGAGGGCGGACAGCCGGTAGTGGTCAGGAAGGCCGGCACCCAGGGGAGCTCGGGCGCCGAAGGCGTTGGGGGTTGGCACGCGGATCAGGTCCTCTGTGGTCGTCGCGGGACGGTCCGGCTGCGCGGCCGGACCGCTCGGTACACTCGTCGCGTGGAAGCGTACCGCGCGGAGCGCCCCCGGCGAGGCGGCGCCGACCGATGAGAGCCTGGGACGAGGCCGAGGCGGCGCTCCGCCGCGCCGCCGAGCGTCGCGAGGAGAGCCGCGCGGAGACGCTGGCGGAGATCGCGGATGAGGGGATCGCAATGGATCCCCCCTTGCCGGGCCGCCACCGGCACGAGACCATCGAGCACGAGAGCGACCACGCGCACCCCCACGCGCACTCCGGGCCCGGGGAGCGGCCGGTCACGGGGATCGTGGGCGCGGGCGCCGTGGGCCTCGCGCTGGGCGTGGCGCTGCACCGCGCCGGCTGGCCGGTGGGTGCCGTGGCGTCGCGGGACCCGGCGCGCCGGGACCGGTTCCGGGAGCACGTGCCGGAGGTCCGCGCCTTCGCGGAGCCCGAGGCGCTCCTGGACGACGTGGAGCTGGTCATCCTGGCCGTTCCGGACGACGTCCTGCCGTCACTCGCCTCGTCCCTGCGCCTGTACGCGGGTCAGGCGCTGGTCCACACGAGCGGCCTGCTGGGCGCCGAGGTGCTGCGGCCGGCGATGGCGGCGGGGACGCAGGCCGGCGCGTTCCACCCGCTCGTGGCGTTCGCGGACCTGGACCGGGCGCTCGCGGCGCTCCCGGGCGCGACGATCGCGATCGAGGGGGACGACGAGCTGGCGGCGCACCTCGCGGACATGGCGGAGGCCATCGGCGGCGTGCCGGTGCGCCTGGCGCCGGGCGCCAAGGCGGCCTACCACGCAGCGGCGGTGCTGGCAGCCGGCGGCGCGGTCGCGCTCCTGGACACGATCCGGGAGGTGGGCGCGATCATGGGGCTGGACGAGGCGGGCGCGCTGCGGATCTACCTGCCGCTGCTGGAGCAGACGGTGGCCAACGCCCGTGCCCTCGGGATCGCGGCGGCGCTCACCGGTCCGGCGACCCGGGGTGACGCCGGCACCGTGCGCGCGCACCTCGAGGCGCTGGCTGCCGACGCCCCGGACGCTCTGTCCGTGTACCGGGTCCTGGCCGAGCGGTCGGTCAGGATCGCGATCTCGCGGGGCGCGCTGTCAACGGAAGCGTCAGAACGCCTCCGTGCCGCACTTGCCGGTATCCCGTGACGCGGTACGATGCGGTCATGCAGCACAGCATTGCCGCCCGGTTCGCGGCCTGGCCGGCACGTTACGCTCACCCGTCGGCCCGGGATCGCGAGCGGCGACTCGGCCTCCACCACGGGTCCGGCTTCGTGGCCGCCTCCCAGCGCCGCACGGTGCTCCGTCGCCCCGACGTCGGGCCGCTGACCGCCCTGCGCGCGCCGTGGCGCGCGCTCACCGTCGCGCCGGCACGTCCACCCCGCAGCGGACGCCCGCGACCCGTGACCGGCATGGCCTGGACGAGCACCCACCGCGCCGGGGGTCCGCATCGCTCGTCCGTGGCGCCGGCGTGGCCCGCCTGAGGCAGGCAACGGCCACCTCTGCGGGCGGCATCGTCATCCGGTTCGAGGGAGCCGCCCCCCAGCTGGTCGTCGGCAGGCGCCGGAGGGAGCGGGACGGCGTGACCTGGACGCTCCCGAAAGGGACGCCGCATGAGGGCGAGACCACGGAGGAGACCGCCCTGCGCGAGGTCGCGGAGGAGTCGGGCCTGGAGGTCGGCATCGTCCGCCCGTTCGACTCGATCGCCTACACGTTCGTCCAGGGCCACACGCGCATCCACAAGACGGTCCACTACTTCCTGATGGTCCCCACCGGCGGGGACCTCGCACGTCACGACCACGAGTTCGACGAGGTCCGCTGGATCGGGTTCGACGAGGCCGCCGCGATGCTGACGTTCGAGACGGAGCGGGCGCTCGTCGCCCGCGCCGCCGCGGCCGCCTCCGACGGCACGTTCCCCCGGGCGGGCGCCACCACGAGGCACACCGAGCCATGACCGGGACCCCCGCGCCGCCGCCGCTGCCCACGCCGCTGCTCGATCGCCACGAGGCGCTGGGTGCCAGGATCGTGGAGTTCGCGGGCTGGATGATGCCGATCCAGTACGCCGGGATCCTGGAGGAGCACCGGGCCGTGCGGGCGGCCGCGGGCCTGTTCGACCTGTCGCACATGGGCGAGCTCGTCGTGGAGGGGCCGGATGCCGGCACGGCGCTCGCCGGGGCCCTGGTCACGGACCCGCCCGCGCTGGCCATCGGCCGTGCGCACTACTCCATGATCTGCGCGCCGGACGGCGGCATCCTGGACGATCTCATCGTCTACCGGCTGGCCGAGGACCGGTTCATGGTCGTCGCCAACGCCTCCAATGCCCGGGTGGTCTCGGACGCGCTGGCGGAGCGGCTGGAGGGGTTCCGCGCCGTCCTCGACGATCGGTCCCTTGCCACCGGCCTGGTGGCGGTCCAGGGCCCGCGCTCGCTGGAGATCCTTGGCGCGCTGACGGACCTGGACCTCCCGGGGATCTGCTACTACGGAATCGCCGAGGGCACCGTGGCGGGGTTGCACGCGCTCGTTGCGCGGACCGGCTACACGGGCGAGGACGGCTTCGAGGTGTTCGTGGACGTGGGGCAGGCAGGCGCGGTGTGGGATGCGCTGGCCGACGCCGGCCGTGCCCACGACCTGGTGCCGGTGGGCCTGGGCGCCCGCGACACCCTCCGCCTGGAGGCCGGCATGCCGCTCTACGGCAACGAGCTGGACCGGGCGACCAACCCCTTCGAGGCGGGCCTCGGGCGGGTGGTCAAGCTGGGCAAGGCCGGGGACTTCACCGGCCGGGCGGCGCTCGAGGCCGTCGCCCGCGACGGCGTCACGCGGCGGCTGGTCGGCCTCATCCTGCGGGGACGGGGAATCGCCCGCCACGGGTACCCGGTGCTGGCTGACGACGGCCCAACGGGGGTCGTCACCTCGGGAACGATGTCGCCCACGCTGGGGTCCGCGATCGCGATGGCCTACGTCGCCCCTGCCCATGCCGGACCCGGTACCATGCTGGCCGTCGAGATCCGCGGGGCCCGTGTCGCCGCCGAGGTCGTGACGCTCCCGTTCTACCGGCGGCCCACCTGACGTCCCACGGGCCCCGGCCGCACCCGGCGCACCCGCGACAGAACGCTCTCCCCGCGGCTCCCGCCGCGGCCCAAAGACGGAGGAACCCGCCCGATGGTCCCCGGCGACCTGCACTACACCAAGGAGCACGAATGGATCCGCGTCGAGGGTGACGAGGCCGTCATCGGCATCACCCAGTACGCGGCGGACCAGCTGGGCGACATCGTGTTCGTCGAGCTGCCGGACGCGGGCGGGGCCCTGGAGCAGGCCGCGACCTTCGGCGTCGTCGAGTCCGTGAAGGCGGTCAGCGACCTGTTCGCGCCCGTCTCGGGCGAGGTCACCGCCGCCAACGACGGGCTGGGCTCCAAGCCCGAGGTCGTCAACACCGATCCCTACGGCGAGGGCTGGATGGTGCGGGTCCGCCTGGCCGATGCCGCCCAGCTGGACGCCCTGCTCGACGCCGCGGCGTACGAGCAGCTGATCGCCGAGGGCTGAGTCCATGCCGTACGGCCCGCACGCGGCCGACGACCGGGCGCGGATGCTCGAGACCATCGGCGTCGGCTCCATCGATGAGCTGTTCGAGGACATTCCGGCCGCGTTGCGCGCAGGCCCCCTCCGCCTGGACGACCCCGAGCCGGAGCTGGAGCTCTCGGCCCGGCTGATCCGGCTCGCGGCCCGGAACCGCGTGGACCTGGCGAGCTTCCTGGGTGCGGGTGCGTACCGCCACTGGACGCCCGCGGTCGTGGACCAGATGCTGCTCCGCGGCGAGTGGTACACGGCCTACACGCCGTACCAGCCCGAGGTGAGCCAGGGCACGCTCCAGAGCATCTACGAGTACCAGTCCATGCTCGCGGAGCTGACGGGGCTGGACGTCGTGTCCGCGTCGCACTACGACGGCGGTGCCGCCACGGCCGAAGCCGCCCTGATGACCTGTCGCGCGACCCGGCGGGAGCGGATCCTTGTGTCCCGCGGCGTCCATCCGCACTACCGCGGGACGCTCGAGACCTATGCCGACGGCGCGGGTCTGATCGCCGACGAGATCCCGCTGGTCGCCGACGGTCCGCAGGCCGGCACCACGGACCTCGAGGCGCTGGCGCGCCTGCTCGCGGACCCGGCGCGTCCAGTGGCGGGCGTGGTGGCCGCGCAGCCCAACGTCCTGGGCCTGCTGGAGGATATGCCCGAGGTCGGCCGGCTCGCCCACGCCGCGGGCGCGCTGTTCGTCAGCGTCATCGAGCCCGTCTCGCTGGCCGTCCTGGCGCCTCCCGGCGAGTACGGCGCCGACATCGCGGCGGGCGAGGGCCAGCCCCTGGGCATCCCGCTCCAGTACGGCGGGCCGTACCTGGGCATCGTCTCCTGCACGGAGGCGCTCGTCCGCCAGATCCCGGGGCGCCTCGTCGGCCAGACCACGGACCTCGATGGCCGGCGTGCGTTCGTGATGACGATGCGTGCCCGCGAGCAGGACATCCGCCGCGAGAAGGCCGCCAGCAACATCTGCACCAACCAGGCACTCCTCGCGCTGGCCGCGTCCGTGTATCTCGCCGCGATCGGCCCTCACGGCCTCCGGGACGTGGCGGCAGCGGGCGCCGCCCGGGCGGCGGAGCTCGAGGCTGCGCTCGCAGCCGCCGGCGCCCGGCGCCTGCACGACGGGGCATACCTCAACGAGTTCGTGGTCCGGGTGCCGGACGCCCGGGGCATCCACGCCCGCCTGCTGGAGCGGGGCGTACTGGCGGGGATCCCGACGGCGGACCTGATCCCGGACGAGCCGGCCCTTGCGGGCGGTCTCCTGGTCTGCGCGACCGAGGTCACCACGACCGCGGAGATCGAGCTGTTCGCGACCGCACTCCAGGCCGAGCTGGCGGACGCCCTGGTGGCCGGAGGTGCACGGTGAGCGTCGTCGGCGAGCGCCTGCAGCCCACCCTGTTCGAGCTGAGCCGGCCCGGCCGCGGCGGCGGCAAGATCCCGCATCCGCCCGCGGGAGCCCTTGACCGGATCCCGCCCGGAGCCCTGCGGGCGAATTCTCCGGCCCTGCCCGAGCTGTCCGAGCCCGACGTGGTCCGCCACTACGTCAACCTGTCCACGCTGAACTACTCGGTCGACTCGGGCTTCTATCCGCTCGGCTCGTGCACGATGAAGTTCAACCCCAAGCTCAACGAGTGGGCCGCGCGGCTGCCGGGGTTCGCGGGGCTCCACCCCATGGCCCCCGACGCCCTGGCCCAGGGCACCCTCGAGCTCCTGTTCGAGCTGGAGACGATGCTCGCCGAGGTCAGCGGCATGGAGGCAGTCACGCTCCAGCCGGCGGCAGGCGCCCACGGCGAGCTGGCCGGGATCCTCATGATCCGGGCCTATCACCGGTCCCGCGGGGACCTGGGCCGAACCGACGTGCTGGTGCCTGATTCCTCGCACGGGACCAACCCGGCGACCGCGTCCATGGCCGGCTTCCGGACCAGGACGATCCCGTCCGCACCGGACGGGGGTGTGGACCTCGACGCCTTCAAGGCCGCCCTGGGGGCGAAGACGGCCGCGATCATGATCACCAACCCGTCCACGCTCGGGCTGTTCGAGCGGCAGATCGGGGAGCTGCTGGAGGCGACCCACGCGGCCGGCGCGCTGGCGTACATGGACGGCGCGAACCTCAACGCCATCCTCGGCCGGTTTCGGCCAGGCGAGGCCGGCTTCGACGTCATGCACTTCAACACGCACAAGACGTTCAGCACGCCCCACGGCGGCGGGGGCCCGGGGGCCGGGCCTGTCGGTGTCCGCGCGAACCTCGTGCCCTTCCTGCCCAGCCCGCGCGTCCTGCGCGACGGCGACGGTGCATATCGGCTGGAGCGCGCGGGCGAACGGCCCACGTCCATCGGCCGGATGCGGTCGTTCTTCGGCAGCACGGGCGTCCTGGTCCGGGCGTACGCCTACATCCGGGCCCACGGCGCATCCGGCCTGCGCGAGGTCTCGGACGATGCCGTCCTCGCGGCGAACTACCTCAAGGCCCGGCTCTCGTCGGCGTATCTGGTCCCGTTCGAGCGGGCGTGCAAGCACGAGTTCGTGGCCTCGGCCGCGGACATCAAGCATCGGACCGGCGTCCGGACCCTCGACATCGCGAAGCGGCTGATCGACAAGGGCTACCACCCGCCGACGATCTACTTCCCGCTCACCGTGGAGGAGGGGATGCTGATCGAGCCCACCGAGACCGAGTCGCTCGAGACCCTCGACGGGTTCGTGGACGCGCTGCTGGAGATCGCCCGCGAGGCGGAGACGGAACCCGACACGGTGACGAGCGCGCCGCACACCGCCCCCGTCCGGCGGCTGGACGAGGCGACGGCCGCCCGGCAGCCGAACCTCCGCTGGCGTGGCGCGCCCTGCGTCCTGGCGCCCTGCCCGGACTGACGCAGGCGAGATTTGACACCGTGATCGGGGCCTCGCATAGTTTCGGCCAGACAACCGGCCCGACCATGCCGTATGGTTGCCCGCGTGCATCGCATCCGTGGGCAGTCTGAGCTGCTGGAGATCGCTGCCCGCCCCCGAGGGCGACGCAACTGAGCACACTGCGTGGAAGCTGGACCACCGGTTCTGATCCGTCTAGGAGGAGATCGCTCATGCGCAAACGCCTTACCGGGCTGCTTGTCGCCGGTGCCGTGATCGTCGGCGCCTGCGGCGGGGGCACACCGACGACAGCGCCGACGGCAACGACGCCGCCGGCTGGAACCGCGACACCCACGGTGACCGCGCCGCCCGAAGCCCAGACCATCACGATGGTCATGGACGGCGACGTCTCCGGCGGTCTCACCAACGCCGCGGACAACGTCCCGACCGCCGAGGCCGCCCAGTTCCTGTACGACGGGATCTACACCTATGACGCGTCCCTGACGCCCGTCCCCAACCTGTCCGAGGCCCTCGCCGACGTCACCGAGGCCGGCAAGGTCTGGACCATCAAGCTCAAGAAGGGCGTGAAGTTCCACGACGGCAGCGACCTGACCGCCGAGGACGTCCTCCAGTCGTACCAGATCGCGCAGAGCAAGAACTGCCGCTACAACCCCTCGATCTGCCTCAGCGGCATCCTCGAGTCGGTCGTGGCCGTTGACGACTACACCGTCAAGTTCACGCTCGTCGCCCCCAACGCGACCATGGCCACGGTGTACCTCCCGGCCGTCCTGATCGAGAACAAGGTCGCCGTGGATGCCTCCTACGACCGCTACCTGACCGAGGTCAAGGCGGTCACGGCAGCCGATGTCCAGGCGGCCCTGGACAAGCTCGCAGCCGAGGAGAAGACCCCGACCGGCCCGGCCGGCGAGGACGGCAAGCCCACCCCGAACTACGAGCAGTTCGTCGCGGAGTTCGAGGGCCTGGTCACCAAGGCCGGCCAGGACCTCCCCGACAAGGCGGTCTACACCAGCCAGGACGACGCGGGCAAGGACGTCTTCGACGCGGCCGGCTACGTCGGCGACCTCAAGGGCCGCCTCCAGGCCATCCTCAACGCGCTCACCGGCACCGCCCGGATCGACGCTCTCGCGGCCGCCTACCCGTACCTCGACATCCAGATGAACCCGGCCGGCCTCGGCTCGGGCCCCTTCAAGTTCGTCTCGTTCAAGGCCGGCGAGTCCCTCCAGCTGGAGGCATTCGCGGACTACCACCGCGGCGCTCCGCAGGTCTCGAAGATCAACATCCCGATCATCAAGGACGACATCGCCGGTGGCCAGGCCCTGGTGGCCGGCCAGGTCGACTGGAAGTACTCGCTCGAAGGGACGACGTACAACCAGATCAAGGACGACGCAAACCTGCAGTTCATCGAGTACCCGGACTTCGGCTTCTTCACGCTGTACTTCAACCTGCACCCGGACACCGGTTCCCCGTGGCTGGACCAGAGGGTCCGCCAGGCCACGGCCTACTGCTTCGACAAGCCGGCTACCACCGAGGCCGCCACCGACGGCCAGGGTGTCGCGATCTACAGCGAGATCCCGCCGGCATCCTGGGCATACCCGTCCCAGGGCCTCGAGACCTACCCGTTCAACGTCGAGAAGGGCAAGTCCCTGCTCGAGGAGGCGGGCTGGACCGTCGGCGCCGACGGGATCCGGGAGAAGGCCGGCGTCAAGCTCGCGAGCGTCACGGCGGTCCGCGCCGGCCGGCCGAACCGCTCGAAGTGGATGCAGCTGATGAGCGACCAGGTTCGCGACAACTGCGGCATCAACATCACCTACCAGGAAGTCGACTTCGGGGCGCTGCTCAACATGCTCGACGTCTACCCGCACGTGAACGCGGCGGATCCGGCGAAGGGCGTTCCCTTCTACACGTACTTCGGCGGCTTCGGCACCAGCCTGGACCCCGATCCGTCCAGCCTCTACCACAGCAGGAACTGCTCGACGGCCGAGAACCCGCAGACGTACAACTACATCTGCTACAGCAATCCGAAGGCAGATGAACTCATCGACAAGGGCTTGGCCACGTTCGACCAGGCCGAGCGGGCCAAGATCTACCAGGAGTATGCGGTCATCCAGTCGCAGGACCTCCCGGTGATCTACGCCTGGTCCGACATCGCTCGCGAGGGCCTGCGCAAGACCGTCGGCTCCACCGCCGGTCCGCTGGTGATGGACTCTCCGACCTGGTTCTGGGAGTTGGAGAAGCTCACGAACATCAAGTAGCAGCCTGTTGTTCTCCCGGCACGGGCCGCCCTCGAGGCGCCCGTGCCGGGGTGAGCCCACCCTGGCGCGTGGCGGCCGGATACCGGCCGCCACGCGTGCGTCATCGGCCGGCCCCCGGCCCCCAGGACAGGTCGACAAGGCATGATCACCTACATCATCCGGCGCCTGATCCAGTCGATTCCGATCATGCTCGGGATCAGCTTCCTGATCTTCATGATCGTCCAGCTGGCGCCGGGTGATCCGATCGACCGCTTCCGGAACCCGAACATCCGGCCCGAGCAGCTTGACCAGCTGATGCGGCTGTACGGCCTGGACAAGCCGCTGTTCGAGCAGTACTTCTCCTGGCTCAGCGCCTTCTTCCAGTTCCCCTGGAACGATCGCGCATGGGGCTACTCGCTCATCACCAACCAGCCAGTGCGGGACTCGATCTTCGAGCGCGTGCCCGCCACGGTGCTCCTGATGGGCTCATCCCTCGTGGTCACGATGATCGTCTCGATCCCGATCGGGATCATCGCCGCGGTCAAGCAGTACAGCTGGGCCGACAAGATCATCAGCGGCTTCGCCACGATCGGATACGCGATGCCCTCGTTCCTGCTCGGCATCTACGTGCTCTTCTTCGGGGGGGTGTGGCTGGGCCAGCTGACGGGCGGGGCCGTTTCCTTCCCCCTGTTCGGGCGCCAGTCCATCGGCAGCGAGGGCGACGTGCTCGACATCGCATGGCACCTGGTGCTGCCGGTCACCAGCCTTGCGATCCAGTCCATCGCCGGCTACTCCCGCTACCTGCGTGCGTCGATGCTCGACGTGCTGCGCCAGGACTACGTGCGGACCGCGAAGGCCAAGGGCCTGCCCGCGTCCCGCGTGATCGGCAAGCATGCGCTCCGGAACGCCATGATCCCGTTCATCACGCTCGTGGGCCTCTCGCTGCCGTCGCTCGTGGCGGGAGCCGTGATCACCGAGTCGATCTTCTCGTACCCGGGCCTCGGATCGCTGACGATCAACGCGATCAGCCAGAACGACTACCCCGTGATCTATGCGACCGGCATGCTGACCGGGTTCTTCGTCATCCTCGGGAACCTCGTCGCCGACATCCTGTACGGCGTCGTTGATCCGCGGATCAAGTACTGAGCGAGGACCGAGATGGAAAGCGCCGACATCCGCGCCACCGGTCGCCTCACAGCCCCGGAGATCGACGAGGTCGACCTCGTCCCCGTCCGCACCTACTGGCAGCTCGTCCGGATCCGGTTCCTGCGGCACAGGCTTGCGGTCATCGCGCTCGTGACCCTGGCGATCCTGATCGTCATGTCGATCATCGTGCCCGTGATCTCGGGCGAGACGTGGAAGAAGTCCTCTCTCGCGCTCATCGATGCGGGACCCAGCCTGGCCGCTCCCCTCGGTTACAACGACATCGGCCAGAACCTGTTCGTCCGGCTGATGAAGGCGACCCAGACGACCCTGATCATCGGGTTCGCCGCGGTGTTCATCATCGGCCTCCTGGGGATCCTCGTCGGGTCGATTGCGGGCTACGTGGGCGGCTGGGTCGACAACCTGCTGATGCGGCTCGTCGACGTGATCCTGTCGCTGCCGTTCCTGTTCCTGATCCTGCTGATCGTCGCCTTCTTCGGCTTCCGTGACATCCGGGTGATCATCATCGCGCTGGGCATCGTCGGCTGGACGACCGCGGCCCGCCTGGTGCGGGCGGAGTTCCTGACGCTTCGCGAGACGGACTACGCGCAGGCGGCCCGCGCCCTCGGGGTGGGGCACCGACGGCTCATCCTCCGGCACCTGCTGCCTGGTGCGCTGGCGCCCCTGGTGGTAGCGGCCGCGCTCGGTGTCGCGGATTCGGTCATCACCGAATCCGCCCTGTCGGTCCTGGGGTTCGGGATCGCCCCGCCCGACGTCAGCCTGGGCCAGATGCTCGGCAACTTCCGGGAGTCCCTCTACTCCAACCCCGAGCGCATCTTCTATCCGGGCATCCTGCTCGTCACCATCGTCCTCTGCGCGAGCTTCCTCGGGGACGGCCTGCGGGACGCGCTCGACCCGCGCCAGAAGGTTGAAGGCTAGGCATGGTGTCGACGCCGGGCACAAACCGAAGCAGGAAGGACCGCTTGACCGGAACGAACGCTGCCGAGCGCCGACCAGGCGGCGCTTCCGACAACCTCCTCGAGATCCGCGGACTCAGGACGCACTTCTTCACCCAGGACGGGACGGTCCGCGCCGTTGACGGCGTCACGCTGGAGATCGGCCACGGCCAGACGCTCGGGGTGGTCGGCGAGTCCGGGTGCGGGAAGAGCATCACCGCGCTGTCCGTGATGCGGCTCATCGAGCGGCCCGGCAAGACGGTTGCGGGCGAGATCCTGCTCGAGGGCCGGAACCTGCTCACCATGTCCGACGAGGAGATGCGCGACATCCGCGGCAACGCAATGTCGATGATCTTCCAGGAGCCCATGACGTCGCTCAACCCCGTCTACCGGGTGGGCGACCAGATCGGGGAGGCGGTGGAGCAGCACCGGCAGGTCGACAAGCGCGAGGCTCGAGACCGGGCGATGGAGATGCTCGAGCTGGTCGGGATCGCCGATGCCAGGCGCCGGATCGACGCGTACCCGCACCAGCTGTCGGGAGGCATGCGCCAGCGCGTCATGATCGCGATGGCCCTCTCGACCAACCCCGACCTGCTGATCGCCGACGAGCCGACGACCGCCCTGGACGTGACGATCCAGGCGCAGATCCTCGAGCTGATGAAGGGCCTCCGTGAGCAGAACCGGATGGCGATCATGCTCATCACGCACGATCTCGGCGTCATCGCCGAGATGGCGGACGAGGTCGTGGTGATGTATGCCGGCAAGGCGGTGGAGCGCGCCGACGTGAATACCCTGTTCGAACGTCCGCACCACCCCTACACCAAGGGCCTGCTGGCCTCGATCCCGCGACTCGGTGACAAGCGCCGGCGCCTCGAGGTGATCTCGGGCGTCGTGCCCAATCCCCTGAACCTGCCCACGGGGTGCCTGTTCAAGCGCCGGTGCCCGTATGCGATGCCGGTCTGCGACGTCCCACCGCCCTACCGGTCGGTGGGGCCCAGCCATGTCTCCCGGTGCTGGCTCACGCCGGCGGGGGAGCCGCCGGCGGTCGGCCCGGATGCCACGGGCGACGTCGCCGTCGCGTCCGCCGCGGACCTGTCGGTCGAGGGGGCATAGTGATGCGTCAACACGAAGGGCGAGGGACCAGGTGACCACGGAACGCGTCGCCACCGTCGCTCCTGGAGCAGGCCCGGCGAGCACCGATCAGGTTCTCGTGTCGGTGCGCGACGTCAGGAAGCATTTCGAGATCCAGGGCGGCCTGCTCGGCATCAGCCGGGTCGCGACCGTCAAGGCCGTGGACGGCGTCTCGTTCGATGTCCACGAGGGCGAGACGCTGGGGCTGGTGGGGGAGTCCGGCTGCGGCAAGACCACCCTCGGCAAGGTGATCCTGGGACTCATCCCGGCCACGTCCGGCGAGGTCCGGTTCCGCGACGAGACCATCTTCGACCTCCCCACCCCGGCGGAGCGAAAGCTGGGTCACAAGCGCCGGATGATGACGGGCAGGCGGCTCAAGGAGCTCCGGAAGGACGTCCAGGTCGTGTTCCAGGACCCGTACGCCTCGCTCAACCCGCGTATGAGCGTCGGCGAGATCGTCGGAGAGGGTCCGCTGGTCCAGGGTGTGACCGACCGCGGCCGTCGCGAGGAGATCGTCCGCGAACTGCTGGGCAAGGTCGGGCTCAACCAGAGCCACATCCACCGCTATCCGCACGAGTTCAGCGGCGGCCAGCGCCAGCGGATCGGAATCGCCCGCGCCCTGGCCGTGAACCCGGCGTTCGTGGTCTGCGACGAGCCGGTGTCGGCGCTGGACGTCTCGATCCAGAGCCAGGTACTCAACCTCCTCGACGACCTCCAGCAGGAGCTGGGGCTCACCTACCTGTTCATCGCCCACAACCTGGCGGTGGTCGAGCACATCAGCGACCGGGTCGGCGTCATGTACCTGGGCAAGATGGTCGAGCTCTCCGACGTGGACGAGCTCTACCTGAACCCGCGCCACCCTTACACCGTGGCGTTGCTGTCGGCGATCCCGAGCCCGGATCCGCGGAGGCGGAAGCAGCGGCTGGTCCTCACCGGCGACATCCCTTCTCCCGCGAACCCGCCGTCCGGCTGCCGCTTCCACACCAGGTGCTGGCTGCGAGAGCGGCTCGACAACCCGGAGAAGTGCGCGACCGTCGACCCCGAGTTCCGGGACATCGGTGCCGGGCACCGGGTTGCCTGCCACTGGGCAGAGGAGATGGGCAGGCGGGGCGCCGAGATCCAGGCCGCGGTCGGGCTGTCGACGGCCACGCCGCCGGCGTCGGACGTGTCCCCCGTGGCGCCCCCCGCGGACCACGCGTAGCGCTGGTCGTCCGCGGGATCAGCCGCCGCCGACCCGCTCGACCGTGAGCTCCCACGCGGCGCACGTCGGGTCGGTCTGCTGTGCGGTGTAGGTGCCGTCCGGGACGCTCGTGAGGATCCAGCTGAAGTCCTGGATCTTCGAGGACTTCTCCCTGGTGAACCCGCTGTCGCCCGTGATCTGCACCGTGACACTGGCGCAGTCCGTCGTGCTCCAGGTGATCCGGTACGTGCCCTGGGCGAGCACGAAAGGAGTGGTCGCCGTCTCCGGGGTGATCGTCACCCGGCCCTGCACGGGCGTCGCCGCGGCGCCGCCGCCGCCTCCGTCCCCGCCGCACGCGCCGGCGATGAGCAGCGCTCCCAGCGCGGCGATCGACACGCCCAGGAACCGGAGCTGGCGATGGTGCATGACGACCCTCCTCGCGATGGTGACGGCACTGGGCAGCGGACGCCCTGCGTTTGCGAACGATCGCACGTTCCGGGCGCCGGGGGAAGCCGGACGTCGCCGGACGTCGCCGGACGGTCCGCGTTCCGGCCGGTCCGGGCAGCCGACCCCAGCGTGCCACCCGCGGCATGCCGCCCGCCCTATGGCAGCGCCACCGGGCCGAACAGCCGGTCCCAGGTCTCGAAGGCTCCCTCCGGCGCGGCCGTTCGGACCGGCCCGCCGCCGTCCCACTGGGCGACGAAGGAGGCCAGGACGTCGCCGCCGTCAAGGCGCATTCCGTCGTGGAACCTCGTGTCCGGCCGCAGGCGGCACGTCCACGCGGTGGCGTCCGCATCGGGCGCGCACCGGACCGCCAGGCGGGGCTCGATGACCAGCGAGCCCGGCCTGAAGCCGTACAGGCCCTCAGTCACGAGGCCGCACAACCGGAACGCTTCGAGCGAGGTCTGGTCGACGCACCACGCGCCGTCCGGTTCGGTCGCGCCGGTGAAGACCAGCTGGCGGCGGTCGCCCGGAATCAACGAGCCGAGCGCCTCGAGGCCCAGCGGCGCGGCGGTGGCTCCGGTGACGTCCGAACGGAAGACGGCCACCGATCCCGGATGGACGAGCGGGGCGATCGGTGCGGCGCTCCGGACGGCGTCATTCGCGGTGGCGATCAGCGCGGTGCGGGCGGCCGCGCCGGTGGTGCGCGAGAGCGTGTCGAGGATGTCGGCCACCCCGGTCGCGCGTCCGGCCGCCGTGGAGGTGACGCCGTGCCCGAACAGCTGCTCCAGGAAGCCGGAGGCATCCGCGAGCGGCGATGCGACGCCGGCCAGGTAGAGTCCGTCGACCCTGCCCTCCGCCAGGTCCGCGGCCAGGGCTGCGGCGGGGACGATCTGCAACTCAACCTTCAGGCCGGTGGTCGCCTGCAACTGTGCGCGAACCGCCTCGGCGGTCCCGAGAGGATCCGGGAGACCCGGAACGGGCGCGTCCGGTATCAGGAGCTGGTGGACGGCCTTGAGGTTGAACTTCGCGGCGGCGAGCATCGAGACGGCGGAGGGGGCGTTGAACTCGAACCAGGCCGTGCCTGCGCAGCCGCCGGCCACCACGCACGGTGCCGTGTGCGTGGCCGCAATCGACCCGGACCCGACGGCCGCCGCGAGGGCCTCGCGATCGAGCGCCATGGAGATCGCCCGGCGGACGCGGACGCTGCCGAACGCCGCGCCGGAGCCGAACCCGAGGTACGAGGTCGCGAGGCCGGGACGCGCCGCGACCACCACCTCGGGCTCGATCGTCATGGTCTCCAGGGCGTCTGCACTGGGAGCGTCGATGCCGTCGACCGAGGCCGCGAGGATCGCCGCGCTGCGTTCAGGCGCGGTCGCGCCCCAGCCGAGGATCACCGTTCCGAGGCCGACGGCGTCGGATCCGGCGGCAGCGAGGCCCAGCCGGACGTTGTCCCCGGTCCAGGCTTCGATCCGGTAAGGCCCGGTCCCGGCGAGCGTCCTCGCGACACCGCGGTCGGCGGCGAGCCGGGCAACGGTCGTGGCATCCAGGACGGCCAGTGACGGGTGCGCCAGCCGCGCACGGAACGCACCGTCCGGCGAGCACAGCGTGAAGCGGATCGTCAGGGCATCGAGCGCCTCGATCCGGCCGAGCCGGCCACCGTACGCGGGATCGTCACAGGCGGAGCCGGACGCCGGCCAGGCGGCGGGCGAGAACGGGATCTCGGTTGGGGCAGGCGTGACGGCCGCGGATGGTGGCGCGCCGCCGCTGGCGGGGGCCTCCGTCGCCACGGGGGCGGGCTCGCAGGCGCCGGCGGCGAGCGCCGCGACCAGGAATGCTGCGAGGGTCCGGCGCGATGACGGCATCCCCGACAGCCTAGCACCGCGACCCGATCCGACCCGCCGGGAGCGTGTCGGGGGAGCGCGCGCAAACCTCGCGTAGCACGCGGCCACAGGGTCGGTATCATGCACCCGCAAACGACGGGGACAGCGGCGCCGGGCCGCCCGTCAGGCGGCGGCTGCCGTGCGACCCGGCTCGAGGAGGAGACAGCATGTCCCGTATCCGATTCGGGGCGCTCGTGATGGTGAGCGCGATCGCGTTCGCAGCCTGCGGCGGCGCGACACCGACCACGGCCCCGACCGCGACAACCGCGCCGGGCGCCACCCCGGCGCCGACCGCCACGCCCGCCGGCGGGCCCAAGGAGGGCGGCATCCTGATCGTGGCGCTGCCGGGCGACATCTCGCGGACCGACCCCGCGATGATGGACGACAGCAACACCTCGTACGTCACCCAGCAGGTCGTCGAGGGCCTGGTCAACCTCAAGCCGGGCACCACTTCCGAGATCGAGCCCGCGCTGGCCGAGTCGTGGTCCCTGTCGGCGGACGGCCTGACCTACACGTTCAAGCTCCGCCAGGGCGTGAAGTTCCACGACGGCACGGCGTTCGACGCCGACGCGGTCGTCTACAACTACGACCGCTGGAAGAACCTCCCAGTGGAGCTCCAGGACTACACCTACTACGCGGGTGCGGTCTTCGGCGGCTACGGCGAGAACTCGAATGTCGCTTCGGTGACCGCGGTCGATCCCGCGACGGTGGCCCTCACGCTCAAGAAGACGCAGTCGAACTTCCTGCTCACCCAGACCCTGTCGACGTTCGGCATCTCCAGCCCGACGGCCCTCAAGGCCGGCGGCGCGGACAACACCGTGACCGACGTCAGCAAGATCTCCTACGCCCAGGGCGGCGCCGGCGCGATGGTCGGGACCGGCCCGTTCAAGTTCAAGGAGTGGGTCGTCGGCGATCACATCACGATCGAGCGGAACCCCGATTACTGGGGCGCGAAGGCCCTCGTCGACCAGGTCGTGTTCAAGCCGGTCGCCGAGGAGGCCCAGCGCCTCAACGGCCTGACCACCGGTGAGTTCGATCTCGTCCAGACCATCGCGCCGCTCGACGTGGCGACGGTCAAGGCCGATGCCAAGCTGGCCGTGATCGACCGGGGCGCCTCGTGCAACACGATGCAGATCTCGCTCAACCACAAGTACCAGCCGGTCGACAACGTCAAGATCCGCGAGGCCATCGGCTACGCGGTCAACAAGGCCGCGCTGATCGACGCGTTCTATGCCGGGCTGGCGGTCCCCGCGGACAACTGGATGCCGGTCAACACGCAGTACGCCAAGCCGCTCGGCCTGCCGACCTACGACCCCGAGCGGGCCAAGGCCCTCATCGCGGAGTCCGGCGTGACCGACCTGAGCATCGACTTCTACTACCCGTCCGACGTGACCCGGCCGTACATGCCGGATCCCAAGGGCATCTTCGAGGCCCTCAGCCGTGACCTCGAGGCCGTCGGCTTCACCATCATTCCCCACACCGAGACCTGGCGACCCGACTACCTCGACCACGAGTACGCCGGCAACTTCGAGGCGTGGATCCTCGGCTGGACCTGCGACTGGGCCGGCCCGGACAACTTCCTCAAGACCGCGTTCTTCGGCTACGTCGACGGCGCCCCGTCGACCGAGTTCGCGTACTTGAACGACGAGCTCGAGCAGACGATGAACGACGCGCTCGCGGCGACCGACGAGGCCACCGCCAAGGCCCTGTGGGAGAAGGCGCAGGACCTCATCCGCGCCGACATGCCCACCGTCCCGCTGATCAACTCGACGCCCCCCGCGGCGGCTCGTGCCGACGTCATGGGCTTCGTCGGCAGCGGCGGCCTGAACGAGTTCCTCAACACGGTCTGGCTCGACCGCTAGGCCGATCCCGACACCGGCGGCCGCGCTGCGGATGCCGGTGATGGGGACCCCTATCGCCCTCCCGGGGCCTCGGGCCCCGGGAGGGCGACTCCCAACCCCCCGGTAGACGGACGTGCTGAAGTACACCGTTCGACGCCTGCTTGCGGCCATCCCGGTCCTGATCGGCCTGTCGATGGTGCTGTTCGCCTTCGTGCACCTGCTGCCCGGCGACCCGTGCCGGGCCATCCTGGGCCAGCACGCAACGCCCGAGGCGTGCGCCCGCCTGCGCGAGAACCTGGGTCTCGACCTGCCGCTCTGGCAGCAGTACCTGAGCTACGTCGGGGACCTGCTGCGCGGTGACTTCGGCTCCTCGATCATCAACAACAAGCCCGTCCTCACCGAGTTCGCGAGCCGGTTTCCGGGCACCGTGGAACTGTCGATCGCCGCGTTGCTGTTCGCGGTCGGCGTCGGGATCCCCCTCGGCCGGCTGGCCGCCCGCCATGCGCAGGGCTGGACGGACGGCATCGTCACCGTGATCAGCCTGTTCGGCATCAGCATCCCGGTGTTCGTCCTGGGCCTTGTCCTGGTCTACGTCTTCGCGGTCCAGCTGCAATGGCTGCCCACGCAGGGGAGGATCGACGCCCGGGCGGCCGCGGACCTGAAGATCGTCACCAACTTCATGCTCGTCGACACGCTGCTCGCCGGCCGCCTCGACCTGTTCGTGGACGCCGTTCGCCACCTCATCCTGCCGGCGATCGCCCTGGGCTCCATCCCGCTCGCGATCATCGCCCGCATCACGCGCGCGGCGGTGCTGGACGTGAGCAACGAGGACTATGTGCGCACCGCCCGCGCGAAGGGTCTCAAGGAGCGGCGCGTGGACGACCGTCACGTCATGCGCAACGCCTGGCTGCCCGTGATCACGGTCATCGGCCTCCAGGTGGGCGGCCTCCTCGGCGGCGCGGTGCTCACCGAGACCGTGTTCAGCTGGACCGGCGTGGGACGGTGGGTCGTGGACGCCATCGGCAACCGCGACTACTTCGTGGTCCAGGGAGCGGTCATGATCTTCGCCCTCATCTTCCTGGTGGTGAACCTGCTGGTAGACATCGGCTACGCCTACCTCAACCCGAGGATCCGGTACTCATGAGCAGCGCCGTGAACGCGGGGGTGTCGGCGGTCCTGGAGTCCCGGGTCAGCCACGGGCTGTGGAGCGACGCGTTCCGCCGCCTGATGCGGAACCGGCCGGCCATCGTGGGCCTGGTCTGCATCGTCGTCTTCGTGGGGGCGGCCATCCTCGCGCCGATCATCGCCCCGTACGGCCCCCTGGAAGGCACGCTCGCCGCGCGGCTGCAGGCTCCGAGCTGGCAGCACCTCATGGGTACGGACCTCCAGGGCCGCGACGTCTTCACGCGCATCCTCTACGGCGCCCAGATCAGCCTCCAGGTGGGTGTGATCTCGGTGCTCATGGCGCTGCTCATGGGCGGGTTCGTCGGTGCGCTCGCCGGTGGGATCGGCGGCCGGGTGGACGCGGTCCTGATGCGGGCCACGGACGTGCTGCTGGCGATCCCGGGCATCCTGCTCGCGATCGGCATCATCGCCTGGCTGGATCGCGGGATGACCCAGCTGATGCTGGCCATCGCCATCACCTACTCGCCGATCTTCGCCCGGCTGCTGCGCGGGTCGCTGCTCGCGTTACGCGAGACCGACTACGTGATCGCGTCGCGCTCGGTGGGGGCGTCGCGTGGCCGGCTGCTGCTGCGGCACATGCTGCCCAACGCCCTGACCCCGCTCATCGTCCAGGCCACGCTGGTGCTGGCCACGGCGATCATCGACATCGCGGGCCTTGGCTTCCTCGGTCTCGGGCCGCCCGATCCGCGCACGCCGGAATGGGGGACGATGCTCACCGACGCTCGCCGGTTCCTCCAGCAGGCGCCGCACCTGGTGTTGTTCCCGGGCGCGGCGATCGTGATCAGCGCCATCGGGTTCAACCTGCTGGGTGACGGCCTCCGGGAGTCGCTCGACCCGAAGATGAAGCGATGACGACCGTTCGCCCGGAGACGCCCGGGACGCTGCTGGCGGTCCGGGGCCTGCTCGTCCGGTTCCGGACCCACGACGGGCTCATCCACGCCGTCAACGGGATCAGCTTCGAGCTGGATCGCGGCGAGCGCCTCGGCCTCGTCGGCGAGTCCGGCTGCGGCAAGAGCGTGACCAACCTCGCGATCATCAGGTTGCTGCCCAAGCCCGCGGGCCGGATCGAGGGAGGTTCGGTCCTGTTCGACGGCGAGGACCTGGTGACGATGCCGGAGTCCGACATCCGGGAGATCCGGGGCCGGGACATCGCGATGATCTTCCAGGACCCGATGACCAGCCTGAACCCCGTCCTCACGGTCGAGGAGCAGATGATCGAGACGATCCAGGCCCACAGGACGCAGTCGAAGACCGAGGCGCGCGCCCGGGCCGTGGAGCTGCTGGGCATGGTCGGCATCCCTCAACCGGAGAAGCGGCTGCGCGCCTACCCGCACCAGTTCTCGGGCGGCATGCGGCAGCGCGTGATGATCGCGATGGCGCTGGCGCTCGAGCCCAAGCTGCTGATCGCGGACGAGCCGACCACCGCTCTCGACGTGACGATCCAGGCCCAGGTGCTGGAGCTGATCTCGACGCTGACCACCGGGGCCGGCACCTCCCTCATCCTCATCACGCATGACCTGGGCGTCGTGGCCGGGATGACCGACCGGATCAACGTCATGTATGCGGGTTTCATCGTGGAAACGGCGACCACGGGCGAGCTGTTCGACCGGCCGTCGCACCCCTACACCGTGGGGCTGCTGCACTCGATGCCGCGCGTCGACGAGCTGGAGGGGGAGCCGCTGATTCCGATCGAGGGGCGGCCGCCCGACATGCGCCGCGCCCCGCGGGGCTGCCCGTTCGCGCCCCGCTGCGCCTGGCGCGTGGAGTCGTGCTGGGGTACCAACCCGGCGCTGACGTCGCTGGTCGAGGGGGCGCCCGTGATCCTGACCGGACCTGCCGCCACCCACCAGATCGCGTGCCACAACCCGCCGACGCCCGACGAGGCGGAGCTGGGCCGGCCCACCCGCGCCGGCCATACGCCCGCCCCCGCGCCCGAGGGCGAGATCGACGAGCTGGCCTCGCTGGCCGCCATTGCGGACGGTGCCGCATGACCTGGCAGCCCGCTCCCGAGCGAGGCGGGGGTCCGGCCGGCGGCCCGTCCGGAGCGCCCGGGACGCCCGGCCCGCCCGGAGCGCCCGGAGGCAGCACGCTGCTCAGCGTCCGTGACCTCAAGGTCTGGTTCCCGATCACGGAGGGGATGCTCATCGAGCGCCACGTCGGCGACGTGCGTGCGGTGGACGGGGTCTCGTTCGACCTGAGGCGAGGCGAGACACTGGGCCTGGTCGGCGAGTCGGGATGCGGCAAGAGCACGACCGGGCGCGCCATCGTCCGCCTGTACAAGCCCACCGCCGGACGGATCGTGTTCGACGGGCAGGACGTGACCTCCCTGGAGGGCTCGGGCCTGCGCAGGATGCGCCGCCGGTTCCAGATGATCTTCCAGGACCCGTATGCCTCTCTGGACCCGCGGATGACGGCGGGGACGACGATCGGCGAGCCGCTGGACGTCCACGGCGTGGGCAGCAAGGCCGAGCGCCGGGAGAAGGTCCGAGACCTGCTGTCCACGGTCGGGCTGAACCCCGACTACGGCAACCGCTACCCGCACGAGTTCAGTGGCGGCCAGCGACAGCGGATCGGGGTGGCCCGGGCACTCGCGCTGGACCCCGACCTGATCGTCGCCGACGAGCCGATCAGCGCGCTCGACGTCTCGATCCAGGCGCAGGTCATCAACCTGCTCGAGCGGCTTCAGGACCGGCTCGGGCTGACCTACCTGTTCATCGCTCACGACCTCTCGGTCGTCCGCCACATCTCCGACCGGATCGCAGTGATGTACCTGGGGCGCATCGTGGAGCTGGCGCCCTCGCGCGAGCTCAACTCGAGGCCGCTCCACCCGTACTCGGTGGCGCTGCTGTCCGCGGTGCCGATCCCGGACCCGAAGGTGGAGCGCCGGCGCCGCCGGATCATCCTGCGGGGTGACGTGCCCTCGCCGGTCAACCCGCCGACGGGCTGTCACTTCCACACGCGGTGCTGGCTGCGCGAGCGGCTTGGCAACCCGGAGCGGTGCCAGGCCGAGATCCCTGCGCTGCGGACGCTGTCGGCGGGGCACGAGGTGGCCTGCCATTTCGCCGAGGAGGTGGACGGCTCTCGTGAGCAGCTGCAGTCGACCGGACGCGGGACCGCGGGGACCGTGCCGGCCACGCCCGCGGCGGACGGGGCCTAGACTCAGGGGCGTGCAGCCGCTCCGCATCGCGCTCGCCCAGATCGCGCCACGCCTCGGGGACCTCGAGGCCAACCTCGCGCGCCATCACGAGCTGATCGTCGAAGCTCGGGAGGCCGGCGCGGGCCTGGTGGTATTCCCGGAGCTCGGGCTGACCGGGTACCTGCTCCAGGACCTGGCCTCCGAGGTGGCGATGGGCCTGGACGACCCTCGGCTGGCGGCGCTCGCCGCGGAGACCGCGGGGGGCATGTCCGCCGTCGTCTCGTTCGTGGAGGAGTCCTCAGACCACCGGCTGTTCATCGCGGCGGCGCTCCTGGAGGAGGGCGCGATCCGGCACATCCACCGCAAGGTCCACCTCCCCACCTACGGCATGTTCGACGAGCGACGGTTCTTTGCCCCGGGCGACGTGATCCGTGCGGTGCCGTCCCGCCTGGGTGCGGGCGTGGGCCTGGCGATCTGCGAGGACTTCTGGCACCTGTCCACGCCGCAGCTCCTCGCGCTTGACGGCGCCCAGGTCCTGGTCAACGTCTCCTCGTCGCCCGGGCGGGACCTGGCGATGAGCAACGAGGTGGGTCTCGGGACCGCGACGTCCTGGCGGACGCTGATGCGGGCCTACGCGCAGCTGACGACGTCGTTCGTCGTGTTCTGCAACCGGGTGGGGGTGGACGAGTCGCTCTCGTTCTGGGGCGGGTCCGAGGTGATCGGCCCCACCGGCGCCCTGGTCTTCGGCGCCCCGATGTTCGAGGAAGGGCTGTTCACCGTGGACGTGGACCTGGCCGATGTGCGGCGGGAGCGGATCACGCTCCCGCTCCTGCGGGACGAGCGCCCGGAGCTGGTCGCGCGGGAGTGGCGGCGCCTGATCGCGGAACGGGCGGGCCTCGCCGCGGACGGGACGGCCGCAGCGGGCGCGTCCGCCGCCTTCGACGTGGCGGCCGACACATGAGCGGCGTCGGGGTCGGGGCGGACGGCGAGCCCCTGTTCGAGCTCCCGGACGAGCTCGCCATCGACACCGACGTCGCCCGCAAGGTGATCGCGGCCTTCATCCGCGGCCAGTCGAAGCAGGCCGGGTTCGAGAAGGCGGTGCTCGGTCTCTCCGGCGGCATCGACTCCGCCCTCGTGGCGTACCTCGTCGCCGAGGCGATCGGGCCCAGCCGGCTTCTGTGCGTGATGATGCCGTACCGGGCGTCCTCGCCGGCCTCGCAGGGCGACGCCGAGGCGGTGATCGCGGACCTCGGCTGCCCGGCGGAGCTGGTCGAGATCACCGGCATGGTGGACGGCTACTTCGGGCGGGACGGGGTGCCCGGCGAAGGCGGTCCCGCGGCCCTCGAGGCGGCCCCGCTCCGGCGCGGCAACTTCATGGCCCGGATGCGGATGGCCGTCCTCTACGACCGGAGCGTCACGTGGCGGGGCCTGGTCGTTGGAACCGGCAACAAGACCGAGTCGCTGATCGGCTACACGACGCTGTTCGGCGACTCCGCCTGCGCCTTCAACCCGATCGGGGACCTGTACAAGAGCCAGGTCCGGCAGCTCTCGGTCGCCATCGGCGTGCCCGAGGCCATCATCCGCAAGGCGCCGTCGGCGGACCTGTGGCCCGGCCAGACCGACGAGACCGAGGCCGGTTTCTCCTACCCGGAGCTGGACCGGCTGCTGTTCTGGCGGGTGGACAGGCGCCGTTCGACCGAGGAGCTGGTCGCGATGGGGTTCACGCCCGAGATGGTGGAGCGGGTGGACCGGATGATCGCTGGCTCGGAGTTCAAGCGCCAGGTGCCGCCGATCGCGAAGCTCGGGCCGCGGACCGCGGGCGTGGACTACCTGTACCCGCGGCGGCGGCCCGGGTCCACCAGGGGCTGACGGCGTGGCGGGCGGTGGGCGAACCGGCGGCACCCTGTACGTCGTCGCCACGCCCATCGGAAACCTCGGCGACGTCACGTTCCGCGCCCTGGAGGTCCTGCGTGCCGTCCCGCTGATCGCCGCCGAGGACACGCGGATCACGCACCGTCTCCTGGCCCGGTACGAGATCACGACACCAGCGGTGAGCTTCCACGCGCAGAGCGGGCCGGGACGCACGCGGGACCTGCTGGCGCACCTCGGGGGCGGGCAGGACCTGGCGCTGGTGACGGATGCCGGAACGCCCGTGGTCTCCGATCCCGGCGAGGGGCTCGTGGCGGCCTGGGCCGCCGCCGGTGGCACGGTGGTGGCGGTCCCCGGAGCCTCCTCGGTGCTGGCGGCGGTTGCATCCTCGGGTGTGGCCGGGCCGCGATGGTCGTTCGAGGGGTTCCTGCCGCGGAGCGGCCGGGATCGGCGGGAGCGCCTGGAGCAGCTGGCGTCCGATGAGCGGGGGAGCGTGCTGTTCGAGGCCCCGTCCAGGCTGGGCGCCACGCTCCTGGACCTGGTCGCTGCCTGCGGCGCCGACCGGCCGGGCGCCGTGTGCCGGGAGCTCACGAAGCTGCACGAGCAGGTGGCGCGCGGCACGCTGGGCGAGCTGGCCGCGCAGGCGGCGGACGGGACGATCCCGGCGCGCGGCGAGATCGTGATCGTCGTCGGGTGGGCGAGTGGGGTGGCCGACGGGGCGGGTGCTGCCGCGTCCGATGCGGCCGGTGGCCGGACCGGGGGCGAGGCCCGCGATGCCGTGATCGCCGCTGCCCGCGCGGCCGTCCAGCGCCTGGTGGACGATGGCACCGCCCGCGGCGAAGCCGCCCGGCGCGTCTCCCGCGAGACCGGCGTGCCGCGTCGGGCCCTGTATGCGCGGGACGACGCTCGGCCTGAGGAACCGATCGACCCGTAGGATTACGACATGTCCAGGGCCCCTGCCACCGCCGCCTCGCCCGGAATCCCCGTCCTGGGCGTCCTGGGCCCTTTCGCCCGGATCGCCTTCCTTGCGACGCTGGGCGCGACTGTGCTCGCCGTTGCGATGGACCTCGTCCTCCATCTCGAGGGGGCCGCGGTGTTCGTCGCCTCCGCGGTCGCGATCCTCGGGCTTGCGTGGGTCATCGGCCTGTCCACGGAACGCCTCGGCGCGATCACCGGCCCCCAGGTCGGCGGCATCCTCAACGCGACCTTCGGCAACATCGCCGAGCTGATCATCGCGTTCTTCGCCCTGCAGGCCGGGCTGCTCACCGTGGTCAAGGCCTCGATCACGGGCTCCATCATCGGCAACCTGCTGCTGGTCCTGGGTGCGGCGATCCTGGCCGGCGGCCTCAGGAACGGCCTCCAGACCTTCAGCCAGCGGATCGCGAGCTCCAACGCCGGCCTGCTCGTGCTCGCCGCGGTCGGCCTGTTCATCCCCGCGATCTTCGCCCTGAGCAGCCAGACGACCCAGGAGCAGCGCGTCGAGGAATCGGTCCTCATCGCGATCGTCCTGATGGTCGGCTACGGCCTGGCGCTCGTGTGGCAGTTCACGAACCCGGAGCGGACGCTCGGCGGCCACGAGGACCCCGGCGGCCACGCGGGCCCGGCCTGGAGCGGGCGGACGGCCGTCGGCGTGCTGCTGGTGACGGCGGCGCTGCTGGCCGTGCTGTCCGAGATCCTGGTGAGCTCGATCGAGCCGTTCATCGAGCAGTTCGGTCTGTCGGAGCTGTTCGTCGGGGTGATCCTGATCCCCACCATCGGCAACCTCGCGGAGCACCTGGTCGCGGTCCAGCTCGCCTACAAGGGCAAGATCGAGTTCGCGCTCGCGGTCGCCTTCGGTTCGTCGCTGCAGGTGGCGCTGTTCGTGGCGCCGCTGCTGGTGCTGCTGGGGCTGGTTGTCGGCCAGCCGATGGACCTCGTGTTCCACCCGCTGGAGGTTGCGGCCGTCGCGGCAGCCGTCGGCATCAGCGCCCTGGTCGCCCTCGACGGCGAGTCCAACTGGCTCGAGGGCGCCCTGCTGATGCTGGTCTACCTGATCCTCGCGATCTCCTTCTTCGAGCTGCGGCTGCCGGCGTAGCCGGCGGGGCAGCGACGTCCTGGTGGGGTGAAGCATCCCGGCCCGGGTGCTGCTGCCTCGTCAGGTCCAGTCGCGGCGGCCTGTCACCCGAGGGCACGCCCCGCCAGCCGGTTCCGCCAGCCGGTTCCGCCAGCCGGTTCCGCCAGCGAGTCAAGGGACGACTGGTGGACGGCGCGGCGTCAGCCGCCAACCGGCGCGGGGCCGCAGGAACCCGTACCGGAACGGGCAGGGCGCCGGCACCGGACCCACCCCGCAACTGCGCGGCGACCGTCCCGCGGGTAGCCATGCGGGACCCTGCCCTGGACCAGGCCTCGATGCTCCGCGGGGGCCAGACCAACAGTCGTCCCTGGACTGGATGGCGGAACGGGTTGACGCCCGCGCTCCACCGCGGGGATCCACCCCCCTCGGGGGGGGGGATGCATCCATGCTCCTGTGCCGGGTCGGCCCGGCGACGACACGGGGCGACGGCCAGCGTAGTCACCGGCTGACGATCTGGGCCACATCGGGCGCCCGGGGGGCGGCGTTCCCGCCAGCATCGTCAGGCTCTGGCACGGCCGGCAGGCGCGATCCGGGCGGCTCCGGGCGGCTCCGGGCGGGGTCCGGGCCGCCTGCGAGCACGATCTGAAACGGGATCCGGGCCGGATCGGCCACCGGGTCTCGAGATCGCGCCTCGGCTGACCCCCCGATCCGCCCGGAACAGTGAGGCCCTGCATCGGGCAGACGCCGGCCGCCCTGGGGCCGGGCACGGCACCCGAGCCGTCGTGGGGCTGGTCCCGGCCGGGCCGCACGGCCCCGGCACAGACGTTGGGATGCTTACGGCACCTTCGAGACGACAGCACCTTCGAGCGGCGTTGACAGGGCGAGCGCCTGATGTCACGATTGTGCCGACACATGTCGGTACATGCGAGGTTGGGTCGATGACGATCGAAGCGCGCCAGCGGGACCTGCGGCGTCTCCGCGCGTCCCTCGGCCTGTCGCAGGAGGGCCTCGCGCGCGCCCTGGACGTGTCCGGCCGTACGGTCGAGCGATGGGAGGCGGGTACGGTCCCGGCCAGCGAGGCCACCCTCCGCGTCCTGGACCAGCTCGACGAGATCGCCGTGCTCGGCCGGGAGGTGTACGGCGATGACCTGCCACGCTTCATGAACACCCCGCGGCGGAGCCTCGGGTGGCGTTCCCCGGCATCGGCCCTGATGCGCGGCGAGATCCGGGACGTGCTCGGCGTGCTTGCGCAGGCGGCGGAGGGCCAGTGGGCCTGAGATGAACGCCGGCTCGCCCGTGTCCGCGCGCCCGAACGTCTGACCGTCTGACCGTCTGACCGCCTGGGATGCTGAGCGACCTCCTGCGACCGTGGTCGGGCCCCGTCTACCGCCACGTGGCCGCCGGTCGCCGGCGGAGCATCCTGGACGACACGTACCTCGGCGTCGCCCGCGACAATCGCTGGAACCGGGAAGGTACGCCCGCGTTCTACTTCGCGAGCGACCTCGCCGTCACCGTGGCGGAGTTCGCCCGGCACATCGCGGCCGAGCTGCCCGACGGGGCGAGGGAGCGGATCGTGCGGAGCGTCTGGCGGGTGGATGCGACGCTCGCCTCCGCGCTCGACCTGACCGATCCTGGCGTGGTGGCCGCAACCGGCGCCCCGCCGATCGCCGACTGGATCCTCGATCGGCCGGTGACCCAGGCCACGGCGGCGTACCTGCTGGCCCAGCTCCCCGGACTCCAGGCGCTGATCGTGCCCTCCGTCGCGTTTCTGGACCGGCGCGACCGGCCCAACATCGTCGTCTACCGGGACCGCATCGAGCCGCGCACGGTGTTCGGCCGGCCGGTCCACCGGCGTGACATCGTCCTCGAGGCAACCGGGCTCGAGGCCTGACCGGCGGCGGCACGGGAGGGGGATGCCGCACCGCGCTTGACCGGTTCCGCCTCGTCCCTATGTTGTTGGTAGGCGCTCCACGGGGGAGCGGCGATTGAGAGGGGAGCCCATGCGGTTCGAGATACGCAGGAGTTGGAACGCCGGGATTCCGCAGCTGGATCTCACGCGAGTATCTATGGGCGATGACTCGGGGGGATGATCGGCTGACCGGGTCAGGCGGTGACGGCAGCCTCGGCGGGCGCCAGTCCGAAGATGCGCGGCGGCTCGGGGACGCCAAGCGC
>CAMTVM010000007.1:0-54919 GCA_947085195.1 uncultured Chloroflexota bacterium
CCACCACGTCACGCTGTCACTCCTGGCGCTCGCCTTCCTCAAATCGGTCCAGCGCGAGTGGGGAAAAAAATGGGGCCCGCGCATCCGTGCCGGAGATCCGTCGGCTGCTTGAGGTCGTGCTGCCGGTCGAGCGCTGGACCGCCGCCACGGCGATCGCCTGGTACGAGCATCAGCAGCGGCGCAAGGCGGCCGCCAGGGCCAGCCACACGCGGCGATGGCTCAGAGAGCATCCGGTATGAACGTAACCAGCGTTGTAGTACTAGGAGCCGGTGACCACCGGCTTGCCCGATGCCACCCAGTCGTTCATCCCGCCGGCCATGCTGGTGACCGATGGCAAGCCGGCACCCAGCAGGATGTCGCGCCCCTGTGCGGAGCGGTTGCCGGAGCGACAGACCACGACGACCTGGCGGTGCACGGGCACCTGTCCGACACGTGCCGCCAGGTCGCCCAGCGGGATCAGGGTCGCGCCGTCGATGTGGCCGGCGGCCCACTCATCCGGCTCCCGGACGTCGAGGATGAACGCGCCGGCGTCGCGCAGCCGGGACGCCTCGTCGACGCTCACCTCTGCGGGGAGTGCCGCGGGGACGCCGGCAGCCTGGGTCGGGGCGGGAGTGGAGGTCGCCGGAGCGCCGCCCGAACCGCACGCGGCGACGGCGAGGGCAACGGCGACCAGGGCAGCCGCGAGGAAGCCTGCGGCGAGGCCGACCGGGCGCGCGGTGGCAGTCGTGGGGGAGGCGGCGGGGCGGGTCACGATCAGACTCCGTAGCAAAGAGTTCCGGCGCGGGTGAGGACGACCGCGGCATGCGGATCCGCCGCGTGGCAGCGGTCGACGCTGGCGATCCTACCCGGGAAGCAGGATCAGCGGGCGCATGAGCCCGGTGGCCCCGGCTGGCGGCCCCGGCTGGCGGCCCCCGCTGGTGGACCTGACCCGCAGGGCCCCGACCTAGCCCGCAATGCCCACCCCCCGTCGGTGGTAGCGGTCCATCAGCCCCGCCACGGCGTCGCGCGCGTGCCGCCACTCCCCCTGGTCGCCCAGGATCTGGGGGTCGCGGCCCCAGCGCTGGATCTGCGTCATCGCCGTGACGATCGAGTCGTGCTGGGCAAGGCGATGACGGCCCGCGTCCACGACCCCCGTCACCAGGTAGCGCCGCACCAGGTCGAACGGGGCGTACCAGCGCCCGATGCGGATCCGGTCGTGCTCCCGCAGGGTCTCGAGCCAGGCGTCGTCGCCCACGGGATGGCGATCGTGCTCGTCGACGTGGGCGTTGATGTCGAGGCGGCGACCCGGCTGGGTCAGCGACGGCAGCCGGCCGTCCGGGTCCGTCGTGCGATAGCAGACGGGACACGTCGCCAGGCGCGCGAACTCCGGCGGGGCCTCGCCGAACGCCAGGCCGCAGCGACGGCACATCCGCGCACCGGCGCGGCTCGCGGCGCTCCCGCACTGGAGGCAGACAAGGTCCGCGGTCGAAGCCGGCATGTGATCTCCTGTGAGGCCGTCCGGGCACAGGACTGGCCGCCCATATCGTCGCCCGGACGGCGGCCGAGCGCGAGCGGCGCAACGGTCCTGCCGGGTGACAGCCGATTGGGGCAGTCACCTCTCGAGTAACGGCCGGGGTCAGACCGCGCGTTCCCCCCCGGTGGTCCGGGCTCCCTCCCGTTTCCTTGACGCGGCCGTGTTACGGTCCGGCCTCGTCGGGCATCTATAGGGTATGGAGATCGCAGGGATCGACCGCGTTGGATCGGTGGTTCTTCGGGCGCGCAAGGGCGACGTCCAGGCGTTCGAAGCCCTGGTCGCCGCCTATCACTCCGATGTTTTCCGCGTCTGCCGGCTGTTGTGCCGCCGTCCACAGGACGCGGAGGACGCCGCACAGGCAACGTGAGGCCAGGTCTGGCGGAAGCTCGATTCGCTCCGCGATCCGGCACGCCCGAAGCCGTGGATCGTCGCGATCGCCGCAAACGAGGCTCGTCAGCAGCTTCGGCGGGAGCGCGTGCGCAGCCTCGTTGTTCCTCAACGAGCGCAGCCCGAGGCCGAGCTGGCCACGGACCTGTTGGACCTCCGCGCAGCCTTCGAGAGGCTTCCGGCCGACGATCGTCGGTTGCTTGCCCTCAGGCACGCAGCGGGCCTGACGAGCGTCGAGCTCTCGGAAGTGCTTGGAACCCCACCGGGTTCGATCCGCGTGCGGCTGTCTCGACTGCACGGCATCCTCAGGAGCGATATCGGCCATGAGTGACTCGGATTCGGGCGAGGATCCTGTCGTCGCAGCGGGCCTTCGGAAGCTGGCCGCAGCCGCAGACGGCCCCGTCGAGGTCCGGGGGATCGCGGGCCGCGCCCGTTCGAGAGGCAGGCCCTTCGCGCCGGTCGTCATCGTCGCGGTCGTCGTGGGAGCGGCTGCGGTCTTGAGCGTCCCGGCTGGCCCGGGGACGGAAGCCCGACCGCAGACCATCGCTGAGTCCGCGGCGCAGGTCCGTGAGGTCTTCCAATTCGAAAGCCTCGCCGAGATGGTCGCAACGTCGACGATCGTGGTGGAGGCCGAGGTCGAGTCGATTCGGCCGGGCCGCGTGGTCCCGGACGGTTCCCCCCAGGGGCTGCAGTTCGACGAGGTGACCCTCCGGGTGTCGCGAGTGTTCATCGGCAGCCAGGTCGAAACCGTCGTCGTCGAAGAGGACGGCGCCCTCGCCGCGAAGAGCAACCCCAACGACGCCGGCATCTACTTCCTGATGGAGAAGCGCGACCGGCCTGGCGTCTACCGACTCGCCAGCTCTGCCGGGCGGTACCGGCTCGACGCCTCGGGCAGACTGCACGGCTCCAACCCCGAGAGCGACCTGGCCGTGGCCCTCGAGAAGTTGTCGTTGGCAGAGCTCAGGGCGGCAGTTTCGGATGCCGTGGTGATCGTGCAGCGTGGCGACGTCACACCGGTCCCGTACCCGACCGCTCAACCGTAGGTCGCGTGCCTGGGGCTCGCGGTCGGGTCCGCGCTGTGCGCCGGGCATGGGGGTCACCCCTCGGGTGACGGCCGGGGCGGACTGCCGCCTCCGAGGTCAGACCGCCGCCTCGACGATCGCGCGAGCCTCGTCCAGGATGCGGTCCAGGTGCTCGTCGCCGCGGAACGACTCGGCGTACAGCTTCGTCACGTTCTCCGTCCCCGACGGGCGGGCGGCGAACCAGCCCTCGGTGCTGACCACCTTGAGCCCGCCGATCGGCGCGTCGTTGCCGGGGGCGCGCGTCAGCCTGGCCGTGATCGGATCGCCGGCCAGCGTCGTCGCCGTCACGGCCTCGGGCGAGAGCCGGCCGAGGGCCGCCTTGACCTCGGGGGTCGCCGGCGCATCGATCCGCCGGTAGGCCGGCGATCCGAAGCGGTCCGTCAGCCCCCGGTAGACCTCCGCCGGGTTCCGCCGAAGCTTCGCCGTCAGCTCGGCCGCCAGGAGGCAGGCGATGAGGCCGTCCTTGTCGGTCGTCCAGACGCTGCCGTCGCGGCGCAGGAAGGAGGCTCCGGCGCTCTCCTCGCCGCCGAACCCGATCGTCCCGGCCGCCAGCCCGTCCACGAACCACTTGAACCCGACCGGCACCTCCACCAGACGCCGCCCCAGGTCCGCGACGACCCGGTCGATGATCGAGGACGAGACGAGCGTCTTGCCGACGGCGACAGCTGCGCCCCACCCGCGCCCGCCGCCGAACAGGTACGAGATCGCGGCGGCCAGGACGTGGTTCGGGTTCATGAGACCCGCACCCGGCACCACGATCCCGTGACGGTCCGCGTCCGCATCGTTGCCGAGCGACAGGTCGAAGCGGTCCCGCAGCTCCACCAGCCGGGCCATCGCGAACGGCGAGGACGGATCCATGCGGATCCGGCCGTCCCAGTCCAGGGTCATGAAGCCGAACTGCGGGTCCACCGCCTCGTTGGTCACCGTCAGGTCAAGGCGGTACTGCTCCCCGATCGCGCCCCAGTACGCGACGGCCGCGCCACCCAGCGGATCCACGCCCAGCCGGAGCCCGGACCCGGCGATCGCCGCCATGTCCACGACGTTCCCGAGGTCCGCGACGTACGTGCCCATGAAGTCGTAGGTCCCGGCCTGCACACGGGCGCGCTCGAACGGGACGCGGGCGATGCCGTCGGGACCGTCCGCACCCGCCGCCTCGAGGATCCGCTCGAGGATCCGGTTCGCCTCATCCTGGATCCGGCGCGTGACGTCGGTGTCGGCGGGGCCCCCGTTGGGCGGGTTGTACTTGAAGCCGCCGTCGTCGGGCGGGTTGTGCGACGGCGTGACGACGATCCCGTCCGCGAGGCCGGCGGTCCGGTGACGGTTCGCGACCAGGATGGCGTGCGAGACCGCGGGCGTGGGCGTGAACCCGTCCGCGGAATCCACGCGCACATCCACGCCGCGCGCGACGAGCACCTCGAGCGCCGTCCGCCACGCGGGCTCCGACAGCGCGTGCGTGTCCCGGCCGATGAACAGCGGTCCCGTGTAGCCCTTCGAGGCGCGGTACCGGCAGATCGCCTCGGTCGTCGCGAGGATGTGGGACTCGTTGAAGGCGGCCTTGAACGCGGAGCCACGGTGGCCGGACGTGCCGAACGCCACGCGCTGGGCCGGGTCGGACGGGTCGGGCCTGATCTCCTCGTACGCGCGCAGGAGCGCGGGCACGTCCACGAGCTCGGACGGCAGGGCCGGCAGGCCGGCGCGCGGATGCTGGGTCATCGGGGCCTCTGGGCGTCACGGTGGATCGGGGTGATCACGATACAAGGCGCGCATAAGGGCCGGTTGAGTCGCGCATAAGGGTCGGTGAAGTCGCGCCCGCCATCCTCGGGCGCATGGATCCCGTCCGCTTCGGCCTCTCCATTCGCGCGCTGCGGCGACGCCGGGGCTGGACGCAAGCCGAGCTCGGGCGGCGGGCCAGCGTCTCGCAGCCCGTGGCCGGCACCGGATCCGGGTCGAATCGGGTCGATCCGCCGCCAGGTAGTCGGTGGCCGCACAGGGGTCGCCGACTCCGTGACCAGCAGTCCCCGGGGGGAATACGCGGCGGAAACTGGGGCGGGACCGGTGGGGTGCTCGACGGAAATGGGGCCGGGGCGGGAGCGGCGGGGCGGGGCGGCAGGGCGGAAGCGGCGCGTTGCCGTACCATGTCACGAACCCGAGCCAGCACCTCGTACGGGGCTCGTTCGAGTCCGTCGCCCGTCGACGGCCGGATGCAGGAGCCCGCGATGACCTCAGGCCGGGATGGAGGTTCTTCATGGCGACCGTGACGTTCGATCACGTGTTCAAGAAGTACGGCGAGGTGGTCGCCGTATCGGACCTCAACCTCGAGATCGGTGACGGCGAGTTCATGGTGCTCGTCGGCCCGTCCGGGTGCGGGAAGACCACGAGCCTGCGGATGATCGCCGGGCTCGAGGAGATCACCGATGGGACGCTCCGCATCGGCGACAAGGTCGTCAATGACGTCGCCCCCAAGGACCGCGACATCGCGATGGTCTTCCAGAGCTATGCGCTCTACCCGCACATGTCGGTCCGCGACAACCTCGCCTTCGGCCTGAAGCTCCGCAAGGTGCCGAAGCCCGAGATCGAGAAGCGCATCAACGCCGCGGCCGGCATCCTCCAGCTCGAGAAGCTGCTCACCCGCAAGCCCAAGGAGCTTTCCGGCGGCCAGCGCCAGCGCGTCGCGCTCGGCCGGGCCATCGTGCGCGAGCCCGCCGTGTTCCTCATGGACGAGCCGCTGTCCAACCTGGACGCCAAGCTCCGCGTGCAGACCCGTGCCGAGATCGCGCGTCTCCACCAGCGCCTGGGGACCACGATGGTCTACGTCACCCACGACCAGGTCGAGGCCATGACGATGGGCCAGCGGATCGCGGTCATGAACGACGGCCTGCTCCAGCAGGTCGGCACCCCGCAGGAGCTGTACGACCACCCGACGAACCGGTTCGTCGCGGGCTTCATCGGCAGTCCCTCGATGAACTTCATCGAGATGCCGGTGGGCTCAGGCGACCTCGTCGAGGGCGGCTTCACGTTCCCGGTGCCGGCCCGGTACGGTGAGGCGATCAAGCACGCCGGCCTCAAGGTTCTGGCGGGCTTCCGGCCCGAGCATCTCGAGATGGGCGAGGTCGGCAACGAGGTCGGCACCATCCACGGCACGGCGGACGTAGTCGAATACCTCGGCAACGAGGAGCTCCTCCACGTCACCGTCCAGGGCCGCGACATCGTCGCCATCGTGGACTCGTCGCATCGCGTGCGCCCCGGCGACAGCGTCCAGCTCCGCCTGCCCGTGGACAAGCTGCACCTGTTCAACCTCGAGACGGGCGCCAAGCTCGCCAGCTCGGCGGCCTGACGGCACCTCATCGTCCATGACGCGCCCATCACGCGGCCGGTTCGCCCCTGGGCGGGCCGGCCGTTGCACGTCCAGCGGAGCTCCGATGACCGATCCCACCATCCCCGGACCCGACGCGCGCCCCTTCGGTGACGATCCACTGGAGGAGCGGGTGATCGCCTCGCAGCTCGTCCATCGCGGGCGCACCATGGAGTTCCGGGTGGACACCATCGAGCGGGCGGACGGGACGCGCGGCACCCGGGACGTCGTGGGGCACCCGGGCGCGGTTGCCGTGCTCGCCCTGGACCCCGACGGGCGCCTGCTTCTCGTGCGCCAGTGGCGGATCGCCGCGGGCCGGGCGCTCCTGGAGATCCCGGCCGGGACCCTGGACGTGCACGACGGCACCACCGAGGACCCGGATACGGCCGCGCGCCGGGAGCTGGAAGAGGAGACCGGACATCGCGCCGCGTCGTGGCGGAAGCTGGCCGCCTTCTGGACGGCTCCCGGGTTCGCCTCGGAGCTGATGCACCTGTACCTCGCCACGGGTCTCGAGCGCGTGGCCGACGACGACGGGCGCCTCACGCCCGACGAGGACGAGCACCTCGAGCTGAGCCGCGTGACGATCGACGAAGGGCTGGCCCTCGTGGACGCCGGCGAGATCAGCGACGCGAAGTCGATCCTGGGCATCCTCTGGGCCGAGCGCCTGCGGCGGGACAGCTCACCGCCCTCCTGACGGTTCATCCTGCGGTCCGGCGAGCGAGGCCTGCCGCGGGCGAGGCCTGCCGCGGGCGAGGCCTGCCACGGGCGAGGCCGACCGCGGGTCCGTCGCCGGCCCGCCGGAAACGTCCCCGCCGCTACGATGGCCGGACACGCCGCGATGCCGCCCGACGCCGGCGCCGGCCACCCTCTGCGAGTTCCCCGCCCGTGCTCGTCCTTCTCCTCGCGCTCGCGACCTTCCTGGTGCAGGCGGGCTTCCACGGCTATACCGCGGCCCTGCCGCTCGCCCTGGCGCGTGCCGGCGAGGCGGATGCCACGATCGGGCTGATCGTCGGGACCGCGGCGCTGGTGCAGATCCCGGCGGCCATCGCGGGGGGCCGCCTCGTGGACCGGTTCGGCGGGATGCGCCTGTTCGGTGTCGGCGCCGCGGCCTACGTCCTGGCGTCCGGGATCCTGCTGCTGCCGGGCGTCGAGCCCGGCGGGCCGGTCCTGCCCCTGATCCTCGCCCGGGCGCTCCAGGGCATGGGCATCGCCCTTGCGCTGCCGGCGGCGCTCTCGCTCGTGCCCGGCATCGTGGACCCGGCGCGACTCGGCTCCGGACTGGCGATCGTCGGGGCCGCACAGAACCTCACGCTGGTCATCATGCCGTCGCTCTCGATCGTCATCCTCGACGCTGGCTCGCTCGACGGGGTGGCGGTGGCGGCGATCGTCCTCGCGGCCGCGGGTGCCCTCCTCGCCTGGCGGCTGCCCATCCGGCGGATCGCCCACGAAGGGGATCCCGCGGTGCGGCGCTTCGGCATCGCGTTCCGGCGGGAGTGGGCGATGCCCCTGGCGATCCTGATCACCTACGTCGCGCACTGGGGAGCGATCACCGCCTACCTGCCGGTCCGCGCCGCGGCCTCGGGGGCGGACATCGGGCTGTACTTCGCCGCCGACGGCATCGGCATCTTCGCGATGCGGCTGCCGTCCGGCTGGCTGGCGGACCGGGTCCCGTCACGGCTGCTGCTGGTCACCGGATCCGCGTGGACCGCGGTGGCCGTCGGGCTGCTCCTGCTGCCGCTGTCCACGCCCCTGCTCATCCTGTCGGGGTTCGCGGGCGGCGCGGGCGGGGCCCTGGTGATGACGCCGCTCCTACTGGAGCTCTCGCGCCGCTCGAGTGCTGCCGACCGCGGCTCGGCGTTCGCGCTCTACTCCGGCGGCCTCGCGGTGGCGCTGACGCTCGGCAGCATCGGCGCGGCACCGATCGTGGCCGTCTTCGGCCTGTCTGCGGCGCTTGTCGTCGGCATCGTGCTGATCCTGGTGTCGATCGCGCTGACGGTCTGGGACCCGTCGTTCCGGTCGGTTACCCGTCCCGCCAGGCGGCCAGGTCCAGCGGCTTGAGGCGCGGGCTCTCGGTGCGGCCCGGGATCCGGCCGCGCTTCGCGATCGGCGACCCGTCGATCTCCTTGATGTCGCCGGTGAAGTCGATCGGCGTGGCACCCGAGATGTGGGAGCCGACGGCGAACGAGTCGACCGGCGCGCCCTGGTCCTTGAAGTAGCGGATCCGGTCCGGCGTCAGGCCGCCAGAGACCGTGATCGTCACGTGGCCGAAGTCGGCCTGGTCGAGGCGGGCGCGGATCTCGGTGACCAGGGCCGCCGTGACGCGGCCGCGCTCCGACGGCGTGTCCAGGCGGATCCCGTACAGGCGGTCGCCGAGCGCGTGGGCGACGCGCAACGCCTCCTCGGCCTCGTCCTTGAAGGTGTCCACGAGCACGATGCGCGGCACGTCCGGGGGCATGTCACGGTCGAAGGCCTCGGCCGCGGCCACGGTGTCCCCGAAGATCAGCACCAGGGAATGGGGCATGGTCCCGGTGGGGTTGAGCCCCGCGAGCTGGGCGCCTGCCGGCGTGGACGCGCCCACGCACCCGCCGACGATCGCCGCGTAGTCCAGCACGTCCGTGATGTCCGGGTGCACGTGGCGCGCGCCGAAGCTGATCACCGGCTGCGGCGCGGCCGCTTCCACGCACGCGCGGGCGGCGGTGGCCCACCCGGTGGACTGGGCCAGCATCCCGAGCATGGCCGTCTCGTACAGGGCGAAGGCGCGGTACCGGGCGCTGATGCGGAGGACGACCTCCTTCGACGTGACCAGGTCCCCGTCCTCCAACGCCTCCACGACGGCGCCGGGCTCGTGGGCCAGGACGTGGCCAAGGAGATTCGTCGCCTCGCCCATGCCGCACAGGACCGCGTCCTCACGACAGAAGACCTCCATGAGCACGACGGGGTCGAGGCCCTCGCGGTCGAGGATGCTGTTCGCGCGGGCGAAGTAGACGTCGGCCGTCGCGCCCGAGAGGATCTCGTGGGACGGGTGGGGGCGCTGGAGGCCCATCAGGCGCGCCGGGGGGCCGGTGCGGCGGGCGGGGTCACGATCGGTCCGCTCCTTCGTCATGGGGTCGCGGCGGCGCGTCGGGCACGGCGCCGGGAGGTCCGCTGGGCCGGAGTGTAGCGTACGGCCCAGCCGGTTCCGCGGGCACCGGAATGGGCGTCCGCCGGCGGCGGACGGCGAACACCACCCACAGCAGGACGACGGCGCCGACCCCACCGCCACCGGTCACGAGCACCTTCGTCCGGCCGTTGCCGGGCGCGGCGGCGAGCGTGGCGACCGCCGCATCCGCCTCGGCCGTCGCCGTGTCGAGGTCGCCCGCCTGCCAGGCGGCCCTGGCCGTGGCTACGTCCCCCTCCGGATTCTCGCCGTCAAGGCCCAGGGACGTGAGCCAGTCCCGGGGCGCCTCCGCCGCGTCAGCCGCCGCGACCACGCGGTCCAGGGACGCCGCAGCGGCGTCCGCGAGGGCCAGTGCGGCGTCCAGATCGGCGGCGGAGGCGGCGGCCTCGTACGCGGCCTCGAGATCGTCGGCGGGCACCAGTGCCTCGGCCGCGGCGGCCGAGACGAGCTCGTCCCGCCGGTCCAGCACGGTCGCCGCCCGGTCCATCGCGACCCGCGCCCCGTCGAAGGTCCAGGCGTCCATCGCCAGGCGCACCACCACGGGCGCGGCCCAGCCGGCGCCGTCCTCGAGGAGCCGGCGGTACGCCTTCCGCGCGGCATCGCGTGCGTCCAGCGGGGCCTGCGCATCCGCGGGGACCGCCCACGTCACGACCAGCGCCGTCGCGCCGTCCGCGCCCCCCAGCTCCTCCACCAGGTCGAGGAACCGGCGCCAGTCGTTGGGCAGGGCGGAGCGTTCCGGCGCGCCATCGCCCACATAGGCCGAGGTTCGTGCCGCCGCGGCCCGGAACACCCGCCGGAAGCCGTCCTCGCCGGCCTCGGCGAGGATCCCACGGATCACCGCCCACGAGGCGTCGTAGCCGTACTGCTCCCGCGAGTTGCTCCTCTCGTCACGGATCGGAGCGGGCGGCGGCCAGGCGTTGAGCGCGAATGCCTCGACCGAGTCGCGCTCCACCGGCGCGGGCTCCGAAGGATCTCCGCCCAGGGCTTCGAGGACGCGGGCGGCGTACTCCTCGGCCAGGCCCTCGTTGATCCAGCGCTCCGAGAACAGGCGCCCGTTGAACCAGGCGTGCGAGACCTCGTGGATGATCGTCGCGTCGTCGAGGTCCTCGCTGATCGTGATCTCGTCGGTCTTGCTGTCGTAGAAGCCCGCGTACCCCTCGAGGAGCGGGGTGTGCACCTCGATCACGGTGAGGGGGCCGTCCACGGGCCACGGCAGGCCGATCCGTGCGACCAGCTCCGGCACGGCATCGGTCAGCACCGTCGCCACCCGGTCCCGCCAGGGCGGGTCCTCCGGCCAGCCGCGGATGACGATCCGGTCACCGCCGGCCAACTGGACCTCCTCCCGGGTCAGCCCGTCGTCGTGGCGGGCCTTGACCCACGCGAACCAGCCCAGGGGCGCGGCGGTGCTGGCCGTGAACACCTGCGCGCCGCCGCTGCCGGTGGCCGTGCCCATCTCCGCCCCGGAGACGTCGACCGCGAACTCCGGGGGCACCTCCAAGCGGACGGTGCCCTTGTCTCCGAACGCCCACGCGACGAACGTGGCGAACGCTGCCCCGACTCGCACGTCGCTTGCGGAGCGCGGCTTCCCGGCCGGCAGGTCGAACGTCAGGCGGACCCTGGCCGTCCCCTGGAAGTAGATGTTCTCGCGGAAGAGGACGGTGACCAGCCGGTACCCGTCGCGCGGGGCCGAGGTCACCTTGACCGCCACCCCGTCCTGCGTGGCCCGCAAGCGCACCGCCTCCGGCTGGACCCCGAGGTTCACGCCGTCGTAGAAGTAGCGTGTGACCGTCCCGCCAGCCGTCCGGTTCGGCTTGCGGTTGACCGCTGTGACGTCCACGGTGACCTGGACCAGCGCGTCGTCCGGATCGACGACATACCGGGCGGCGGTGGTGATCTCGATGTCGTCGGCCGCCCGGGCCACGGGCGCCCCGAACCCGGCGAGGAACGGCATCGCGGGGGCTGCGGCCGGGGGCACGACGGCGGCGCCGGCCGCCAGCACCAGGGCCAGCACCGCGGCCGCGGCCGGTGAGCGCAAACGCGAACGGCGCACCCGGCTCCCGATCGCCGACGCCAGCACGATGATCGTCGCCAGCACCGCCACGCCCAGGAGCGCGCGCCGGCGACCCTCCTGCCAGGCTCCGTTCCAAGCGCGGTACGCGTCGTCCGCCGCCCCGAGCGCCCCCGCCAGGTCTCCCGCCGCCAGCGCCGTCCTCGCCGCCGCGAGGTCGATCTCCGGCTCCTCCCCGATCATGCCGATGGTGGTCAGGATGTCGGCTTCCGCGGTCCGTTCGGCGCCCGCCCGGGCGATCGCGAGCAGCGCGTTCCGTTCGGCCGCCGCCTCGGCGCTCGCCTCCGCCATGGACCCGGCCTCGAACCGCTCGCGCATGGCGGCCGGCAGGACCAGTCCGTCGCGGGCCGCCAGCTGCTCCAGGGCAGAGCGCTGCGCGAGCACCGTGCGGGCATCCGCCATCAGCTGCTCCGCCGTGTCGAACCGCCAGGTGCGCAGTGCGTCCCGGATCGGGCGGGGCAGGGCCCAGTCAGCGGCGAGCGCCAGCGTCCGGCCGTACGACGCACGGGCCGCGGCGCGGGCATCCAGCAGCGCTGCCTCCTCCTCGCGGATCACCCATGTACGCCACAGGTCGTCGAAGCCCACCCCGGTCTGCGCGTCCAGGAGGTCCAGCAGCCCGCGCCAGTCCGGCGGGCCGTCCACGGTCTCGGGAGACGCGTTGCCGCTCGAACCGCCCGCCGGGACCACCGGCTGGTACGCCCCGGTCCCCGACCTGGCATCCGCCCAGACCCGCCGCAGGGCCGGGTCGCCGGCGCGCTCCTGGACCGCCCGCGCGAGCGCCAGGCTGGCGGCGAACCCGTAGGTCTCCAGGGCGCGATCGGCGCCGGGGTCGTTCGCCCAGGCGTTGAGCGGGATGGCGGCGGCGGCGACCTCCTCGGTCAGGGCGGGTGCCGCGCCCTTGATCTCGAGCTCCGCGGCGGCGCGCAGGGCGTACAGCGAGGCGAACCCCTCAGCCGCCCAGCGATCCGCGAGCAACGCGCCGTTGAACCAGCCGTGGGCGGCCTCGTGGATGACGACCATCGGCTCGGCCCAGTACGCCACCTCGATCCGCCCGTCACCACCATCGAACAGGCCGGCGTACCCGCCGTCGCTTCGGCTCACGGCCTCCTGGACCACCACCGGCTCGTCGTACGGCCAGTCCAGCCCGATGTCGTCGCGCAGCACCGGCAGGGCTCTCTCAAGCAACGGGCCGACCTTCGCCGGCCAGCCCGGATCGTCCTCCCAGGCCCGCATCGTCAGGTCGATCGCCTGGGTTCCGGCCGTCACCGTGAGCGGCGTGTCCACGTAGACCGCCGGCTGCTGCCCGGAGACGTAGGCGAAGTAGGTGAGCGGGCTGGTGAGGGGTCCGGCCTCGAGCACCGTGCCGCCCTGGGCCGTCTTCGACTGCCGGTCGAACGTCCCGCTCTCCACTGCGACGTCGAACCCGGGTGGGAAGCGGACCTTCACGGTGCTCCCCCTGGCCCCGTCGGAGGCGAAGGCCCAGACCGGGAAGGTCACAAGACTGGTGCCGATCCGGACCTGGCGGTTCGCGTCGCGCCCCGGGTCCGGGAGGTCGAAGGTCAGGCGCAGGTCGCGGGCCTGACCGCTGTACAGGCGGGACCCGAAGTCGATCCTGAGCATCGTGTAGGCGGAGGTGCGCCTGGTGACGCGGACCTTCGAGCCCTTCCAGTTGGCGACCTTGAACGCCTCGGTGCCGGGCAGGACGGCGATGAACGCGCGGTCGAAGTAGAACCGGCGGGTCTTCGTCTCGGGTTTGCGGTTGCGCACGGTGAAGTCCACCACGACCTGGACGCGGCCCTCCTCCGGGAGGACGGTGTACGTGGCGGCCCCGACGAGCGTCAGGTCCGTGGCGGCAGCCCGCGCCTCCCCGACCGGCAAGGGGCCCGCGATGGGGCCGAGGAGCACCGCGGTCAGGGCGGCAACGAAGGCCAGCCCGGATGCCCGGCGGACGTGGCTCGCGGCGGTCACGCGGTGGCCCTGGCCCCGGTGGCGTCGGGGGTGGCCACGGCAGCGGTGGCCTCGGGGGTGGCCCGGGCGACGGTCGGCTCTCCGTCAAGGAGCTCGGCGAGCTCCGTCGCGTAGCGCAGCAGCAAGGACGGGCCCGGCCCGGGCGCCGCGCCCTCGGTGGGGGGCGTCACGGGCGCGATCGACCAGCCGCCGGCCTTGAGCCAATCGATCGTCTCGTCGAAACAGCGGTCCGCCACGGCCACCTGGCGGGCGAGGGCCAGGCCCAGCGCGTCGCGCGTCGCGGCGTCGGGCCGGATCTCGGCCACCAGCAGCGGGCGCTCGTCCTCACCGATCGAGAACTTCACGAACGGGAGCTCGTCGTTCCAGCGCAGGAACGTGCGGTACGAGCGGCGGAAGCTGTCGTTGATCGGTGGCGCGAAGTGGGCCCAGCAGATCAGGGCGAGGGCCGGGTCCAGGATGAGCGTGACGCGCAGGCCGGCGCGGCGCCGCCCGTCGAGGATGAGGTCCCACGAGGAAATGCCCTCTCGGTCGGCGCGCTCGAGGGGCTCGAGGCCCAGCTCGGTGAGCCAGGCCTCGACGTCGGCCGGGGCACAGGCCGACGCCCGGGTGGCGGATGACATGGCGGGCAGTCTACCCGAACGAGCCGGCAGACCCCCTCACCGGGACCGGCGGTCCGGCCGGCGTGCAATCGTTGCGGTGGTCGCCTCAGTCCCGCTGGGACCCGACCGCCCGGGCGCGCGGCTCGTCGGCGTCACCGCCGAGGTCGCCGTCGCCGCGGGCCGTCTCCCTGCGATCCACGGTCCCGCCCGATCGGACGGTCCGCGCCGTGAAGTCGCTCGTCCGGACCCGCTCGCCGACCTTCACGTTGCGGCCCAGGCGGGACCCGCGCGGGATCACCGACTGCTTGCCCACCACCGTGATCCCGGTGTTGAGGCGACCGGGCTCGGCCTTGTTCGGCGTGTCGAAGTCCGGGCCCTCGCCGACGATCGCGCCCTGGCCGACGACGACCTCCTTGTCGAGGATCGCCCGGTCCACGACCGCGCCGCTGCGGATCACGGAGTCGAACATCACGATCGAGTCCCGCACCACCGCACCGACGTCCACCCTGACGCCGGGCGACAGGACGCTGTTGACCACGGTGCCGTTGATCAGGCAGCCGTGCGAGATCAGGCTCCGGTGGACCTGCGCCGTAGGGCCGACCTTGGCCGGGGCGCGCTCCTCGGACCGGGTGTGGATCAGCCACTCGCGGTCGTACAGGTCCAGCTCGGGGTTGTCGTCCAGGAGCGCCATGTTGGCCTCCCAGAAGGACTGGATCGTTCCCACGTCCTGCCAGTAGCCATCGAAGCGGTACCCGAACACCCGAGCGCCACCCTGGAGCATGGCCGGGATGACGTTGGCCCCGAAGTCGGTGTTCTCGTCGGACAGCCAGCGCCGCAGCGCCCGCTTGCTGAACACGTAGACGCCCATGGACGCGAGGTCGCTCCTGGGCTGCCTGGGCTTCTCCTGCCAGTCCGCGACGCGGTCCTGCTCGTCGAGCGCGAGCACGCCCATGCGGCTCGCCTCCGCCAGCGGGACGCGCCGGACCGCGATCGTCACGTCCGCGCGGTGGCGCCGGTGGGCCGCCAGGAACGGCGTGTAGTCCATCTTGTAGATGTGGTCGCCGGCGAGCACGAGCACCGTATCGCCCGCGCTGTGCTCGATCACGTTGATGTTCTGCAACACGGCGTCCGCGGTACCCCGGTACCACTCCGCCACCCGGCCTCGCCGGATGTACGGCTGGAGCAGCTTGACGCCGCCGGTGTTGCGGTCCAGGTCCCACGGACGCCCCAGGCCGATGTGATCGTTCAGCGAGCGCGGGTTGTACTGCGTCAGCACGACCACGTAGTCGATGCCCGAGTTCACGCAGTTGGACAGCGTGAAGTCGATGATCCGGTACTTGCCGCCGAACGGGACAGCCGGCTTGGCCCGGGCGGAGGACAGGATCGACAGGCGCTCGCCCTCGCCGCCCGCGAGGATCACCGCCATCACCGGTTTGACCAACCGTCGTTCCTCCGCGCGCTGGGGGGACTGTCCGCCGATCCTAGCACCGCGCGGGTGGGCGGCGATGCCGCAGCCGTATCAGGTGAAGAGGCGCGGGTTCACGAAGTTGCCGTCGTACTGCACCGCCCAGTGCAGGTGGGCGCCGGTGGAGCGACCGGTGTTCCCCTGGTAGCCGATGACCTCGCCCGCCGCCACGACCTGACCCGCCTGCACCGGGTAACGCGGCTGGAGGTGCGCGTACCACGTGGTCAGGTTGGACGAATGGGCGATGATGACGATGAACGCCGGGTCGGACCCGTCCGCCCAGTTCCACCCGATGTACACCACGCGCCCAGCGCCCGACGAGCGGACGGGCGTCCCGGATGCCGCGACGATGTCGATGCCCTTGTGGAAGTGCGCGCAGTCCCCAAGCGGCGGGTTCCACGAGAAGCCGGTGCACCCGTAGTCCTGGCTGATCGTGCCGGACATCGGCCACCGGAGCGTCCCGTTGTACTGGGACGGGATGTTGCCCTGGTTGAACTGCGCGGCGACAAGCCTGTCGATCCTGGCTTCGAGCCTCTTCTTCGCCGCCGCCGCTGACGCCAGTGCCTTGCGGAGCTTCGCCTCATCGGCGGCCAGCCTTGCGTACTCGGCCTTCTGCTGGGCGAGGGCGGCCTTGGCAGCCTTCTCAAGCTTGACGAGCTTCGTGCGTGCCGCCTCCAGCTGGTCCAGCTGCCGATCGAGCTTCTGCTTCTGGACCGCCGTCTCCTGACGCAGGGTGTTGGTCTGGGAGCGCGTCGCCACCACGGTCTGGTGGAGCGACATCAGGGTCTCGCGGTCCAGGGCGATCTGCTGGGCCAGCGCCCGGTCCTGCTCCGCGGCGTCCAGCTGGGTGCTCATCTCGGCCAGCATGTCCGTGAACGACGCGCCCGAGAGGAACGTCTCCAGGAGCGAGGTGCGCTCGGCCTCCCAGGCGTCCCGGATCCGATCGGCGAGCTCGGCCTTGCGCTGCCCGAGCTCGGACTTCTTCGCGACCTCCAGCTGTCCGATTCGCTCGAGCTCGAGGTCCAGCTCCGCGAGCTCGCTGACGAGGGTCCCGTAGTCCGCCTGAACCTGGGCAATGTCCTTCACCAGCGCGTTGACCTGCCTGCGGGTGGCGGCAAGGTCGTCCGTGATCCCGTCCAGCTGGTCGGTGGTCCGGGCGATCCGCCCTTCAAGCGTGGCCTGCGAGCTGTTGAGGCCGGCGACCAGGCTCTTCTGCTGGCTGATCCTCTTCTCGAGCGCGGCCTGCTGGGCCTTGGCGTCGGCCAGTTCGTCACCCCGGACCGGCCCCGGCGCCACGGCGGGCGCGACGAACAGGCCCAGGACAAGGGGGACCATCAGGAAGGCGGTGACCAGGCGACGGCGAGGCCGACGGGATCTCGGGAAGTGCTGCGCAGCGGTGTGGCGGGTCAACGAGCTGGCGTCCTCATCTCGTGCGAGCGCTCACGTCGTCCTTGCCCTGCCGGACGGGGCCGGCACAGCGCGGACCACTGTCACGCCCGCCAGATATGGCGCCGCCCCGGAGGGCACTCCCGAGACGACCTGAACTGGCGTTGCCCGGAGTGTAGCAGCGAGGTGCAACCTGGTTCCGCCGTCCTGGCGTCGGAGCCCGGTTGCCTGGTGGCGGGCCCGACGACCGACGATCCCGGCGCGGCCACCACGTCGCACGACCCGGCCGTCCTGCCTACGGGACGACGAGGATCGCCCAGATGGCTCCGAAGATCAGGAAGGGCCCGAACGGGATGTAGCTCTTGAGCGTGATCCGCCGGGCGACCAGCAGCACCACGATCACCAGCCCCGCCAGCAGGGCCCCGTAGACCACGCCCGAGAACATCCGAAGCGGACCGGCCAGGAGCCCCACCGAGACCAGCAGCTTCACGTCCCCCTGGCCGAACGCGCCGGCCCCGAACGGGATCGAGAACAGGTACAGGAGGCCAGGAACCGCGATCGCCACGACGATCGCGATCGGCAGGACGGCGGGTGGCACCAGCGGGTTGAGGCCGAGCAGGTCGAAGACGAGCGCGATCGGGATCGCCGGCAGCGTGATCAGGTCCGGCAGCAGGCGCTGGTCCAGATCGGTGGCCAGGAGCAGCACCAGCGCCACGAGGTAGGCGCCGAACACGATCGCCGGCACGGGCTCGGGGAAGCGGGTCGTCAGGCCGCCCAGCGCGAGCGCTCCCGTGACGACCGCGACGGGCGTGCGCCAGTCGACGGCCCGCACGGCGCCGTCATCGTGAACGGGCCATCGCGCGCCGATCCGGTCCGCGACGAATCCCCAGGCGGCTCCCAGGACCCCGAGCAGGATGGCGATGGGCGTCAGCACGCCCGGAGTCTACGGGTCGCGCGGGCGTCCGCGCGGGCGTCCGCGTGGGCGGCGGCGCTCAGCCCTGCGGTAGCGCTCAGCCCTGCGGCGGCGCTCAGCCCTGCGCTGTCCCCGCCATCGCCAGCTCCACCAGCGTGGCGTGCGTGACGCCCGTGGCTCCGCGCGGCGCGAAGGGGTAGGCCTTGCGGAAGTACCCGGTGCCGCCGATGTCGAGGTGCGCCCAGGGCACCGTGCGGAACTGCTCCAGGAACAGGCCGCTCTTCACGAGCGAGCCGTCGGGGGTGCCGGTGTTCTGGATGTCCGCGTACCAGCTCTCCATCTCCGCCATGTAGTCCGGGACGAGCGGGATGCGCCAGTAGCGCTCCCCCGCCCGCCCGGCGGCGGCGTCCACCTCCGCGTACCACGGGTCCGGGGTGGCGAACACGCCGGTGACCAGGTTGCCGATCGCCCGGCCGACCGCCCCGGTCAGGGTGGCCACGTCCACGAGGTGCGTGGCGCCCAGCTGCTCCGCGTAGGTCATCGCGTCGCCCAGGATCAGCCGGCCCTCGGCGTCGGTGTTGATGATGTCGACCCACTTGCCGTTCAGCGCCTTGACGATGTCGCCGGGGCGGCTGGCGTGCCCGCTGGGCATGTTCTCGACTGCCGGGGCCAGCGCGAGCAGCGGCGTGCCCGGGGCGAGGCGCGACACGGTGGCGATGGCGGCGATCACGGTGCAGGCACCGATCTTGTCCATCTTCATCTCTTCCATCCGGTCCGCCGGCTTGATGCTGATGCCGCCCGAGTCGAAGCAGACGCCCTTGCCGACCATCGCGAGGTGCCGCCCGAGCGCATCCTTCTCGCCCTCCCCGCCCGAGCGCATGACGATCATCCGCGGCGGGTTGTCGCTGCCCCGGCCGACGGCGAGGAACAGGCCCATGCCCAGCTCGGCCGCGCGCTTCTCGTCGATGACGTCGAACCACAGCCCGTGCGCCTCCGCGATGGCGCGGGCCTCGTCCGCGAGGACCTCCGGGGACACGTCGTTGGCGGAGCGATTGGACAGGCGGCGAGCCATGTTGGCGCCCTCGCCGATGATCCGGCCTCGCTCGGCGCCCCGCGCGGCCGCCCCGGCATCGCCCTCAACGACCAGCACCAGCTCGTCCAGCGCGGGCGGGGCCGCGTCACTGTCCTCGCGGTAGATGGTCTTGGGCTCGAACGCGCCCTCGACCACGCCACGGGCGACCAGCTCCGCTGCCAGGGCCTCGTCCCCGCCCATGCCGGCCGCCACGGGCGCCAGCCAGACGGCCATGGACCGGACCTCGCGGTTCACGAGCCGTCGCAGGGCCGTCGCGGCGAGCCTGCGGGCGATCTCGCGGTCAAACGCGTCCGCGTCCCCGCCGGAGACCGCCAGGACACGCTTCGCCGGGACCGCCCCGGGAGCCGCGAGCGCGGTCTCGTACCGCTTGGGGCGCAACTCTCCGAACGCGGCGAGGGCGCGGATCTCACCACCGGTCCTGCGATCAAGCTCGTCCAGCGGACCGGTGAACGCCGGCTCGCCGATGACGGGGATGACCAGGAGGTCGGCGGGGGCCTCCCAGGGCTGGCCCATGACGACGCGGATCTGCATGGACTGGGTCCTCCGGAGCCCCGCGGCGCGACGGGGCGGACGATGGCGAGGCGGGCTCGGCACGGCGTTGCAGCGCAGTGTACCGCCGGTCGCGGCGTATCCCGGCCCTACTCGGGGAGGGTGACGCCGGCCTCCAGATCCGCCTGCACCTGGAGCGCGGCCGAGAGCGACCCGCGCACCTTTTCGATGGAGATCACCGCCTGGTTCAGGCCGCCCTGGGCCACTTCGGCCATGATCACGACCATGCCGCGCAAGTCCTGGGGCAGCCGTGCGCGGGCCTCCGTCTCGGCGACGAACGCCGCGCGCACCTTGTCCGTGATGCGCCCCCTGGCGTCCACCAGCGACTGGTAGAGGCTCCGGAGGGCCGAGTCGTATTCGGCGTTGCGATCGAGCCAGGTGATGAGCGTCGACACATCGGCCGTCTCCCCCAGCCGCTCCGCGAGCGAGCGGGCCTCGGCGACCGTCGCGTCCGACCGGTCGAGCATCGCCAGCGCCTCCTCGTAATTCGCGGCAGAGCCCTCCTTCGCGGCGGCGGCTGTCTCCTCGTCATGGCGCCCGAGGAGGGTCGTCAGCCGGGCGGCATCGAGCGCGCGTCCCGTGAACGCCCCCCAGTCCGCGTCCAGCCCGACGGTCAGTCCGATGGTCGCCACCAGCCCCTGGTGTCGCCGGCGCAGGTCACCGGACACGGTCAGCGCACTGTTGGAGCCCATGCCCGGCACGCCGGCGACGGCCGCCCGGAGTTCGGCCGCCTGGCGATCCACGACGGCCAGCTGCGCGGTCCCCCCCGCGATGAGGGTCTGCAGGACATCGAGATCGCCACCGACAACGGTCGTCAGGGCCTGCCGGGCCAGCGCACCGAGCACGTCCACCTCGTCGGCCAGGGCCCCGAGCTCATCGGTGGCGGCGTTCAGGGCGGGCCGGGCGGCCTCGTCCCCCGCGAACGTCAGCTCGGGGCGTCCGGCTGACGCCGGCTGGTGCTGCATGGCGGCGACCACGCCCGCCGAGCCGAAGGCGATCAGCGAGGCCACGGCCAGCCAGGCCAGCCGCATGAGCAGTGCGCGGAGGATCCGGGAGGCCGTCACGGCTCGGAGGGTAGCGGGTCCGGCGCCGGACCGCCTCCCGAGGTGCGGCTGCTGTCGGCGGCAGAGGATCAGGCCGTGCCGGGCTCCTGGTCCTTCACCTTGCGGCGGAGGTGGGTGAGGCCACCCTCCATGGGCTGCGGCTGGAACCCGAACCCGGTCTGGACGCAATCGAGCGAACCGGTGTTGTCCAGCCTGAGCTGCCGGAGCTGGTCGGTGGCGACCGGGAACGGGAGACGGATCGCCTCGCTGAGGCCCGCCACCAGGCGGATGAGGGCGACCGGCATCGGCACCAGGAGGCGGCGGGTACCCATGCCCCGCAGCACTTCCTCCACGACCTCGCGGTAGGTCCAGTGGCGCGGGCCTCCCAGCAGGTACTCGCGGCCGACGGTCGCGTCGTCGCCCAGCACCATCACGACCGCCTTCGCGAGGTCCCCGATGGCGAGCGGCTGGAACCGCGCATCGCCCCTGCCCGTGATCGGCACGATGCCCGGCGACATGCGCACGAGGCCCGCGAGGATGTTGAAGAACCCGTCTCGCGGGCCGAACAGGAGCGATGGGCTCAGGATCGTCCAGTCGAGGCCGCTCTCGCGGACGAGGGCCATCGCCCTTGCCTTGGAGCTCGCATAGTGGAGTGTCGGGTCGTCGATGACGCCCAGGGCGCCGAGGTGGACGAAGCGGCGGACGCCTGCGGCCGATGCGGCAGCGAGGATGTTCCGCGTCCCCTCCGTGTTGACGAGGCGGAGCGTGGCCCCGCCGTCCCAGTCCCGGGCGACCGCAGCCAGGTGCAGCACCGCGTCCGCGCCTGCGAGCGCGGCCGGCAGCGATCCCGGCTGCGTCACGTCGCCACGGCGGATGGTCAGCGAGGCGCGCTGCCCGGGGGTCAGGCGCCGCTCGACGACGGCGGCGCCAGCGTCGTCGCGGACGAGCGCCAGCACGTTATGGCCGGCATCGATGAGGGCGGGCACCAGATGGCTGCCGACGAAGCCGCTGGCGCCGGTGACGAGGGCGGTGGACATGATCGGTGCTCCGGGATCTCTGCGAGGTGGGGCGGGTAAAAGTCGCTATTCGCTGGTAGCAGGATACGCGCCCAGGTCAATGGGGGCTCACTGGGCATCAGGCGCGCGACGGCGCCGACCCGGGGCACTACCATCCGCGCATGACAGAGTTCGATCCGCGCGCCCTCCGCACCCTCGTGGGGGCCATGCCCAAGGCGGAGCTCCACCTCCATCTCGACGGCTCGCTCCGCGTGGAAACCGCGCTCGACATCGCCCGGGCCCGTGGCCTGGATGCGCCCCGCACCTATCGCGACATGCGCGGGGTCCTCGTCGGCCCCGAGCAGGCCGAGGACCAGGCCCAACTGCTGCTCGCCTTCGAACTGCCGATCGCGCTGATGCAGGACGCCGAGGCGATCGAGCGGGTCGCCGGCGACCTGGTCGAGGACAAGGCCTTCGACCGCGTGCAGTACGCCGAGATCCGGTGGGCGCCGCTGCTCCACACCGCCCGCGGCCTGACCGGCCGCCAGGTGGTGGAGGCGGTGGCCCGAGGAGCCGCCGAGACGGCCAGGCGGTACGCGATGGAGGTCCGCCTCATCGCCACGCTCATGCGCTCGCACGACCCGGAGGCGAACCTCGCGTTCGTTCGGGACCTCGGGACTTTCGGCACCCCGGACGGGCTCGTGGCCGTGGACCTGGCCGGCCCGGAGGCGCGATACCCGGACCCCGAGCGGCACCGCGCCGCGCTGGAGCTGGCACGGTCCATCGGCCTGCACGTCACGCTCCATGCGGGCGAGTGGGGCGGCGCCGCGCAGGTCCGGCGCGCGCTGACGGTCAACCCGGAGCGGATCGCCCACGGGCCGCTCGCCATCGACGACGCGGACCTGGTGCGGGAGCTGGTCGCCCGCGGCGTGTGGCTGGACCTGTGCCCCACCTCCAACCGGCAGGCCGGCATCGTCCCCTCGATCGAAGCGCACCCGCTCCGCCGCCTCCTCCACGCCGGCGTCCGGGTCACCCTCAGCACGGACGACCTCACCGTGTCCGACGTCACCCTGTCCGAGGAGTACGTCCGCGCAGTCGAGCAGATCGGGGTCACGATCCCGGAGCTGTGGGCCCTGAACCTGGCGGCCCTGGACGCCGCGTTCTGCGACGACGCGACCAGGGCGCGCCTGCAGGCGGCGTTCCGCACCTGGGGCGCGGGCATCCCCGAGGTGGCACAGGCCTGACGACACCCACCACGACGATCGGGAACGTCCTCCTCGCGCTGCTCGTTGTCGCGACCATCGCCACGCGTCCGGCGGCTGAGGCTACCCGGCGCGCTGCAGGGGGACGGGAGGCGGCAGCTCGGACGCGGCGGCGGCTGGTCCGTCGGCTTCGGCGATCGCCTCCACGGCGCTGGGTCCGGCGGTCGCCCTCCCGTCCCCCACGGCCGCCTCACCATCCCCAAGGCCCTCCCCACTTCGCGGCGTGAACGTCGACCCGGCGACCACGACCCGGTTGCGGCCCATGGTCTTCGCCCGGTAGAGGGCGGCATCGGCCACCTCGAGCAGCTTGACCTGGTCGGTCCCGTCCGCCGGCCAGGTCGCCACGCCGGCCGACACCGTGATCTGGTCCCGGTGGCCGGGCGAGAGGTCGATCACGGTCTCCTCGGTCAGCGCCCGGATGCGCTCGGCCACGGCTACCGCGTCGGTCGTGGACGCACCGGGGAGCAGGACCACGAACTCCTCGCCTCCGTAGCGCGCAGCCACGTCCCCATCGCGGATCGTCGCCCGCAGGATCCCTGCGAAGGCCCGCAGCGCCCGGTCGCCGGCCGGGTGCCCGTTGCGGTCGTTGAACGCCTTGAAGTGGTCGATGTCCAGCATCAGGACGGAGGCCGGGTCGCCCTCGCCCCGGCGGGCGAGGCACGTCTCGAGGGCCTCGTCGAAGGTGCGGCTGTTGGGCAGGCCCGTGCGGCCGTCGGTGCTGGCCATGCCCTGGAGGGCGATCATCAGCCGACGGTTGGCGATCGCCAGCGAGGCGTGATCGGCGATCCGGGCGACCATGCCCCGGATCTCGAGCGGCAGGCGGTCGGGATCGGTCCAGTGAAGATGGACGGCGCCGACCACCTCGCCCAGCGCGATCAGGGGGAGGCAGGCCAGGGTGCCGCCGATCTCCGGGTACACGGAGCAGCGCACGCTCATGGGCGCGGCGAGGTCGGGCATGACGTACAGGCTGCTGCGCCGCACGCCCGGGCAGTGGGCCAGCTGACCGAGCGACACGACGTCGGTGGCCACGTCACCGATCGATCCCTCGGGGATGGCCCGGTCCTTGGACTGGTTCGAGATGTGGATCGTGGCATGGTCGGGGGCCGCGAGCTCACGCAGCGCATCGAGCGTGGCCCGTGCGACGTCACCGTCCGTCTCCACGAACGCCGTGAGCTCGGTGAACCGGTTGATCACACTGGCTTCGGCCGCCTGGCCGGACAACCCCACCCGCATGTGCTCAAGGGCCTGGCCCAACCGGCCGATCTCGTCGCCGCGGTCCGCCCGGAACATCACGTCCTCGCCCGCCTCGGCCCGTCTCGCCGTGGTGAGCAGGACGCCGAGCGGGCCCAGGACCCAGCGCCGCTTGAAGGCGGCGGGGTTGCCGCACCGGGGAGAATGCCCCACCCGGGTCCGGCGGCCTATCGCCCGAAGGTCCTGCTCGGGCCTGTGCCAGATGCGCGTTCAGCGGCGGTCTGTATGCGCGTTCAGCAGCGGTCTGTCGGCCGGCCGGCCGGGATCACGAGGCGGCGAGATCCTCGAGGGCCGCTTCCAGCCCGGCGGCATCGGCGGCGGTGCGGGTGGGGCGCTCGTCCGGCGGGAGTGCGGCTGCGACGTCGGAGCTGGTCACGCCGGTCAACATCAGGATCGTCCGGGCCCCGACTGCGCGACCGGCCGCCACGTCCGAGAGCGAGTCGCCGATCATCACCGCACGGCGCACGTCCGCGCCGACCATCCGCGCGGCCGTCTCCAGGAGGTACGGACCGGGCTTGCCGATCGTGGCGACCGGCGATGTCAGGGAGGCGGCCTCGATCGCGGCCACGACGGCGCCGGCACCGGGCCGGAAGCCGCGCTCGGTCGGGTACATCGGATCCCGGTTCGTCGCCACGAACGCGGCGCCCGCACGGATGCAGTCCGCGGCCGCGGCGATCCGCAGGTAGGTGAGCTGCGGATCGAGCCCCACCACCACGGCGTCGGGATGGCCGGCGGCATCCCAGCCATCCAGGCCCTCCTGGCTCATGCGGGTTGCAGCGTGGGCCGCCGTGACGAGTTCGAGACCCGCCTCGCGCAGCTCGCGCTCCAGGCCCCCGGCACCCACCGACAGGACGGTCCGGACCCCGGGCAGGTGCTCCCGGATCCAGCGTGCGCTCGCGCTCGCGCTCGTGACCACCCGGTCGGGGCCAACCGGCGCTCCGTGACCCTGGAGGCGCGGGAGGTAGTCCCCGCGGTAGTGCATCGCGTTGTTGGTCACGTAGACGACGTCGTCGCCGAGGGCAGCACGGGCCGCCAGGGCGCGACCCACGCCGGGCACGGGTTCCGAGGCGCGGTAGACGACGCCGTCGAGGTCAACCAGGAGCAGCACGGGACGATGCTACCGTCTGCCCATGCCTCCGGCCCCGAGCTCTCCGTTCGACGGCGTCGACCGCCTCGTCGTCGACGGCACCAACATGCTCTACCGCCTCGGGTCCGGGAACGCGGCGCCGCCCGCCGCGCTCGTCGGGCGGCTGCGCGCGGCGATCCCCCCCACGATCACGATCGACCTCCTGTTCGACGGCATCGGCCACGGCGTGAAGGGCCGGGTCGCCCAGCAGATGTTCGTCCGGTACTCGGGTCGCCATACGGCGGATGAGGCGATCCTGGACCTCACGGCGGCCGCGGGCGAGGCGGCGGGCGGCACGCCTGAGGCCTATGCCCGGATGCTCGTGGTGACCAACGACCGGGACCTCCGCGAGCGCCTCGAGACCCGCGGCGTCCGCACCCGGCCGACCCAGTGGCTGCTGAACCGGATGGACATGCCGCGGCTGGCCTCACCGGCGCCGGGCAACCGCAGGCCGACGATCGGAGCCGGGCACACGGTGGCGACACCCAACCCGTTCGCCCCGGACGAGTCGGACCGGAAGGGCTGGAAGCCGGGTCGCGGGGCCACCGCCAAGACCGGTACCGCCCGCAAGGTCGCCCGCCACAAGCGTCACCCGAAGCACGGCGCCTGACCGGCGACGCTCGCCGCGTCGCGCTGTCCCCGCGACGCGAGACCCGATCGGGCGCGGCGCGGCGCCCGCTGCTAGCATGCGCCCGTGATCGTCGACACCCTCAACAGGATCTGGACCGACCTGCTCGCGTTCAGCGCGACCTTCGTCACCCCGGATTGGGGCGAGCTGGTCGGGCTGCTGCCGATCCTGGTCCTGATCGGCGTCGTCGGGCCCATCGTCACCGGGCTGGTCCTGGCCTGGGCGCACTACGGCTTCCACCGACCGCGTGCGAAGAGCGCCTTTGCGGAGACCCGGCGCGCCGCCCCGCTGGGAGCGGACGGACGGCCCGTCTACCCAGCCGGCGAGCCCTACAGCCCGTCCGAGGGCGTCATCTACGAGCCCGGCACCGTCCGGTCCGCCTCCGGCGAGGACCTGGTGGTCGGGTGTCCCAAGTGCGGCCTCGTCCGCGGCGCAACGCTCGACACGTGCGGCAACTGCGGGCTCTCGTTCACCCTCAAGCCCACCACCCGCTCCCTGCGCCCGGCCACTCCGCCTCCGGGTGGCGCCGCCGCCGCCTGACCCAGCCGATCCCAGGTCCGCCGGAACCCCCGGCCGGACCGCAAGCGTCCCGGGAACCGATATGGAACAGGCCTCCTCCCTCCTCTTCGTCCTCGGCGTCATCGCCACCGCCCTCGGCTTTGCCGCGCATGTCGGGCATGCCGTCCTGCTCGCCAACGGGCGTCGGGTGTCGGTGACCGCGACCGCAAGGCTCGCGGAGCCGGCGTTCGCGGCTGCGGGCGTGACGGGCTCGTTCGTGACCGCGAGGGCGGCCTCCGCCTCCGGGCTCGGCGAGCGCCTCTCGGCAGCACCGTCGTCCGTGTCCCGGGCCGCCTCCTGGCTCACGGTCGCCGCGTTCGGGCTGCTGCTGGCGTCGCTGGTCCTGCGCGGGATCATCGTGGGGCGCGGGCCGTACGGGAACCTCTACGAGTTCAGCGTGGCGTTCGGCGCCTCGATGCTGGGCGGGTACCTGTTCCTCGCCCGCCGGTATGCGATCCGCCAGATCGGGTTGATCCCGGTGGGGGTCGCCCTCGGGATGCTGCTCTACGCGTCGTCGCTGCCGTCCGAGATCGAGCCCCTGGTGCCGGCGCTCCAGAACGCGCCGCTGCTCACGATCCATGTCGGGATGGCGGTCATCTCGTACGGGATCTTCGCCACCGCATTTGCCGCCGGCGTGGGGTACCTGGTCCAGGGGACCGCCGACCGGTACGCGTGGCTGCCGTCGCACAGGACGCTCGACGAGGTTGCATACCGGTCGGTGATCATTGCGTTCCCGGTCTTCGCCACCATGATCATCCTGGGGTCCTGGTGGGCCTCCATCGCCTGGTCGCGGTACTGGGGCTGGGATCCCAAGGAGACCGCGGCTCTGGTCACGTGGCTCACCTACGCCGTGTACCTGCACGCGCGAAACCAGCGCCGGTGGGCGGGCCGGCCCGCTGCGCTGCTGCTGGTGGTCGGTTTCGGCATGGTGCTGGTGACGTACTCCGGGAGCCTGTGGTTCTCGGGGCTGCACGCCTACAGCGGGCTGTAGCCCGCGGGTACGAACCACGCCCCGGGGGCCACGACCTGCCCACCTACCCACGGCACGGGTACTCGCGCAACTCAACCCCCCGAAGCGCCGCAGTACCCGCCTTGCGGGCATGTGCGCCGATGGACGGCCAACGGAGGAGCGCCTCGTGCGGGATCAACGGGACACGACGCGCGGAGAGCCGACCGCGTCGTCGATAACGCCCGCCCGGCGAATGGATGCGCAACTTCGATGACGGCCCTACTGCCGCCGATCCACCCAGCACGAGATCCGATCCTGCCCGATGCTTGACGAATGCTCGACTTCATCGATCCCGATCCAGGCCAGGCCCTCCTCAAGTTCGCGCTCGCCGTCCTCGTGATGGTGGTCGGCATCATGCTCTGGCGCCAACTGTCGCGGCGGGTGCGGCGACATGGCGGAGGGACCGTCGCCGCCATCGTGACCGGCGCTGGAATCGTGGCGCTGCTTGCATCGCTCTATCCCGACCTGATCCCGTTCGACATCGGGCTCATCGTGCTGATCGTCGCGCTGGTCGTCATCTACCGGCCCGATGAGGTGGTGAAGCTCACCGGCGGACCGCGAGTAGAGTGGCGCGCGCTGCGCGAGGGCCGTGACCTGCAGCACCTCGTCACCAAGCGCAGCAACCCCTCGCTCGCCAAGCTGAACCCCGAGATCCGTGACCGGTTGAAGGCGCTGGCGACGCTCGAGGCGCCGTCCACGGCCGAGTACCTCGACCTGCTCCGGGAGACGCTCTTCGCCGATCCGAAGGCGCCGGAGACCGAGGAGAAGCTCGCCTTGCTGGCCGAGGCCGACGCGGCGCTGGTGGCGATCCTGGGCGGGCAGCCGATCCGGGAGCGGGGGCGCGCGGCCCGCGAGCGCGAGGATGGGCCGACCGAGGCCGGGTGAGCCCCGGGTGAGCCCCGGGTGAGGCGGGCGTGAGCGCGCGGTAAGCGGCGGCGGTCATGCTGCCCCGCATGGACGACATGGCGATCGGGAGTGCCATCCGCACGGTTCGCATCAGACGCGGATGGCGCCAGCTGGACCTCGCGATCGCGGCACGGGTCTCGCAGTCCACCGTGTCGCGGATCGAGTGCGGCCAGCTGGGCGAGGTGCCGGTGGCGACGTTGCGACGCGTGGTGGAGCCGCTCGCCATCCGGGTCACGCTCGACGTCCGCTGGTTGGGCGGCGAACTGGCCCGGCTGATCGGCGGCCGGCATTCAGCGATGCACGAGGAGGTGGCGCGGCTGTTCGAGACGCTCCCGGAATGGACCACGTCACCGGAGGTGACGTTCGCGATCTTCGGGGAGCGTGGCGCGATCGACATCCTGGCCTGGCACGAAGCCTCCAGGACGCTCCTCGTGATCGAGCTCAAGAGCGAGCTGGTCGATGTCCAGGAAACGGTCGGGACGCTGGATCGGAAGGTTCGGCTGGCCCCGCAGGTGGCGGCTGCTAGAGGATGGCGGCCCCTGATCGTGGCGTCGTGGCTCGTCGTGGCGGACAGCCCCACGAACCGGCGGCGGGTCCAGTTGCAGGGGGCGATGCTGCGGGCGGCCTACCCGGCGGACGGCAGGACGATGCCGGGCTGGCTCCAGGAGCCGCTCGGGTCGATCGCGGCGCTGTCCTTCCTCTCATCTAGCCATGCTGCGGGCACAAACCGGAGCCTGGCCCCGGTCCGCCGCGTCCGCCGCCGGAAGCCGAGCGTGGCCGCCGCCCCGAGTTGAGCCGACACCCGCCGGGCGACTGCTTGCGCAGCTCTTGGCGCCCGATCTTGCGCAAGGACCCGCGACACGGGTGGTTGCGCAACTTGAGGCGGCCGAAGTGTCGGTGATGCCCGCACCGCGGGTCGATCCGGAGGTCCGCACGGATCGCCCCCGATACTGCCCGCCTGACGGGTACATGGGCGAGTGCGCGGCGGGGCGAGTGCGCGGCAAGGCCGGGAGTGGTGCGTTACAATAGAACAGGTGTTCTGTTGACAACCCGGTGCACGGTCGTGGACAAGGCACCTGCCTGGAGTGGATAACCGTCGCACGCGTGTGGACCGACGGCCACCGTGCGTGGACGCGCACCGATCCTACATGTTGCGATGCGAACCTCCATCGAACCACTACATCTTGTGGTTTGGGGCTTGACCGCCGCCCCGTCGCGGCGTACAGTTCGCCGGTCGCCCCGGCGCCGGACGACCCCGGAACCCTCCCGGAACGTGACCACAGGCCACGGAACGAGAGCCCGGCAACCACCGGCAACGGAACGACCCGACGGACGACCCCGCAGCTGCGCGTCACCCCATCTTCGTGACCGCGGGATCGCCAGCCGGACGGAGCTCCAAGCCCGCAGACCGCGTCCCGCCAGGCACCGGGACGCAGCGACGCCCGCGAGGACGCCCCCATCCGGGTTGCCGGCAGCAAGCGTGGTCCCGTCATCGCGGGCGCGAAGGAGAACGGACGAAATGGCGCAGGCTCGAGAGGTTGTCCCGGTCATGGATCAGAAGGTCGCGCCCAGGTCTCGGGCGGGCAAGACGGGAAGCAAGGTGGCCACCAGCGTTCGCAAGGGCCTCGGCGGCCCGTACGGTGCCAGCTTCACGGGCGAGGGGACCCGCGGCCTCACCTTCGAGCGCCGCTGGACTCGCCCCGGCGTCCATCCCTATGACGAGATCACCTGGGAGTACCGCACCGCCGGCATCTCCAGCGAGACCGGCAAGACCGTCTTCGAGCAGAAGGACGTCGAGGTCCCGGCCTTCTGGAGCCAGCTCGCGACCAACGTCGTCGTGAGCAAGTACTTCCGCGGCCACGTCGGCACGCCGCAGCGCGAGCACAGCGTCCGCCAGCTCATCGACCGCGTGGTCAACACCATCGCGGCCTGGGCGGAGACCAACCGCTACTTCGCCACCGACGAGGACCTCGCCGCGTTCCAGGCGGAGCTGACCCACCTCCTGGTCCACCAGAAGATGGCGTTCAACTCGCCGGTCTGGTTCAACGTCGGGATCGAGCAGAAGCCGCAGTGCAGCGCGTGCCAGCCATACCGGGCCTTGGTGTCCACCCCGGACGGGATGATCCCGATCGGCCGCCTGGTCGACGAGGGCGCGATCGGTCGCGAGGTCTACGATGCCAACGGCATCACCCGGATCGTCGCGGTCAAGAACAACGGCAACAAGCCGGTCCGACGGATCCGCCTCCGGAGCGGCAACTTCGTCGAGGCGACGCCTGACCACGTGGTCAAGGCCGTGCGAGCCCGCCGGACGCAGCCCGAGTGGCTCCGGGTCGACGAGCTCGAAGTCGGCATGCGGATGCACCTCCACCCGCACCGCGCGAGGGTCGCGGCACGCGCCCTCGTGCCCGCCGGAATGGACGCGCCTGCCGGCGAACTGAGCGAGCTTGCGTCCGTCGACCACGAGACTGAGGTCCTGCGCGCTGAGGCCGCCCTGGCCGGATGGCTCCAGGCGGACGGGTTCGTCGGCCAGTACGACCAGGGAACGAACCGCTCCCTGACGATCGAGTTCCAGGTCGCCAACGACGACGAATACCAATGGGTCATGGACAACCTGGACGTCGCGCTGCCGCACGTCCACGTCAAGATCCGGGACGCAGCCACCGCCCAGACACGCGTCCAGCGGATCCGGATCTACGGCGAGGTTGTCCGCGACTTCGTGGAGCGCTGGGACCTGCTCGCGCGCGGTACGGAGATCCGCGTTCCCGCGCGTCTCTGGACCGCGTCCTACGACGAGGTCTGCGCCTACCTGAGAAGCATCTTCCAGGCCGACGGCTACGTGAGCGTCTGCCGCGACAACGGCAACGAGTCCGCACGGGTCGCGTTCGCCGTCATCGGCGAGCGCTGGACCGAGGACGTCCAGCTGCTGCTGAACTCCATCGGCATCTACTCGCGACGACTGCACAAGGTCGAACCCCGCGAGGATCGCCATGACATGCACGAGGTGCAGATCGCGATCGGGTCGGAGCGTGCCCGGTTCGCGGAGCTGGTCGGGTTCATCGGTCGCGACAAGCAGGCGCAGCTCCGCGAGTCGCTCGGGCTGCGCGAAAGCAAGACCGTGCCCAACGTTCGCGAGGAGGAGATCGTCGCGATCGAGGACCTTGGCGTCGAAGAGGTCTACGACATCCAGACCGAATCCGGCGAGTACCTCTCGAACAACGTCGCCGTCCACAACTGCTTCATCAACTCGGTCCAGGACAACATGAGCAGCATCATGGATCTCGCCAAGACCGAGGCCATGCTGTTCAAGTACGGCTCCGGCGCGGGCGTGAACCTGTCCCCCATCCGCTCGTCCAAGGCCAGGATGTCGGGCGGCGGCATCGCCTCCGGTCCGGTCAGCTTCATGCGCGGCTATGACGCATTTGCCGGCGTCATAAAATCGGGTGGTAAGACCCGCCGCGCGGCCAAGATGGTCATCCTGGACGTGGACCATCCGGACATCGTCGAGTTCATCGACAGCAAGGCGCACGAGGAGAAGAAGGCCTGGGCCCTCATCGAGCAGGGTTACGACCCGTCCTTCACCGGCGAGGCGTACGGCAGCGTCTTCTTCCAGAACGCCAACCACTCCGTCCGCGTCACCGACGACTTCATGAAGGCCGTCGAGCGCGATGCCGAGTGGCAGACGCACGAGGTCTCCGACGGCCAGCCGGCGGGTACCTACAAGGCGCGGGACATCTTCCGCAAGATGGCCGATGCGGCCCACCTCTGCGGGGACCCGGGCATCCAGTACGACACGACCATCAACGACTGGAATCCAGTTGCAAATAGCGCACGGCAATACGCAACTAATCCGTGCAGCGAGTTCAGCTTCATTAATGACACGAGCTGCAATCTTGCCTCGATCAACCTCATGAAGTTCGTCAAGGAAGACGGCGAATTCGACGTCGATTCCTTCCGGTTTGCGGCGAAGGTGACGATCACGGCACAGGAAATCCTGATCGACAACGCCAGCTACCCGACGCCAAAGATCGAGGAGAACTCCCACAGGTTCCGGCCGCTCGGCCTGGGATACGCCAACCTCGGCGCCCTGCTCATGAACCGCGGCCTGGCCTACGACTCGGACGAGGGCCACAACTACGCCGGCGCCATCACCGCACTGATGCACGGCGAGGCCTACCGGCAGAGCTCGATCGTCGCCCGGGACCACGGCGGAGCGTTCGTGGACTACGACCTCAACCGGGAGCCGTTCCTGCGGATCATCGCCAAGCACCGCGACGCCGCGTACGCCCTCCCGCCGGCCGGTGTCCCGCCGGAGATGCTGGACAACGTCCGCCAGCTCTACGACGAGGTTCTCGAGCTCGGCACGGCGCACGGCTTCCGCAACGCGCAGGTCACCGTGCTCGCGCCCACCGGGTGCCTCGTCGGCGACAGCCTCGTCCTGACCGATCGCGGGCTCGTCCGCCTGCGCGGGCTCGGGAACCCGGACGGGGAGCAGTGGCAGGACCTCGATCTCAGCGTGGCCACGGACGACGGGCCCCGCAAGGCGACGAAGTTCTACGTCAACGGCATCGAGCCGGTCGTGTCGGTCGAGACCGCCCGTGGGTACCGCATCCAGGGCACGACCACGCACCGGATCCGGGTCGTCGACGGCAACGGCGACTGGCAGTGGCGCCGGTTCGCCGACGTCCGCGCCGGGGACCGGGTCCCGCTCACGCTGGGCGGGATGGTCGGCGAACCGCGAGAGGTACCGCTGCCGCCACTGCCTGAGGCGTACTGGACGTCGGACCACCGGACCTTCGTACCCCGAGCGATGACCGCCGAATTGGCCGAGGTGGTCGGCTACTTCATGGGCGACGGCTCGCTCCACGCCCGGGGCCTGCGGTTCTGCGTCACGGCAGCCGACACCGACGTGGTGGACCGGCTGGTCGAGCTCGGCCGGCGCCTGTTCGGCCTCGACGCCGCCACGACGCGGAAGACGGGCTACACGGAGGTCCGCTACGACTCCGTGCGGCTCGCCCTGTGGTGGGAGGCCTGCGGCTTCGCCAAGCACGCCCCGACGACAGAGCATCGCGGCAAGGGCTACGAAGCCCACATCCCCGATGCCGTCCTCTACGCAAACGACCCCATCGCCTACCGGGCGTTCGTCCGCGGCCTGTTCGAGGCCGACGGCAACACGAACAACGGCTATGTGTCCTGGTCGACGACATCGGAGCGCTTCAGCCGGGACGTCCAGTCCCTGCTCCTCGCGCTGGGCTACGTCACGACCCGGAAGGTCGATCAGCCCAGCCGCGGGCACATGGGTGCGAACCCCGTCCAAGTCCTGCGTCTGCTCAACGTGGGCGCCGGGGCCAGGTTCCTCGCGGACATCTCGTTCATCTCTGAGCGCAAGCGCGACGCGCTAGCCGGCGTGGACCACCCCCAGGGTGCCCGCCACGACCTGGTCCCGATCGGCCGCGCCACCGTGGACCGCCTGGCACCGGACAAGGACAACCTGCGCCGGACGATGCTCCTCTCGCTCTCGCGCACCGGTCTGGTCTCGCGCCGTTCGGCGACCGCGCTCCTGAAGCGGACGGCCGATCCGGAGCTCGCCCAGGCGCTCGGCTACTTCTACGACGAGATCGCGAGCGCGAAGCTCGGCGAGGAGCAGTACACCTACGACCTGTCGGTCCCGGCGAACGTGACCTACGTGGCGAACGGCTTCGTGAGCCACAACACCATCGCGTTCATGATGGACTGCGATACCACCGGCATCGAGCCCGACATCGCGCTCATCAAGTACAAGAAGCTGGTCGGCGAGGGCTACCTCAAGATCGTCAACCAGACGGTGCCGGCGGCCCTGCGCAAGCTGGGCTACACCGCGACCCAGGTCGAGGAGATCCTCGCCTACATCAACGAGCGCGAGACCATCGAGGGCGCGCCCGGCCTCAAGCCCGAGCACCTGCCGGTCTTCGACTGCGCCTTCAAGCCCGTCAACGGCGAGCGGTCCATCCACTACATGGGCCACATCCGGATGATGGGCGCGGTCCAGCCGTTCCTGTCGGGCGCCATCAGCAAGACCGTCAACATGCCCGAGAACGCAACGGCCGAGGAGATCGAGACGGTCTATCTCGAGGGCTGGAAGCAGGGCCTCAAGGCCATCGCCATCTATCGCGACGGCAGCAAGCGGTCCCAGCCGCTGTCCACCGGCAAGAAGAAGGACGAGGGCTCCGCCGAGGACAAGGAGACGATCGAGAGCCTGCGCAGGCAGCTCGCTGCCGCCCAGGTCGAGGCCACCCGCCCGCACCGCCGCCGCCTCCAGTCGGAGCGGGCCGCGGTCACCCACAAGTTCGAGATCTCCGGCCACGAGGGCTACATCACGGTCGGCCTGTACCCGGACGGCCAGCCCGGCGAGATCTTCCTCAAGATGGCCAAGGAAGGCTCCACCATCAGCGGCCTGATGGACACCCTGGCGACCTCGGTCAGCCTGGCACTCCAGTACGGCGTCCCGCTCAAGGACGTGGTGAACAAGTTCGCCCACGTCCGGTTCGAGCCCAGCGGCTTCACCGGCAACCCGGAGATCCCGATCGCCAAGTCCCTCGTGGACTACATCTTCCGCTGGCTGGGGTCCCGTTTCCTGCCGGTCGAGGATCGGACATCGCTCGGGCTCCAGGAGCGGTCGCAGGTGGTGGCGGACGCGCCGGTCGTGTTCGGGGCATCGGCCCTGAAGCCGCGCGCGGACGAGGGGATCACCGCCCAGTCCGAGGCGGTCGCCAATCCGGATCCGGCGCCCGCGCCGGCACCGGCCTCGGGCAATGCGGCCAGCGGTTCTGCGGCTGCTCCCGCGGCTGTCGCGGCCCCACCGACGGCCTCCGCTCCGGCACCCGTCGCCAAGGAGGAGCTGACGGTCGTCGCGACCAACGGCGCCGGCAACGGGTCGGCGAAGGGCAACGGGCTCGCGGCGATCGCCGCGTCGCTCGGTAGCGCCCTCGGCGGCGGCGCAAAGGTCGCCTTCGCCACCCAGGCGGACGCCCCGTCCTGCGCCGAATGCGGCTCGATCATGGTCCGCAACGGGTCCTGCTACAAGTGCCTCAACTGCGGGAGCACCTCCGGCTGCAGCTGATCAATGTGTCCGGGGGGACATCCACATGACTCCGGGTCCCACGTTAAGTGCTGTAGCACGGATATTCGGTGATGGATTCATGCCGCCTTCTGCAGCGGGCCGCACCCTCGGACAGCCAGGCGTCGGAGGAACCTGGTGAGGCCGACTCGGGTGACTCGGCCGGGGTGAGGACCTTGCGCTCGGGGATGCTGAAGCAGATCTCGACCTGGTTCAGCCAGCTGGCGTGGATCGGGAGATGGACGGGCACAAGCCGCGGGTAGGTCTCGGTGAGACGTCGGACGGCGGCCTGGCCGCGGTGCGAGCTGCCGTTGTCGACGATCCAGAACACGCGCCGCGCCTAGCGGTACGGCTCGACGGCCATAACCTGGGCCACCAGCCGCCCGAACGGCTCGATGCCGGTCGTGGCCTCGCAGCGCCCGAACAGCCTGGCCCGGTGGACGTCCCAGGCGGCGAGGTACTGGAGGGCGCCGCCCCGGTCGTACTCGTGCTCCACCCGCATGGCCCGACGCGCCGCCGGCGGCAGGGTCGGCTGACACCGGATGCGGGCCTGGAGGCTCGTCTTCTCATCGGTGCTGATGACGTACTCGTCGTCCGTGAGCGGGCGGCCGTCCCACTCGCCCGCGTACAGGTCGAGTCGAGCACGCGCGCGGATGAGTCGAGCACGCGCGCGGATCCTGCCCGCGGGCACCGTCGCGCGAGGGGCCACAGTGCGTACGCCACGCGCTGGTGTTGCCCTGAGGGAAGCCACGGCAACCGAGGGTCCGCAGTCGACGGTCCTCGACGGTTGAGTCGGCGATAAGGGGCGATTCGTAGGCTTTGGTCGATCGCGGCGTTTCCTCGCAGCATTGACTGAGGCTGGATTGCCGTTATGCTGCATTGCATGAAGACGTACTACGTGGCCGTCCAGGCGCGCGGGACGGTTGCACTGCCCGCCGACCTGCGCCGCCGCCTGCATCTGGACGAGCCGGGGGCGCAGATCCAGATCATCGAACAGGAAGACGGTCGGATCGAACTACGAGCCGTGCTTCCCGTGCCGGCAGAACAGGCCTGGTTCTGGACCGACCGCTGGCAGGCGATGGAGCGCGAGGTGGACGAGCACATCGCAGCCGGACGCGTCATGACACATGACGGCCCCGAGGCCATGTTCGCGTACCTCGACGCCCTTCCCGAGGACTGACGCGCGTGCGATCCCGGACAACGCCCGCGTTCGACGGCGACTGGCGCCGCCTCTCGGAGGCGGATCGGGCGATGTTCCGCGACGCGGTACTCACCGCTTTCCACCCCGCATGCGAGCGTCGACGCGCGGATCCGGCCTCACCCTTCCCGGGGAGGCTCCGGGTCAAGCCCGTCGCCGGCGCACCCGGGATCTGGGAGATGACCTGGAGCTTCTCGGGGCCGGACGGGCGAGCGACCTTCGAGTGGATACAGATCGGCGGCGAGCCCGGCGTCCGCTGGCGTCGGATCGGTGGCCACGCGATCTTCGCGAACCCGTAGCTACGCCGCAGGGCCGTCGTCCGCGGACTGCCAGCCAGCTTCCCTCCGCGGCGCACCCCATGTCGTGCCTTGCCATCGTTCTCGTGATCGAGTACATCCGTCGGAGGCCTCCGAGCAAGCCGAAGCAACCATGCCGCGGCATGTCACTCGGTGGCGGTAGCCGCGTCGGCCTGGCGTGCATCCTCGATCGAGACCACGAAGACGAGATCGCGCTCCGTGTCGAACCAGTACACGAGCAGCATCCAGGGCCACGGGCCCAGGACAAACCGGTAGCCGGCGTCCGCCAAGCCCACCCGGGCTCCGAGAAGCGGGTATGTCTCCAGGGGTCGCAGCGACCTGCGCACGCGTGCCCGCGTCGAGTCGGGTAGTTCACGCGTCAGAATCAGGCGCTCAAGATCTGATTGCGCGCGCTTCGTGACGACAACCGCTGGCATCCGTCAGAGCTCATCGAGCGGCACGTGCCGGCCTGCCTTCGCGTCAGCCATGCCTTCGGCCGCGCGCTCCCATGCTCCGGGGATGGCGTCCAGGACGGCGGTGACGGCGATGCCCTCGGCCTCCGCCTGGTCAAGCACGGCACAGAGCAGCGACCGGGCAAGCGCGCCGGGCTGGAGGTAGGTCCGCTGCGCGAGGGCGTAGAGCTTGGCTGCGTGCTCGTCGTCGAGGAGGACGTTGAACCGGTTCGGGCGCTTCTCGCTCATGGTTGCCCCTACATACACGTAACTGCACATATTGTGTATTCCTGCATGCTATCGGCGCGGGCCGTAGGGGTCAACGGGGACCATCATGGTCTCATCGCAGTCTGACGCCAGCTCGCCGCCTTGGCTCGCAGGCTCGTGGCCGTCGGATCCGCGCTTGCTCCGAACGTGCCGCGGCCGACCGCCGACTACCCCTCCGCCAACAGCTCGTCCAGGTCCCGGTCGAACTCCTGTTCCCACGACTGCCGGCGAACCCTCGAAGCGCCGCGCCACTCGCGCGCCCGACCCTTGACGCCCTCGACGATCTCCGGGCCGGCGAGGGCCGCCAGGGAGAGCGCGGCGCGGAGCGGCAGCAGCATCGCCTCGGTGGTTCCGCCGTCGGCGGGCGAGAAGCGGTGGACGACGTCCAGGACCCCGGGCAGGTCGGTGATGTCGCGCTGCCGCGCGAGCCCGGCGGCGGCCTGGCCGGCCTCGAAGACGTCCTGGGACGGGAGCATCAGCCGCAGGGCCTCTGCGACATCCGCATCTGGATCCCAGCCGGCCAGCTGGCTGAGGGCGACATGCCGCGGACCCACCTTGGCCGTGGTCAGCGCATCGATCAGCTCCGCCTTGCGCTCGGGCGTCTGGAGGCTCGACGGCATGCGCAGGGGGTCGGCCAGGACCTCCTCCGCGACGTCCGGCGTGATCTGGAAGCCCAGCGGGCTGATCTCGAGGAAGCCGGCGGCGGCCAGCCGGGCTGAGATCGTGTGCTGTGCCGTCGCCGGGTCATCTTCCGGGGCGAGCTCCGCGTCAGTCCGAATCGCACCATCGAGGGCGTCGGCCGCGGCCGGGACGTGGCGCTCGACGCCCTCGGCGGTCATGGGGGTCTCCGCGAACGGCGCCGGCAGGCCGACGGCCTCGCGCTGCGGGTCGTACACGGCAAGACCGGTGCGCCACGCCGCCTCCGCGACGGCGGTTGTGATCTCCTCGACCATGCTCCACGGGATGCCGATGAAGACGTGCTTGCGGCGGACGTCGAACTCGCACGGCGGCAGCACCGGCCCGCGCCCCCGCAGCCCAGGGTAGCGCTGTTCCATCGCCGCGATGAACGCATCGAGGCGCTTGTCGTGCCCAAGCCCGAACGACGAGAGACCACCGAGCCGGTCGACCTCCGCGACCGCCTCATCGAGCGCCAGCGCACGGTCCACGGGCCACACGATCAGGTCGAAGGTCACCGCCGCATCACCCGATCGAACACGCTTGCACCCTCCTGTGGCGGCCGGAACTGCGGGCTCCATGACCCGCGCCCCACCAGTATCGTGCAAGGGCAGGATTTCTGGCGCGCGAGGGTCAGGCCAGCCGTTGGGCGATCCTCGCCCTGGACCGGGCTTTTCCGCGGGGCCGGTGACATGGCGAGCCCGAGTCCGTACGATGCAGCGATCCGGCGGCCACGGCGCCGAGGACCCGCCGTGCGTGAGGCACCTCGCCATGTCGATCCGACTGCGCGCCCTTCCCGTCCTGGTGGCGGCGGCCATCCTGGCTGGCTGCTCGACAGGTCCGGTCTCGCAGGCCAGCGCGATCCCGGCGACCGACGCCCCGAGCGCCGAGGCTTCGTCCACCTCCACGCCCGAGCCGCCCGCTGCCGCTTCCCCCGCCGCGACGGCCATCGCCACCCCCTCCTCCGCGAAGCCCGCCGCCACGCCGACCGATGTCCCACCGAAGCCCGGTGACCCGACCTTCACGCTCGTGAACCGGACCATCAAGGCCGAGGGTGGCTCGATCGTCGAGTACGAGATCACCTGGACCTCGCCCGCGGGCCTCGCGTCGGAGTTCCTCGTCTACGGCGTGACGGTCTGCCTGCGAGACGGCAGGGAGTTCCACGGCAAACCGTGCGTCGCCCGGGGCATGAAGATCCCCAGGGCCTCGCTCGAGCTGATCGGACGAGCGCCGGCCGATGCTCGCTCGCTGACGGTGAGCTGGGACGAGGACGAGCTCGGCTTCGGTCCCTACTGGTCGATCCTGATGCGTGCGACCAACTCGTTCGGCAACAGCATCTTCACGATCGTGCAGACGGAGAACGTCTGCTACCAGTGCACGTACTGAGCACCCACGCGGAGCCGTTCAGCGGGTCGCGAAGCGGTCGATGTACGTCGTGAAGTTGGGCTGCCGGCGCTCGTAGCCGCTGGTGAGGAGCGGCGACGAGATCAGGAAGTCGGCGGTGGCGCGGTTGCAGGCGACCGGGATGTTCCAGACCACGGCCAGGCGGATCAGGGCCTTTACGTCCGGGTCGTGAGGCTGAGGCTCCAGCGGGTCCCAGAAGAACACCAGGAAGTCGATCTCCCCCTCGGCGATGAGTGCGCCAAGCTGCTGGTCGCCGCCCAGGGGGCCGCTCTGGAGCTTGCGGATCCCGACGCCCAGCTCCTCCTCCAGCAGCGTGCCGGTCGTGCCGGTCGCGACGAGGTCGTGGACCACGAGCGAGCGCCGGTTGTAGACCGCCCATTCGATCAGGTCGGCCTTGATGTTGTCGTGCGCCACGAGGCCGATCGTCCTGCGCTTGCGTTCCTGGTCCATTGATGCCTTCTTCCCGGGTGCGGCTGTGCGCTGACATCGTGGACCCAGCATGTCAGCGCCGTGTTGGCGCCCGCTGCCGAACGACCCGGCTGTGGCGGCGGCGACCTCAGGCCAGCGCGTCCCGGATCGCCCGCGGGTCCTCGCCGGCCAGCACCAGTCGCCCGTCAACGGTGGCGTAGAGCAGGTCCACGTTCAATCCGGCCTCCGCGATCCGGCGGAGCAGTGCGGCCGCGGAACCCGGCGTGTTGGCCACCGGCACGACGGCCACCTGTCGTTCGGCGAGGATCTCGAAGCCGGCATCGATCAGCGCCCGCCCCGCCCGCACCGCGTCGGTCACGAGGACGTGGAACTCGCCCCTGCCGTCGCACACGAAGCCGCAGGCACCCTCGATGTTCACACCTGCGCGACCGAGGGTGTCGCATGCACGGGCGAGGGATCCCGGCCTGTCCAGGAGACCGATCGCCATGTCGGTCGTCATCGCTTGCCTCCGGTCCGTGTCACCAGCGCGCCGAAGATCAGGCGAGAGCGTCGGGCGGCTGAATCGGCACGTTCCAGCCGATCAGGTCACAGCCCAAGTAGTGCGGCGCACCCTGGCCGGGCATGCAGCGTGGGCAACCCCAGCGCGTCAGGCCGCCATCGTCCGCCAGCCAGGCGGCGTCGCACGCCTGCTCGACGGGATCGCACGCACGTCCGTGACACGTGCAGTCACAGTGGACCCAGTGCTCGCAGGTGCAGGTCGCCGTTGGGGACGGCGCCCGCAGCACGCTGGCGGGGAAGTGAGGTGGTTGCCACATATCGTTCTCCTGGACGCGGCCACCGTCCCGTCGTCCGCACGTTACCCGGTGGACCCGATTGTCTCCACTGCGTCAAATCGGCGCACCACATGCTCCAGCGGTGCCGATCGGCAATCCCTTCGATGACAATCGTCACGTTCCAGTCGATCTGGACCCCCCGCCCGTCCGGTCACGCCAAACGGACCTACCGGGCACGCCGCGCCCGCGCGATGCTCGGGATCCCGCAACGTATGGAGGCAGGGGCATGATCGGAAAGACCGGAGATCGCATCGTCCTCGAATCCGAGAAGGTCGGACAGCGCGTCCGCGAGGGCGAGATCCTCGAGGTGTTCGAGTCACCGTCCAGCGTGAACTACCGGATCCGGTGGGACGATGGGCACGTGAGCGAGTTCCGCCCGAGCGCGGGCAGCGTCCGGATCGTCCCGGCGAAGGAGCCCGCGAAGGCCTGACGGCCACGGTCCAGGGGGGGCCGCGATGCTCGAGCTGTGCGATCCCTGCTGGACGGCCACCTCGAACACCTCGGCCCGCCGTCGAGTTGCTCAGCGGAGGATGCCGGCCTCGACCTGGCTGCGCAGCTCCGCAAGGTAGGCGCCGTGGGGCGCCCAGACACCCGACGCGGCTGACGACAGGCAGGGCGCACGGTTCTCGCGCAACCCGCCCGAGTCCGCGAGGATGCTGCGCGATCCTGCCGCCGCATCGAGACGAGCGTCTGTTGTCAGGATCCGCACCCCCTCCGCGACGGCCAGAGCAAGGTAGGCCGCATCGTAGGCGGACAGGTCGTGGGCCATCATGAGGTCCAGTCCCAGGATCGTGAGGCTCCGGTCGCCGACAACGGTCTCGATCCCGAAGTCATCGAGGTCGCGAAGCGCCGCGAGCACCTCGTGGAGCGACATCGCGTGGCGCCGGACCTGGACGTTCGTGATCTCCAGCCAGAAGATCTCGGGAACGATCAGGATCCCTCCGGCGGACAGGTGCGCCTCGAGCACAGCCACCACATCCGCCCGTCGCGGCTCGTCGCGCAGGAAGGCGAGGGCTGCGGAAGCATCGAGGACGAGACGCTCAGCCATCGTCACGATCCCGATCCTCGCGGAGCAGCACCCCGGCGGACGGCCCGTCGAACGTGCCGCGCTCGCGCAGCACCTTGCCGCGCTCCACCATCCGATCGAGGGCCGCCAGGGCACGGCGGACTCGTTGCGCCTCGTCCTCGTCCAGGCGCCGGCCGTCCTCCACCGACACGAGCATCGCGACCGGGTGGTGTTCGCGCTCCACGAGGAACCGCTCCCCCGTGGACGCCGCGTCCAGGATCGCGCCCAGGCTCTTGCGAAGGTCCAGCGGTGTGATCGTTCTCATGGCAGATCATCATACTTCACCATGATGGCTCGTCAACTCCCCATCGCCTCCCCATCGCCTGCCGTACCCCAGGACGAAGGGGTCGGAGCGGGCTGCGCCGACGAGCTGAGCGGCATCCAGATTGCGGCCTTAGAATCAACCAACCGGGGGCGCCAGGAGTAGCCATGTCACCCGTCGCCGTCGTCACCGATTCAACCGCCGACCTCTCGCCCGAGATGGTCACCGCTGCGGGTATCCGCGTCGTGCCGCTGTACGTGCAGTTCGGCAGCGAGGAGTTCCAGGCGGGCGTCAGCCTTTCCACGGAGCAGTTCTGGACGCGCCTGCTCGCGCCCGGAGCGCCGTTCCCCAAGACCGCGGCGCCATCGCCGGGCACGTTCAAGGAGACCTTCGAAGCCTGCTTTGCGGACGGCGCAGACGCGATCGTGTGCCCGGTCATCGGGAGCAAGCTCTCGGGCACGTTCGGCAGCGCGACGCTCGCGGCTCAGGCCCTGCCGGACCGTGAGATCCACGTGATCGACACCGGCTCGACATCGATGTCCACCGGGATCCCGGCCTTGATGGCGGCCGAGATGGCTGCGACGGGAGCGTCCGGGGCCGATGTCGCCGAGCACGTCCGGAGCCGCCTCCCCGACGTCGACCTGTTCGTCGCCGTCGATACCCTCGACTACCTCCGCAAGGGCGGCCGGCTGTCTGCGGCGCAGGCCGTGATCGGGTCGATGCTGTCGGTCAAGCCGATCATCACGGTCGTCGACGGAACCGTCATCAATGCCGACCGCCAGCGGACGCGCGCCAAGGCCCGCGCCGTGGTCATCGAGCGGATCGCAGTCAAGCCGGTGGAGCGCCTCGCCATTCTCCACACCCCCACGAGCACGCCCGAGGAGGTCGCGGCATTCCGTGACCAGCTGGTGGCCGCGATCCCCGGCGGCGTCGAGCCGGGGCGGATCACGATCGGCCTGATCGGCGCGTCCACGGGGCCGCACCTGGGGCCGGACCTGATGGGGGCGTCGTTCCTGCGGCGCTCGTCCTGAGGGTTCGGGTTCTCAGGGCGCGGGCGTCACCGATCCCCAGAGACCGGCGCCGGCATCGCGGGCGTCCCGTTGGGCGGCCAGGAACGTCTCCGCCCAGCGCACGTCCGGCGGGTAGGTGGCCACCTGCGCGAACCCGCGGCGCACCAGTTCCAGGTTCACGAACACCCAGCCGTCGCCATCGCGGAGCCAGATGTACCGCAGCAGGCGGTCGAACCGGTCCACGTCGGAGACATCGCGCTCCAGCACGACCTCCCGGCCCTCCACCAGCGCCTCGTTGGCCGCGGACGCCTCGGCGGCCATGAACTCCACCGGCGTGTTCGGCTTGACGGATTCCGGCGTGTCGATGCCGATGTAGCGGACACGCTCGTTGCCGCGGCCGCGGTCGATCACGATGGTGTCGCCGTCCACGACCCTGACGACGCGGGCCGCCTCGGTGGCCCCGAGAGGGGCGAGGCCGGTCGCGTGGGCCGGCGTCGGGTTCGTGACGCCGGAGGGTGCCGGTGCCGCCGACTCCGCCGTGCGGGTTTCGCCGCCGGGACCACCGCAGCCCACGACCAGGATGAGCAGACTGATCCCCAGCGCGGCAAACGACGTGGGAGAGGATCTGCGGGGGTTCGGGCGGAGGTTCGGATCCATGGTGGCCACCCTACCGGCCGCCCGACCGGGGCGTGGCGCGTGAGTCCACGAGATCGCCCCGACGACCGAGTCGGGGGCCAGAGACGTCGGCTTCAGGGCCAGGAATGCCAACTTCGTGGCGGCGCAGGCAACGATCACGTGGTTCAGGCACCCGAACGACCCCTTCCGACGGCGGCACCCCGGTTCCAGTGCGTACCAGACAACACCTGGTCGCGTTGCTGAGCGTGACGGTGCCCGTGCCGCCGGGGGTTGCCCCGCCGGGCGTGGCGGAAGCGCCCGCTCTGGACGAAGGTTCCGGCCCGCCACCTCCGACGATCACGACAACCGCGAGGATGGCGCCCCCGATCACGGCGACACGAGGACGGCAAGGACGAGGATCCGCTGCGGAGCGGTCATCCGAGGCGCTCCTGTCCGGCTGCGTTTGTGGGCGCATGCGGGTTCGCCAGCCCTTCGACCACGCTGATGTTCGGCAGGGTCAGCAGGATCGACGGCGGTGCGATCACCTTCCAGCTCCGGCTGCCTCCACCCAGCACGATCCGTGCTCGCACCATCACCGCCGCATCCACCCACACCGGGAGGTCCCCCGGCAGGCCGAACACCGTGACCCCGCCGATCTCGTGGCCGGTGAGCGCGCGCGTCTCGTCCGGCGTCGCGAACGACGACTTGCGCCGGAACCTGCCCTTCACGGCGCGATTGACATCAAGGCGGTGCGTCGCGAGCACGACGCACGCGGCGTACATCGGTGGCGTCCCCTTGCCCACGACCACGATCGTGTTGGCGGAGTCCTCCGGCGCGAAGCCGTACGCGGCGCAGAACGCGGCCGTATCCGCGAGGGCAGGGTCGCAGGGGAACAGCTCGTGCTCGCCGCGGCCGGCGAGGACCGCCTCCAGTGCGTCGCGGTCAGAATCGACAGTCATCGACCGGAACGGTAACGGGTCCGTGAGTCCGATGTGCCGGGCGGGCCGCAGCAGCCTGGCTGTCAACGACACACCATCGTGATCCGTCCAGCCGGCACGGCGGGCCACGCCCGCATCGACCTCGGCGCCGTCGTCATCATCCGCTGAGCGCCTCCATCGGCCACGATAGACTCGTGGTGACCCTTGGAGGACCCATGACCACGACGCGCGCCCTTCGCGAGATCGGCCAGAGTATCTGGCTCGACAACATCACCCGCGCCCTGCTCGACGGCGGCACGCTGGCCCGCTACCAGGCCGAGCTGGGCGTGACCGGCCTCACGTCCAACCCGACGATCTACGACCGCGCCATCGGCGGCAGCGGGGACTACGACGCGCAGATCGCCGCCGGGGCGGCCGCGGGCGTTCCCGCCGAGGAGATCTTCTTCGGCCTCGCCCTTGACGACCTGACCCGCGCCGCGGACCTGTTCCGCCCGATCTACAACGCGACCGACGGCGGGGACGGCTTCGTGAGCCTCGAGGTCTCTCCCGAGCTGGCCTACGATGCCGCAGCCACGCTGTCGGAGGCGAAGCGCCTCTGGGCGAAAGGCGGCCGCCCGAACCTGCTGATCAAGATCCCGGGCACGCCCGAGGGACTCGGCGCCATCGAGGACGCGATCTTCGCCGGCATCCCGATCAACGTCACGCTCCTGTTCTCGCCGGCCCAGTACCTCGCCTGCGCCGAGGCGTACACCCGCGGCATCGAGCGGCGCGTCGCCGCCGGCCTGCCGGCGTACGTGCCATCCGTCGCGTCGCTGTTCATCAGCCGCTGGGACGGCGCGGTCAAGGGCAGGGTCCCGGCCGACCTGGAGCTGCAACTGGGCCTGGCCGTCGGCCGTCGCTCGTACGCGGACGCGGTGGCGTTCTTCGCCAGCGAGCGCTGGAAGGGCCTGCTGGCGGCCGGCGCGCGGCCGCAGCGCCTCTTGTTCGCGAGCACCGGGACCAAGGACCCGACTGCGTCCCCCACGCTCTACGTCACGGGCCTGGCCGCCCCCAACACCGTGAACACGATCCCCGAGGAGACGCTCCTTGCGGCGGGCGCCGAGAGCCCGGCGGCCTTCGAGCCGATCCCGGCCACCGCCGACGCCGCCGACGCCATGCTGGCCCGCTTTGCGCAGGCCGGCGTCGATGTGGATGTGGTGGGCCTGGAGCTGCAGCAGAAAGGCGCGGCGTCGTTCGTCGCATCCTGGACATCGCTGCTGGCCCGGGTCGGCGAGAAGTCGGGGACGTAGGGACGTGGCGGACGGCCCGCCTTCGTGTGAGGAACCATGAGCTCGATCGAGAACCGGGAGCGCGCGCGCGCGGAGGTCATCCAGTACTGCCGGCGGATGCAGGCCGAGCGCCTGGTCGACTTCACGGCTGGCAACCTGAGCCTGCGCGTGGACGGCGAACCCGGCCTGTACGCCGTGACGCCCGCCGGCGCGCCCTATGACACCCTCGAGCCGGAGGACGTCTGCCTCGCGACGATCGACGGCGAGGTTGTCGCCGGCCGCCTGGAGCCGACAACGGAATTCCCCCTCCATACGCTCCTGTACCGGCGCCGGCCCGAGGTGGGGGCCATCGTCCACACCCACAGCGCGGGAGCCATGACGATGGCTGCGCTCGGCTGGACGCTGCCGCCGATCCTGACCGGGTTCGTGGCGGCAGCGGGTGGCGCGGTCCGAACGGCCCCGTATTCCCGGCCCGGCACTGAGGCTCTGGCCGACGTCACCGCCGAGGCGCTGGCCGACCGCGGTGCCTGCTTCCTCCGCCATCACGGGCTTCTGGCGGTGGGGGCCACCCTCCACCACGCGTACAACGCGGCCTCGGTGACCGAGGGTGCGGCAGAGGTGTACCTTCGAGCGCGGGCCTTCGGTCCCGTCCCGGAACTTCCCGAGGACGAGGTCCGCTGGATCGCGGAGGTCTGGCGCAGGCAATGGGGCGCCGGGGTCGTGGCTCTGGACACGGCCCCCACCCCGGAGGCTGGTGCGTGATCGACTTTCGCCATTACGACGTCGTCACCTTCGACTGCTACGGCACGCTCATCGACTGGGAGGCCGGCATCCGGGCCGGGCTGCACGCGGTCTTCGATCCGCGGGGCGTGACGGTTGAGGACGAGGATCTCCTCGTCCGCTACGCCCGCCACGAGGCGGCGATCGAAGCCGGGCCCTACCTGCGATACCGGGAGGTACTCGCGCGCGGGCTGGCCGGCGTCTGCGGGGAGCTGGACATCCAGCCCAGCCCGGACGAGCTCACCGCGTTCGGCGGCTCCGTCGCCGACTGGCCCGCCTTCCCCGACTCCGCCGAGGCACTGACCCGGCTCGCGGAGCGCTTCACGCTCGCCGTCATCACCAACTGTGACGACGACCTGTTCGCGGCATCGAACCGGCGCCTGGGCGTGGACTTCGACTTCGTGATCACGGCCCAACAGGCCGGCAGCTACAAGCCCCAGCGCCGCAACTTCGAGATCGCCCTCGATCGGATCGGCCGGCCTCGGGACCGCATCCTCCACGTTGCACAGTCCCTGTTCCACGACCACGTCCCCGCAAAGGCTCTGGGCCTCACGACGGCATGGATCAACCGCCGGCATGACCGACCGGGGAGCGGTGCGACACCGCCTGCCGAGGCGACCCCTGACCTGGTCACGCCCGACATGGCGACCTTCGCCGCCCTGGCCACCGCCTGACCGTCCCGCTGCGGTCGGGTTGCGGATTCTAGGCACAACTGGGTAGACCCCACGTTCTACGCTAGAGAACGTCTCATATGAGACCCGAGACGCCCGACCTACCCCCCGGGTCGGGCGTCTCTGCGTGTTCCTGGGCTGCGGCATCCCCTGGCCCGCGGCGTGCCCCGGGGGCCCGGCAGGAGGCAGCCGCTGCGGCCGACGCGCCCGGGGGTTCGTGACGTCCTGCCCTTCACGCGGGCCGGTGGACCGGAGACCCTCCGAGGGTCACGGGGATCCGCCACCGGATCCGGAGGCCAGCATGGAGATCCAGCGTTGAAGGCACTCGTCCGTCTCGTCGTCGTGCTCGTCCTCCTCGCCGCCATCGTCGTCGGCGGCCTCGGGTTCGCGGGGGTCCTCCAGGTCCCGGTCGTGTCCTCGCTCGCGGGCATGGACAAGCCGCGCGACCTCGCAGGGCTGGACGCCGATGCGGTCGCGTACCAGGAGTTCCTCGACGCGCACGGCTTCCGGCTGCTCTCTCCGGCCGCCAACTACACGCTGAGCTCCGCCCACACGTTTGGAGGCTCGGTCCCGGTCGACGAGGTCATCGGGGAGGCCGAGATCAATGCCATGGGCGAGCTCCGGAACGACACGGCCGCGTTCAAGGACGTCTCGGTCCGGTTCCACGACGGTTATGCGGAAGTGGCCGCCATGGTGGACCTGTCAGGTTTCGGGTACCCGTTCGCGGGCCCGGTCTACGGCACCTGGGCGATCACGGTGAATGGGCCAAGGAGCGTGACCGTGGACCTGCAGTCGGTCGAGTTCGGGCGGATCCCGGTCCCGGCGGACGTGGCGAAGATGGCGGAGGATGCCCTCAACAGCTACCTCGCGGGCCGGCTCGCGACGATCGACGGCCTCTCGATCCAGACGTTCGCGCTGGAGGAAGGTGGCGTGTACTTCGTGGGCACGCTGCCCGAGACGTACGAGGCTGGGGCGCCGGCGGCCGGCCAGCTGCCGTAATGGCTCCGAGCTGCCGTGCGGGCGGCCAGCTGCCGTACGGGCGGGCGGCTGAAGCCCTCGAACATACCCCCTACGTGTATCCACAAAGGGGGTTGTCAAGGCCCGGCCAATGGCCTAGACTTGTGGTCCAATGGCGTGTCATTTGACACGCCAGTACGTGTGTCGGGTGGCGTGGACCCGAGTACGCGGGTCCGGCCGTCCCAATGGGCTGCCGTTCACATTCCCCGGTGCCCCGCGGCTGGGCGGGGCACCGTCAACTGGAGCAACGTGATTTCCCTCGACCCCAACTCTCCTGCATCCGACGCGGACGCGGCGCTCGCGGCGGTTTCCATCGAGCTTGACCCGGAAGCGGCCGACCTCGAAACTGCGGCGCTTGTCGCCGAGGTGTCCGTCATCGCGCCCGAACCGGCTCCCAAGGTCGCCGAAGAGGCCGATCCGGAACCTGTGGCGTCCGAGGTCCTGGACACGGACGACTCCGTGCGCCTGTACCTCCGGGAGATCGGCCGGGTCCCGCTCCTGACCGCGGAGGAGGAGGTCATCCTCGCCAAGAGCATGGAGTTGGGCGCACAGGCCGTGGCGGAGCCGTGGAAGGCCCTGCTGAGCATCCACGAGTGGACGCTCCACCGCACCGAGGCCACGGCCCGGGCGAAGAACCGCAAGTACTCGGTCCCGTTCGAGGCCGAGTCCCACCGGATCGTCACCTCCGCCATCCGCTCGGATGATGCGCTGGACCTGCTCGTCACCGCACCGCCCCTCGGGCTGGCGGACGCGCTCAAGAAGGCCGAGACGGACGCGCTCAAGGAGCGCCTGGATCGGGCCCAGGACCTCCGCTCGGTCTACAACGAGCGCCTCGACGCCGAGACCTTCGCGGACCTGCTGGACTGGATCGAGGGCGAGCTGGGCAAGCCGAACGCCGAGATCCGCGGCAACGTGGCGCTCCGCGACCTCCGCACCTGGGCCCGCACCGAGATCGCCTACCCCGCGATCCAGCGGTACCTGGAGGCCGGCCACGAGGCCGAGACCGTCGCCGAGTTCCACCCGGTGCTCAAGGACCTGGCCAAGCAGTCGCGGGACCACCTGACCTCCGCCAACCTGCGGCTGGTCGTGTCCATCGCGCGCAAGTACATCAACCAGGCCGGCATGGGCCTGCTGGACCTCGTCCAGGAGGGCAACGCCGGTCTGATCCGCGCCGTCGACAAGTTCGAGTACGAACGCGGCTTCAAGTTCAGCACCTACGCCACCTGGTGGATCCGCCAGGCGATCCAGCGCGGCCTCGCGGACCAGAGCCGGACCATCCGGATCCCTGTCCACATGGTCGAGACGATGGGTCGCGTGGCGCGCGTCGTGCGCGAGCTGTCCACGCAGCTCGGCCGCGAGCCCACCAATGCCGAGATCGCGTCGGCCCTCCCCGACGAGACACCGGCGATGACCCCGCAGCGCGTCGAGGAGATCCGCAAGCTCGGCCGGGAGCCCGTGTCGCTGCAGTCGCCGGTCGGCGACGAGGGCGACGCGGAGCTGGGCGAGCTGATCCCGGACGAGGATGCCGTCTCCCCGCTCGACGTGGTCGCTGACCGCATGCGCCGCGAGCAGATCGAGCACGTGCTCGCGAGCCTCGACGGGCGCGAGCAGCGCGTCCTGCGCCTCCGCTTCGGGCTCGACGACGGGCACGCCCGGACGCTCGAGGAGGTCGGCCGCGAGTTCGGCCTGACCCGGGAGCGGATCCGCCAGATCGAGGTCCAGGCGCTTCGCAAGCTGCGCCACCCGTCCCGGAGCCGCAAGCTGCGGGAGTTCGCCGCCTAGGCGGCTCACCCGCGCCGCGCCCGGGTTCCGGCCCGGGGTCAACCAGGCGTCACCCTGACCCGCCGCGTCGCACGCCGATGCGGCGGGTTTGCGTTTGCGAATGGCGTCCGACGTGCCCGACGATCTCCCGGTCGCCTGGCGACCGACCGGTGCTGCGCCGGGCGGAAGCGGGGGCGCTCAGGAGCCCCCGTTCGACGACACCGTGACGGCCGCAGCGGGGATGGCGGCGAGACCCGTGATCCGCAGGATGTGCCCGACACCCATAGCGTCGCAGACGCCCGCAGACAACCTCGTCCGCATCGAGATCGCGAGTCCTGCTCCGTTCGCGGCGATCTCGATATCGGTCTGCTCGTCGCAGCTGCCGCCGGTCCAGGGCACGATGACGAGGTTCGGCTGGCCGGGAGGGTTGGCGATGTCACCGAGCACGGGAAGGCCGGCGGGGTCGATCTCCACGTTGTCGATGCGGCCGCTGGTATCGCGGACGTTGACGACGAACGTCCTGCCGTTCACGGACTCCGCGGCGGCGGTCCAGGTTCGGGTCGCCGGGACCCGGGTGCGGTCGCAGGCGGAAGCCGAGAGGGCGACGACGACAAGGAGGACGAGCAGGATGGGTCGCCCTGGGAAAGGCATGGGATGTGAAGCCTCGGGCTGGTGTGGGTGACCCATGCCTGACGCGTCGGCCGGACACCGGGTTCCGGGTGGGTTCCGCGCCCGGGCAGCGGATGCGTCACCATCGGCTGTGTGTCGGATCCCGCCCCGCCCCCCGATCCTGCCGCACCTCTCACCGAAGCCTCGCTGGCCGTTGCCGTCGATGCGCTGGCGGCGCGGGACCCGGTCCTCGGCGATGTCGTCGCCCGGTTCGGCCGGCCGCCGCTCTGGGATAGGGAGCCCGGCTTCCCCACGCTGGTCCACGTGATCCTCGAGCAGCAGGTCTCGCTCGCGTCCGCGCAGGCGGCCTTCGACCGGCTCCGGTCCGCCGCGGAACCGCCGACCCCGGCCACGTTCCTGCGCCTGGATGGCGGTGAACTGCTCGCCATCGGCTTCAGCCGCCAGAAGACGCGGTACGCGCGGGCGCTCGCGACCGCGCTCGAGGCGGGCGGCCTGGACCTGGACGCGCTCGCGCACCTGGACGACGCGGCGGTCGATGCCGCGCTGACGGCGCTGCCGGGCATCGGGCCGTGGACCGCGACCATCTACCGCCTCATGGTGCTGTGCCGGCCCGATGCCTGGCCGATCCACGACATCGCCCTGGCCCAGGCCATCGCCGAGGTGCGCGGGCTTGCGCGGCGGCCGGGCGCGGACGAGATGACCGCCCTCGCCGAGGGCTGGCGGCCCTGGCGAGCCGTCGCGGCGCGGATCCTGTGGCACCACTACCTGTCGGTCCGCGCGGAGCGCCGGGCCGAGCGCGAGGGCTGAGGTTCCCGGTCCTGCGCCGGGGACCGTATCCTTCGGCCATGTCCCTCTACCGCCTCGAAGGCTCGCTGCCGTCCCTGGACGGGCCCATCGTCATCGCCGCGATGGACGGCTGGGTCGACGCCGGCTCGGCTGCCACCAATGCCCTGGCCGTGCTCGCGGACGGCGCGACGCCCATCGCCACCTTCGACGCCGACCAGCTGTACGACTACCGGTCGCGCCGCCCGACGCTGGAGATCCGCGACGGGCGCCTCTCGTCCCTCGCCTGGCCGGAACTGGTCCTCCGCCACGCCCGGTTCCCCGAACGGGACCTGCTCATCCTCACCGGTGCCGAACCCGACGATCGCTGGCACGCCCTGGCCGATGCCGCCGTAGAGCTGATGGGGCGCCTGGACGTCCGCGCCTGGATCAGCCTGGGCGCCATCCCGGCCGCGGTCCCGCACACGCGCCCGGTGCCGATCCTGGGAACCGAGTCCAGCCCCGGGCTCCTGCGCGGCGACGTGCAGGCCGGCCCCACCGGGTTGCTGCGGGTGCCGGCGGCGGCCCTGTCGATGCTGGAGATGGCCGCGGCGGCGGGCGGGATCCCGGCCGTCGGGTACTTCGCCCAGATCCCCCACTACGTCACGGGTCCCTACGCGACGGCTGCGGCGGCCCTGCTGCGGGCGGTGGAGCGGCATCTGGACGTGGAACTGCCGCTCGGCGACCTGACCGATGAAGCGCGGGCGCTGCGGGTGCGCCTCGACGCGGCCGCGGCCGCGGATGAGAACACGCAGGCGTACGTGGGCCGTCTCGAGTCGATGGTGGACGAGTCCCGACAGCCAGAGGGCGACGACCTGATCACCGAGATCGAGCGCTTCCTGCGGGACCGGAGCAGCGGCCAGGGGTAGGGGTGCCGGGGTCCCCAGGGCGCCCATCGTCTGCCGCGTCTAGTAGCGCTCCCGGCGGACCATCACCTTCTGGCCCTTGATCGTGGCCGCGCGAAGGGCGCGGATCACGTGCTCCGCGGCGGCCTCCGGGACCTCGACCAGCGAGAACCCGTCCGCGATCTGGATCGCGCCGATGTCCCCGCCGCGCAGGCCGGCCTCGTTGGTGATCGCGCCGACCAGGTCGCCCGGGCGCATGCCGGCCGCGCGACCGGCGCCCACGAACAGGCGCGTGATGCCGCCGCCGCCCGAACCGATGTTGGGCGCCCGCAGGACGGGGCGACCCTCGGGGTCGTGCCACCCGGAGAGACGGAAGCCGCGACGGGGTCCGCCGCCGGGAGCGGGTCGGCCCTGGCCGGGTCGAAGCTCATACGGGCGATCTGGACCGGGGCGCTGCGGGAACGGCTGGTCCTGGCCCTGGCCCTGGCCCTGGTCTGCGCCGAACGGGGGCGGCGCGCCGAGACCCGGTCCGGCGGTACCCGGGCGGAACCGCGGATCCCGGTTCGGCTGCTGCTGGTACGGCTGCTGGTACGGTCGCTGCGGAAACGGCGGCGGCGCGTTGTACGGCCCGCGGGACCCCGGCCGGTCCGGCCCATACCCGCGGTCCTGACCGAACGGCCGCCTCGCCGGCCCGCGGGCGCCCGGCCGGTCGAACGATGGCAGCGTCGCCTGCGCCAGCTCCGCGGTGTCCTCCGCGCCACGCGCCTCGGCATCGGCCTGGCTGATGGCGGCCAGGGCGATATCGACCAGGTCGAACTCTCCGGAGAGGGGCTCCACCACCGCGCGATAGCGGTCGAAGTCGCCGGCGACGAGGGCCTCGCGCAACTGCGCACGGAGGGCGTCCATCCGGTGCTCCCGGACGTCGGAGATGGTGGGCAGGCCGGCGATCTCCAGCGGATGGCCGACCGCTCGCTCGATGTCGCGCAGCAGCCGGTGCTCGCGCGGCTCGACCAGGGTGATCGCCACGCCCTCGCGCCCGGCGCGTCCGGTCCGGCCGATCCGGTGGATGTAGACGTCGGTCGAGGACGGGACGTCGTAGTTGACGACGTGGCTGATGAGGCCGATGTCGAGCCCGCGCGCGGCGACATCGGTTGCGACGAGCACGTCCAGGGCGCCGTCGCGGAAGCGGCCCATGATCCGGTCGCGCTGCTCCTGCGACAGCCCGCCGTGGAGCGCCGCCGCGTCCCGGCCGCGGCCGGAGAGCGCCTCGGCCAGGTCGTCCACCTCGCCCCGGGTCCGGGCGAACACGAGGGTCGCGGCGCCGTCCTCCAGGTCAAGGATCCGGCCCAGGGCGGCGAGCTTGTCGGCGCGCCGGACGACATAGGCCACCTGCCGCACGCGGGCGTCCTCGCCCTTCGCATGGGGTGTCTCGTGGACGCGGACGCGGACGGGATCGGCCAGGTGGCGCTCGGCGAGGCGGGCGATCGGCCCCGCGATGGTCGCGGAGAACAGCGCGGTCTGGCGCTCCTTCTTCAGGGCGCCGAGGATCCGGTCCAGGTCGTCCGCGAAGCCCATGTCGAGCATCTCGTCGGCCTCGTCCAGGACGACCGTCTGGACCTCGTCGAAGCGCAGCGTGCCGCGGTCGAGGTGGTCCACGGCGCGGCCGGGGGTGGCCACGACGACGTCCACGCCGCGCGCGAGGCGGGCGAGCTGGGTGGTGATCGGCTGGCCGCCGTAGATGGGGACGACGCGCACGCCGAGGTCGCGGCCGTAGCGGTGGATCGCCTCGGCGACCTGCATCGCGAGCTCCCGCGTGGGCGCGAGCACGAGCGAGGACGGGCGGCTGCCGCGGCCGTCGCGGGGAACGCCTCTGCCATCGACCGGGAGTCCGGCGGCGCGGGCCTCATCCATGCGGCGGGCCAGGTGCTGGAGGATCGGCAAGGCGAACGCGGCGGTCTTGCCGGTGCCGGTGGGTGCCTCCGCGAGCAGGTCGCGGCCCGCGAGCAACGGCGGGATCGCCACCTCCTGGACGGGCGTAGGCTCCTCGTAGCCGAGGGCGGTGAGGGTGCGCAGCAGCCGCTCGTCGAGGTCGAGGGTGGCGAAGCCGGCGGGCGCGGGATCGGGCGCCAGGTCGGCGGACGCGGGGTCGGGCGCCAGGTCGGCGGACGCGGGATCGGCCACGGCGGTGGCGGCGTCGGAGGTCTGAACGGGGGTCTGGTCGGGAGCCGCTTCGGGCTCGGGGTTCTCTTCGTTCACACGTAGAGGGTAGCCCCGATC